>NZ_DKTN01000016.1:29544-148935 GCF_002473065.1 Limnobacter sp. UBA7229 | reverse complement strand
TGGTCGTCCAGCACAACATCAAGCGAGCGTGGCCCCAAATTGTGAATGCGTTCTGTCAGTCGATTGATGGGGCGCAAAACCAGGCGAATCAGTCGCATACTGATCAACACCGACACCAGGATCCACAACACGATGGACGATGCAAAAATTCCTGAAATGAAGTTCAGAAAACGTTCGTCGTCTACGGTGCTTACCGCCAGTTCAACCCGTTTGGCTTGCAGTTGGGGAAGTTCGGTTTCAAACACTTGAGAGAATTCCCGAACAGATCCCTCTCCGTTGAAGAACACCTCTGGACCGAACATGCGATTGCCCTGGCTGTCAACAACGCGGGCTTGGGTTCGACCTTGCCCTCCCAACACTTCTTCCAGGCCATGTTTCACGTCTTCGGGTGAATATTCGGCAGTAGGTTTTAGTAAAAGGTGTTCAACTGCATGAAGCGCGCGGTTGGCGGTTTCTTCCTGTTGCTTGGCCTGCCAAAAGTGGATGCAGCAATACACAAGCACTGCGAGTAAAACCACGCCCAGTACACTGACGGAGCTGGTCAAACCGATGGTGGCTCTGGAAATTGATTTCACGGTCACTCCTTGCCCTGCGCCCGAATCTCAAGAACATACCCCATGCCCCGAATGGTATGAAGCAGCGGAATTTCGTAAGGGTCGTCCAGCTTGATCCTCAACCTGCGAATGGCCACATCGATCACATTGGTTTCGCTGTCAAAATGCATGTCCCAAATCAGTTCTGCAATTTCGGTGCGGCTAATCACTTCTCCTTTGCGGCGAAGCAGCAGCCACAGCAATGAAAATTCTTTGGCCGTTAGCCGCAAATCCTTGCCGCCGCGTTTGGCCGTGCGGCGCACCGCATCCAACTCCAGGTCCAGCAAGGTCAATACGGTGGTTTGGCTTTCTGCTGCAACTGTTGAAGTTCGGCGCCCCAGGGCGTGAAGCCTGGCCACCAGCTCGGCAAACGCAAAGGGTTTCACCAGGTAGTCATCTGCACCGGCCTTCAGGCCGCTCACCCTGTCTTCAACCATGGCGCGGGCGGTAAGCATCAGTACCGGAATACTTTTGGATTGGCGTAACGCACTTAATACCGCCAAACCATCAATGTCGGGCAACATGCCATCAAGAATGATCACGTCGTAAAGGCCTTGGGTGGCCAAATGCAAACCGTCAATCCCGTTGCGTGCCAAATCGACAACGAAACCTTCTTCGGTCAGTCCCTTCTTCAGGTAATCGGCCAGCCGCAGGTCGTCTTCGATCAAAAGCAGTTTCATTGAATTGTCTTCATTTGGTGCACCGAAGCACAGTATAACCACCCCGAATTTGGTGAAGATTACATATTTGTAATGTACCGGGAAGGTGGCTGACAGGTGCCCCTGACTAGACTGAAGGCATGGGTTTAGAAAACAACCCTCCAATTCGAGTCAATCAGGAGATCATCATGAAAAATATTAAAATCGCCGCTGTTCTGATTACCACCTTCGCGATTGCTGCACCTGCAGTGGCACTTGCCGATGCTGCCTTCCACCCCGGCAAAGGCGATGCGGTGTATGAACCCCATCTGGGATACAAAGATCCAGCGAAATCTGCGTCACATGCCAGCAAGGGATTTCGCGGCTACCGCGCAAACATCATCGGTTCTGAAGCCAGCGGTGATGGGACCACACATGGTGATTGGGGCAACTCACGCTCTGGAAAATCCCGTCAGGAGGTGCTGCGTGAATTGCAAAGCCAAACTCTAGAAGAGCGTCGTCTTGCTAATTCGAACTAAAGCCAAGTCTGAATTTCACAGTCGAATTGATGTTGGTGAGCAGTCGGGAATTTCAGGTGTTGTTGGCCCCGCCATGAAGTCCAGCAATCGACCTCAGGAAACAATCAAGTTGAAGGTCAGAAAACCTAAAGCCCATTCGGACCACTAAGGAATTAAGCATGAAAAAAACATTCGCAAATTATTCTCTATCGTTGTTGCTTGGCGCTGGGCTTTTGTTGCCGGTAGCCGTATTGGCGCACGGCACTGAGGAGCACAAAAAGCCCAATTCCACTGCACAGCCAGTTCTTGAGCAAACCGCTTGGGGCATTGCTGGCACGCCGGCCAAGGCAAACCGAACGGTCAAAGTGGTGATGTCCGACAGCATGCGCTTTGAGCCTTCTTCAATGCAGTTCAAGGAAGGTGAAACAGTGAAATTTGTTGTGAAAAACGAAGGAAAACTGATGCACGAATTTGTGCTTGGGACAAAAGACAAGAACCTGGAGCATGCCGACTTAATGAAGAAATTTCCAAATATGGAGCATGATGAACCCTACATGGCGCATGTGGCGCCGGGGAAAACCACGGAAATGGTCTGGACCTTTAACCGAAGTGGCGAGTTTGAGTTTGCCTGCCTGATTGCTGGCCACTTTGACGCTGGCATGCGTGGGCCGTTGCGAGTAGGTAAATAAGCCAATAATCATTGTTAACACTGAAAAGGAAAAATCATGAAAACCCAATTAATCAAAATCGCTTCTATCTTTGCATTGTCAATTTCGACTTCGGTTTTTGCCGCGGGAGATCACGGTGCCCATGCTGGCAAAGCCACCGAGCAGAAATCTGTGGAAACCATGGAAATGACACAGGGCGAGGTGAAAAAAATTGATCCGAAGACAGGTAAGGTCACATTGAAGCATGGCGAAATCAAGAATCTTCAAATGCCTCCAATGACCATGGTTTTCTCGGCCAAAGAGGCGGCACAACTGGAAGGCCTGAACAAAGGCGATAATGTTCTGTTCGCCGTGGATCAAAACATGAATATCACGCACATCGAGAAGAAACAGTAATCAGGAGAAGCGCCATTGCAAAACAAATCTGGATTTCCCGCTGGGTCCGTTATCGCGGGCAAAGTGGGTTTAATGCTGAGTTTGCTTGGTTCAGCAATGGTGCTTTGCGCCTGTCAAACAATCGGAAATTTTATTCAGCCGGAAAGTCACAAACCAACTGTTGCGGTGAAGGGAGAACCTTGGTTTAGCGCCGAGCGTGCCGCCTACACTCAGAAATTCGAGAAGGGTTTCATATTGGTTCTTTCCGGCGGCGGTGTTCGGGGCTTTGCGCACATCGGAGTTCTAAAGGCCCTTGAGGAACAGGGGCTTGAGCCCAGAATGGTGATTGGTACCAGCGCTGGCGCTGTGGTGGCCGCTTACTGGGGTTTGGGTTATACAGCCGATCAAATGATGCAACGTGCTGATTCACTAAGTAGCCGGGATCTGTTTGTACCTGTGTTGCCCAACCTGGGGCAGCCAGTTTTGAAGGGCGAGGCAGGGGTGTTCTCTGGCCAGTTTCTCGAACGACAATTGCGTCGTGATTTTGGCGTTCAAACGTTTGAAGTTCTCTTAAAACCAGTTGCCATCGTGGCCACTGATCTGGAAACCGGTCGTCCCGTAGTTTTCAATGCGGGTGATGTTACTCAGGCTGTGCGGGCGTCTTCAACAATTCCGGGTATCTTCACACCACCCTCAATCAATGGGCGTCTTTACATCGATGGTCAGGCCAGTTCGCCACTACCCATTGGCCCGGCGCAGCGCTTGAGCAAGCTACCCATTCTTGCCGTGGATGTGGTGTATCCACCCGAACTTGCAGAAGTTTTTACGCTGACCGATTTGATGTTTCAAACCTTTTTGATCTCGAGTTTTCGGATCAAAGAACTTGAGATGCCAATGGCAACAATGATCATTGCGCCTCAATTAACCAATGTTGGTCAACTGGGTCTGAATGACCGTCATTGGGTTTTTAAAACAGGTTATTTAGAGGCCAAAGAAAAACTTCGAGATGCTGAAAAACAATTGAGGTGATTAATCAATTGTGCCGAAATTGGTGTCAAATTGATACCAACCCTTCACCGGTTCATTCGCTTGTATCGCCATTACTGAGGTCGATGCTTTTGATTACGCAGGGACGAATGAGCAGATGCTTTAAGTTGCATTACAAATTTGTAATGGGCAATGAACGTAAATTCCTTGTTGTGCTTATCGACTGTGTGCTACCTTTTGAGAGCACTTACCATTGAAATTCACATGATCCGTCAATCGCTGATCCACGCTGCATTGTTGTTTGCGCTGCTTTTTCAAAGCCTGGCGCACGCGTTGCCATGCTGCGCCGAGATGGATGCATTGCAATCGGACACTACGCCATCAGCCATAATGGACGAGATGGCGCAACATGTGGAGGAAGGTTGTTTTGCAGGCTCGCCCGTGTGTTGTGTGGTTCCTTCGCTGGCCTATGAGGCAGTAATTCTCGACTCTCAGGGTGTTTCACCCGTGCACGTGCCAACAGTGAAAACACTGCTGCTCTCCCAGCTTCAAATTCCTCTCGATCGCCCGCCCCGGGCCTGACTTCTGTTGAAACCCCCGAACTGCCGCAATGCTTGACTGCTTGCGGTTTCTATCGTTTTTCTCATGGTTTGAACACCATGCAGGAGGCCCCCATGTTGGGCAAAACAACCTTTATTAAATTGGCGTTGGTTGCAGTGGCTTTGGCGGCAGTATTTTTCATGGGCAATGTCATGGCCCAAGATACAGCCACCACCGAGTACACCTTGGCACAGGCGTTGACTCAGCAAGAGCGAGGGGTGTTGAGCCTGTCGAAAGCCCTTGCCTTGGCAGAGCAGCGATCAGAGGCACTGCGTGCACAAGACGCAGCCACGAAAGCGGCACAAAGCCAGGCGATTGCCGCAGGTGAACTGCCCGATCCCATGTTGAACCTGGAAGTAATCAACATTCCTGCCAACGGGCCAGACCAGTTCAGCCTCGCGGCTGATTTCATGACCATGCGGGGGGTAGGTGTTTCCCAAACATTTACCCGCAAGGACAAGCGCAACGCTCAGGCCAACGTGTTCAACAAAAGCGCCGAGTTTGCTCAAGCCGGAAAGTTTCAGGCATTGAGTAAACTGCGCACCGCCACAGCGCAGGCGTATCTGGACCGCTTTTATCTACAGGAAATGTTGGTTCTGCTGCAATCGCAGCGCAATGAACTGGCGTTGCAAATTGAGGCTGCCGATGCCCAGTACCGGTCAGGCAAGACTGCGCAAACCGATGTGTTTGCGGCACGTACAGAACTGGGTTTGATGGACCTGAAAATTCAGGACACACAAACCTTGCTGGACAATGCTCAAGCGGAACTGCAGCGCTGGGTGGGTGAGCAAGCCGATGCAACCCTTGCTGGCCCTGTGGACTTGACGCAATCGCGCTTGCAGGCATCAGACCTGTTTGAAAGGCTTCACCGTCACCCCGAGGTGTTGGCTCTTGAAAAAGCCGAAGCCACTGCACTTGCCGAGGTTCAAGTAAAGCAACAGGAAAAGTCAGCAGACTGGACCTTGTCGGTGATGTATGCCGGACGTGGGCCCGAGTTCTCGGAAATGCTGTCATTTGGCGCGTCACGCCCGCTGTTTGTGGACCAGGACAACCGGCAGAACCAGGCACTGGCCTCAGCCAACGCCATGGCCGCCAAAGCAAAGGCGGAGCGCATTGAACTGCACCGCGAACACTTGGTGCAAACACAACGCTGGCAGCAAACCTGGAAAAGCAATTTGAAGCGAATCGGCGACTTTGATCGCAGCCTGATTCCGCTGACCCAACAGCGCACGCAAGCTGCGCTTGCAGCTTACCAAGGGGCCACGGGTAATTTGGCCGAGGTGTTGGCTGCGCGCCGAATGGAGATCGACATGCGCATGGAAAAACTGCGCATTCAAATGGACACCGCTCAACTTTGGGCGCAACTGGAATACCTGATTCCTGTAGAGGTACAACAATGAAAAAGACGCATATTGCAGTTGGCGTGTTCGCATTGGCAGCGCTGGCTGGCGGGGGTTATGGTTTGTGGGCACTGGGCATGAACCAGGGCATGGAAATGATGTCGGCCCCTATTGGTGGTGCAAATGAGGGTGGCGCAGTTGAGGGTGGCGCCGTTGAGGGTGGTTTAGATGGTGGGAAGGTAGACCCCTCCACCTGGAACATTCCGCAAGGTGAAGCCGCCACCCGCAGACACATGGAAAGCGGTATCAAGGCTGGTGATGTTGATCCTGAAACCGGGCTGGCCGTGCAGTATTACCACGACCCCATGGTGCCAGGTCGCAAATTTGATTCACCCGGCAAAAGCCCCTTCATGGACATGATGCTGGTGCCCGCGTACTCAGGCGCCGATTCAGCCGACAACAGCAGCGTGAAGGTAAGTCCGCGCATTCAGCAAAACCTGGGCATACGCACAGCGGCGGTGGCCATGGGTATGTTGGCCCCTGAAATCAGCGCCAGTGGCTCTGTGCAGTGGAACGAGCGTGAGCGGGTGGTGATTCAATCCCGTGCCATGGGTTACGTGGAAAAGCTGAATGTGACTGCCACACTCGATTCGGTCCAACAAGGCCAAACCCTGTTGACGGTGTATGTACCCGACTGGATTGCCGCGCAAGAGGAATTCTTGTCACTGCAAAAAATGAAAGGTGAGAACTTGCAGCCCTTGGTTGATGCTGCGCGACAGCGCATGTTGCAAGTGGGCATGAGCAATGCACAAATTCGGCAGGTTGAGCAAAGTGGGCGAACACAACCCCGTGTGGCCATTGTTGCACCCCGCAGCGGTGTGATCACTGAGCTGATGGTGCGTGAAGGCATGACAGTGCAGCCCGGCATGACCCTGATGGAAATCAACGGACTGTCCACCGTGTGGGTGCAAGCCGAGGTGCCCGAGGGGCAGGCCGTTTACGTGCGGCCTGGTGTCAATGTAGTGGCCAAGGCCCAAGCTGTGCCAGGGCGTAGTTTTGAGGGCACGGTGCAGGCTGTGCTGCCGCAGTTGAACAGCAATACCCGCACCGTGTTGGCCCGCATTGTGTTGAAGAATCCGGAGCAGAAACTGCTGCCCGGCATGTTTGTACAAACCCGTTTCATGGATTCAAGCCGACCAGAAACATTGATTGTTCCTTCGGAGGCAGTAATACAAACCGGCCGCCGTGCGGTGGTCATGTTGGCCAATGAGGAAGGCCGCTTCACGCCAGTTGAAATCAAAACTGGCATTGAATTTGATGGAAAAACCGAGGTGCTGGAAGGCCTGCAACCCGGCCAGGAGGTGGTGCTTTCTGGTCAGTTCCTGATTGACTCTGAAGCCAGTTTGCGAGGGCTTGAAGCGCGTTTGAATACCGGAGAGCAACCATGATTGCTTTCATTATTCGCTGGTCCATTGCAAACCGTTTGCTGGTGTTGATCGCAACACTCATGATCAGTGCCTGGGGTGTGGTGTCGGTCTACAAAACCCCGCTTGATGCGCTGCCCGATTTATCCGATGTGCAGGTGATTGTGCGCACCAGCTTTCCGGGGCAGGCCCCTCAAATTATTGAAAATCAGGTGACCTACCCGCTTACCACCACCATGCTTTCCGTGCCCGGCGCGAAAGACGTGCGCGGCTTCTCGTTTTTTGGCGACAGTTTTGTCTACATTATTTTTGAAGATGGTGTGGACTTGTACTGGGCGCGTTCGCGGGTACTGGAGTATTTAAACCAGGCGCAAAGCAGCCTTCCAGCTGGTGCCAAAAGCGCCTTGGGGCCAGATGCCACAGGCGTGGGCTGGATTTACCAATACGCCCTGCAAGACACCACCGGCAACCTGGATGTGTCGCAACTGCGGGCTTTGCAAGACTGGTTTCTGCGCTATGAATTGAAAACCGTGGAAGACGTTGCCGAAGTGGCCTCAGTAGGCGGTTTCGTGAAGCAGTACCAGGTGGTGCTCGACCCTCAAAAGTTGGCGGGCTACGGCATTACGCTCGATGAAGTGGTCATGGCAATTAACAACGCCAATCAGGAAGCGGGTGGCTCGGTGATTGAACTGGGTGAAGCCGAATACATGGTGCGCGCCACCGGGTACCTGGAGAATCTGGACGATTTTCGTTCTGTTCCCCTAAAAAGCAGTGACACCGGCATTGCTGTGCAGCTGGCAGATGTAGCCCGCATCCAGATCGGCCCTGAAATGCGCCGTGGCATCGGCGAATTAAATGGCAGTGGCGAGTCCGTGGGCGGCATTGTGGTGATGCGTTCGGGTAAAAATGCTCTGAACACCATTGAAGCGGTGAAGGCCAAGCTGGAAAGCCTGAAACTGGGTTTGCCTGAAGGCGTGGAGGTGGTGGAGGTGTACGACCGCTCTACACTGATCAACAATGCAATCGACAACCTCAGTTTCAAACTGCTTGAAGAATTCATTGTGGTAGCGCTGGTGTGTTTTGTGTTTCTGTTGCACTTTCGCTCGGCCTTTGTGGCGATTGTCTCCCTGCCTTTGGGCGTGTTGGTGTCCTTCATTGTGATGGAGCAGCAAGGGGTGAATGCCAATGTGATGTCGTTGGGCGGCATTGCAATCGCCATTGGTGCCATGGTGGACGCTGCACTGGTCATGATTGAAAACGCGCACAAGCACCTTGAACAGTGGGAGCACGACAACCCGGGCCAAAAACTTGAAGGTGCAGCGCGTTGGCAGGTTATTGGCGATGCTGCGGTCGAAGTTGGCCCTGCATTGTTTTCCTCCTTGCTGGTGATCACGCTCAGCTTCATTCCGGTGTTCACACTGGAAGCTCAGGAAGGGCGCTTGTTTGCGCCCCTGGCCTACACCAAAACCTATGCCATGGCGGCCTCTGCGGGCCTGGCCATTACGCTGATTCCGGTGTTGATGGGCTACTTGATTCGCGGCAAAATTCCAAGTGAAACAGCCAACCCCATCAACCGGGGTTTGATTGCAGCTTATCGCCCCGCGCTTGATGCCGTGTTGAAGTTTCCAAAAACTACGGTGGCGGTGGCCATGGTGTTACTGGGCCTCAGCTTTTACCCCTTAAGCCAGCTGGGCACTGAATTCATGCCGCCGCTTGATGAAGGCGATTTGCTTTACATGCCCACCGCTTTACCGGGCCTGTCGGCAGGCAAGGCTGCCGAGTTGCTGCAGCAAACTGACCGCTTAATCAAAACCCTGCCTGAAGTAGAAAGTGTGTACGGCAAGGCTGGCCGCGCAGAGACAGCCACTGACCCCGCACCCATGGAGATGTTTGAAACCACCATTCAGTTCAAACCCAAAAGCGAATGGCGAGATGGCATGACTGCCGACATGCTGGTTGATGAACTCGACAAAATTGTACGGGTACCCGGCTTAACGAATATTTGGGTGCCGCCCATACGCAATCGCATCGACATGCTGGCCACAGGCATCAAAAGCCCGGTGGGTGTGAAGGTGACCGGCCCAAACCTGGGCACCATCAACGATGTGGCCGTGAGCATCGAGCAAGCGGTGAAAAACATGGATGGGGTCAGCAGCGCGTTCGCCGAACGCCTTACCGGTGGGCGTTATGTGGATGTGGACATTGACCGTGACTTGGCTGCGCGCTACGGCATGAATATATCTGACATTCAATCGATTATCTCAAGCGCAGTGGGTGGCATGAACATTGGTGAAACAGTGGAAGGTTTGCAGCGTTTTCCCATCAATGTGCGCTACCCGCGTGAATTGCGCGATTCGCTGACCCGCCTGCGTGCCTTGCCAATTTACACCGGTTCAGGCCAGCGCATTGTGTTGAGTGATGTGGCCAAAATCAGCATCACCGATGGGCCACCCATGTTGCGCAGCGAAAACTCCCGCCTGGCTGGCTATGTGTACATTGATATTCGCGGGCGCGATTTGCGTTCTGCCGTGCTGGACATGCAACGTGTCGTAGCTGAGCAAGTAAAGCTGCCGGCCGGCTATTCCATTTCATGGTCGGGGCAGTTTGAATACCTGGAGCGTGCCACCGAGAAATTAAAATTGGTGGTGCCATTCACTTTGCTGATCATATTTGTGCTGTTGTACATGACCTTCAAGCAAGTGGATGAAGCCTTGCTGATCATGGCCACTCTGCCTTTTGCACTGATTGGTGGCGCATGGCTGCTGTGGCTTCTTGAGTTCAATTTGTCAGTGGCGGGTGCTGTGGGCTTTATTGCACTGGCGGGTGTGGCGGCTGAATTCGGCGTCATCATGCTGCTTTATTTGAATCAAAGCTGGGCCAACCGCGTTAAACGGGGAAACACTGAAGAGGGCGATTTGCTGGATGCGATCCGCGAAGGCGCTGTGCTGCGGGTGCGCCCCAAAGCCATGACCGTGCTCACCATTCTTGCCGGGCTGATACCCATTATGTGGGGTACCGGTACAGGAAGTGAGGTCATGCAGCGCATTGCCGCACCCATGGTAGGCGGTATGATCAGCGCACCTTTGTTGTCGATGTTCGTGGTGCCAGCAGTGTTCCTGCTCATGCGGCGTAAACAAACTCTGAAAAGGGAAAAATAACTGTTTGTTCTGTGTAAACGCTGGTGGAGTTGAGACGTTGGGAAAGGGCAGCTTCATTGCCAATATCCCAACCTCACTCACAGAAGGTCACCAGCCATGTTCAACCAACGCAGCAGGTCGCGCTCCCTGTCGTTCGATTCAAATCGACGGCAGGGCTCGTTTCTGGGCAAAGCCAGTAAATTTCTTTTTGTGTTGTTCAGTTTGATGGTCGTCACCGCACTCACTTTGTTTGGTGTCTCTTCCTGCCAGGAAAAAGCGGCGGCCCAGCAGGTACTGTCGTACGCATCGAAAAACAATTGCGAATTCCGGTTTGAGGGCGTCGGCCATACCCTGATAGAAAACCACTGCGGCAACAACGCCGGGGTGTATTTCATGACCCCACAGGGCTTGCACACTGCGCCGTTGATCGATCCCGAAGTTAGCACCCTGGTGAGCCAGCACGGTTGTGAAGCCCCCAACCAGTGCGTGTTCAATCTGGAAATGAAGCCCCGTGCCATCAGTGGCCAGTTTGATTACACCATCAATGGCAAGCAGGGTTTTTACAGTTTTGAATGGCCCCGTGATGAGCAACCGCGCCTGGTGGAAAGCAGCAGTGCATCCAATAAATCTTGAGTCACAATAATTTAAATAATCTTCGGAAGGTCCGTTTCATGGGCCTTTCGGCGTAGTTCTACGCCCTTGCTTCGGCTTGTTACAGCCAGCGTCATAAAAACTTCACAGCCTCTTCGTACACTGCGTGCATTGTCTACATGTCTAGATCACTGCCATGACCCTGTACGCCCTTGCCCGAGATACCG
This sequence comes from Limnobacter sp. UBA7229, assembly GCF_002473065.1. NCBI lineage: Bacteria > Pseudomonadati > Pseudomonadota > Betaproteobacteria > Burkholderiales > Burkholderiaceae > Limnobacter > Limnobacter sp. UBA7229. The sequence goes on along the minus strand of NZ_DKTN01000016.1, from coordinate 137,837 downwards.
GTGAAGCCCTTTACTTCCAGATTGCCCGCCAACTGGAGCAGGAAGTGCTGCGCAACTACCAACCCGGTGATGGTTTGCCCGCCGAGGGCGAGCTGGCAAAAAACTACGGCGTCAACCGCCATACCCTGCGCCGTGCCATTGATGAACTGGTTGATTCGGGTCTTCTGGAGCGTCGCCATGGCAAGGGCGTTTTTGTGCTCGACACCTATCTTGATTACCAAATTGGGCAGGGCACCCGGTTTACCGAGAACCTGGCGGCGCATGGCATGCAGGCCGAGGACATTGTTCACAAACGGCAAGTGATTCCCGCTATTCATCGTGTCGCCGAGCGTTTGAATATCGCAGTGGCCGACCCAGTGGTGTGGATTGAATCTGTCCGCACTGGTGAAGGGCGCCCGCTGTGTGTGATTTCACATTTTTTGCCCGCCGCAAGATTTCCGAATCTTGAAAACCTGTACGAGGGCGGGTCGCTGCATGCCCTGCTGAAAAAAGAGTACGGCTGCACGCCACGCCGCACGGAAAGTTTGGTGACTTCCGTGTTGCCCCAAGGCGATGACGCACGGCTGTTAAGCATGCCGCAAAACCGCCCAGTGCTTCGCGTGAAAAGCCTGAACCTGTGTAGCAAAACCGGTGAACCCGTGGAGTACGCCATCACGCGATTCCGCGCGGATCGAATTCAACTGCGCATTAATCCTTAATCACTCCTTATCGAACCCGGAGAACTTTCATGATTTCAAAACGCAACACCCTGAAAACACTCACCGCGCTGGCTGTTGCAGCAACCTTTGCACCTGGCTTGGCCATGGCCCAGGTTCAAAACGACGGCAGCGCCAACAAACCCCTGCGCGTGGTTTTGATTCCCGCCGATGGCGGCACTGAAGACGGCACCAAAAAAGATTTCCAACCCGTGTTCAGCGCAATTACACAGGCCACTGGCATCAACTTTGACATCAAGGTGGGGCAAAGCTATTCCGCTGCTGTAGAGGCCATGTGCAGTGGCGCGGCCGACATTGCCTTTTATGGCCCAGCCACTTACCTGCAAGCCAAGGCACGCGGTTGCGCCGAGTTGTTGGCACTCGCTGTACGTGGCGGTGGATCGGTGTACTACAGCGGCATTTTCGCGCGCAAAGACGCCAATGTGAACAGCATCACCGACATCAAAGGAAAACGCATTGCGCTGGGTGATGTGAACAGTACTTCAAGCTTTAACGTGCCAGTGGCCATGATGATGCAAGGTGGCGTGAAGCCTTGGTTGGATGCGAAAACCGTGAACATGGCGGGCAGCCACGCCAATGTGTTGAATGCCTTGAATGAAGGTCTTTCCGATGTGGGTGGTGCTTCTTTTGATTCATTCGAAAAAGCGGTGAACGCCAAGGCCATCGACCCCAACAAATTTAAGGTGGTCGCCAAAAGCGCGCCCATTCCTTACCCGCCACTGGCCATTCACCCGAAGGTGAATGCCGATGTGAAGGCCAAGCTTCGCACCGCATTTGACACCGTGCACACCATGCCCGGCATTACCAAAGACCAAATCCGCGGTTACGGCGGCACGCGTGTGGATGCTTACACCTCGAAGGTGAGCGAAGAAGACATGGCCAACGCCGGCAAGTTGTTCGACCTGGTTACCGAGAACGTGAAGCAAGACCTGATGGCCAAGGCCAGCAAGCGATAAAGGAGTACACCATGATTGAGTTCAACACCATTTCCAAGCAGTGGGTCGATGGCACGCATGCACTGAGCAATATTTCCTTGCAGATTCCAAAAGGTCAGTTTTGCGTCATTCTCGGCCCTTCAGGCGCAGGCAAATCCACTTTGCTGCGTGCAGTCAACGGCTTGGTCAAGCCCACAGAGGGTTTTGTGAAAATTGATGGCGAGGTGTTGAACTCAAGTACGGAAAAAATGTTGCGCCAACGTGTGGCCATGATTCACCAGCACTTCAATTTGTCGCCCCGTTTAAGCGTGGCCTCCAATGTGTTGGCAGGTATGTTGCCCAAGGTCAGCATGGCGCGTGCATTGTCGGGTTGGTTTGAACCTGAACAACGCGACAAGGCGTGCGCACTGGTTGAGCAAGTCGGCTTAAGGCCTGAACACCTGACCCGCCGTGCAGGCGATTTGTCGGGCGGGCAGCAGCAGCGCGTGGGCATTGCCCGCGCCTTCATGCTGGATCCCGAAGTGGTATTGGCCGATGAACCCGTGGCCAGTCTGGATCCGAAAATTTCTGCCGACATCCTTGGCCTGATTCGGGACGCTGCACGCGAGCGCGGTGCCACGGTGTTGTGCAGCTTGCACCAAGTGGATTTGGCACGTGAGTTTGGCGATCGAATTGTGGGCATGCGCAACGGCAAGGTGGTGTTTGATGGCACCCCGGCCGAATTTACCGATGCCAAAGTGAACGACCTGTACCACGGCGCGCGTTGGGAAGACACCCCTGCCGATGATGAAGAAATTGAATTGCAAGTTCCGGGTTTGCGCCTGGCCACTGCTTGAATACCCCATACGGAAAAACAACCATGAGTAGCAAACCCATTCCCATGCCGCCCCCGGGTACGGAGCTGCGTTGGCGGCTTGAAGCCCCCTACAGCGCCAAACACCTGTTGATTTTAATTTGTGTGTTCGCTTTGTTGTTGGTGACCGGCCACCGCACCGAGATGGACAAAATGGTCAGCATGACCAGCCAGGCTTTTGGCAATTTGATGGGATTCAACGACGATTCCCAAGTGGTGCGCGGCTTCTCCCGTGTGGGTGAGGTGATGTGGCCACCCGTGGTGGCCACGCAAGAAGAAACCAATCGAATGCCCGAATTGGACCGTGAGGATTTACCTGCTCTGGCCTACATCGAAACGCAGGAAGTTACCACGCAACGCATGAACACCGACACGCTGGAAATGGAAAGCGTGACAGAAACCCGAGAGGTGCTGGTGCGCCCACTGGGTTATGTGTGGGACGTGTTTGTGAAAATGATTCAAACACTGGAAATTGCGTTTTGGGGCACGATTATTTCAGTGGTGCTGTCCATCCCACTGGCTTATTTCGCGGCGGTGAATTACAGCCCCAACAAATTCACATACACCGCAACACGTGGCCTGATCAGTTTGTTGCGATCAATGCCCGAACTCATTGTGGCGCTTTTTTTGGTGCTGGCTTACGGGTTCGGCCCTATCGCCGGGGTACTGGCCCTGGGTTTTCATGCAGCGGGTTTTTTGGGCAAGTTTTACGCAGAAGACATTGAAAATGCAGACCGTAAACCTCAGGAAGCGCTCGAGGCGATTGGTTCCGGCAAGTTGAAAACCTTGTGGTACGGCGTGATTCCACAAGTGTTTCCACAGTACATCGCCTACACCGCCTACATTCTGGATCGCAATTTGCGCATGGCCACTGTAATTGGCTTGGTGGGTGCCGGCGGTATTGGTCAGGAACTGAAAGGCCGATTTGATCTGTTCCAGTATGGTCATGTCATGACCATTTTGATTGCAATTTTCATCTTCGTGTTTGTGCTCGATCAATTGTCGGCACGCATTCGCGCCAAGTTGATTTAAGGGAAGCGACATGACGAACAACATTCCCCGCAGCCAGTGGTTGCGCATGTGGCAGGCCAGCGAGCCTGCACGCATCAAGGCTTTGGCCAAAGAAGTGAGTGCCGCTTGCACCATCACCGACCTTCACATTCCGAAAGCAGGTTTGGGCTTGCTACAGCTGCGCGACAGCGCCATGGGCGATGCTTATTTTCTGGGCGAAATTCCGGTGACCAAAGCGCATGTCCGCATTCACAGCCCGAACGGCAAAGTGGCAGAAGGTGCGGCCATTTGCATGGACGACCGTGTGGGCCTGACCCGCGCCATGGCAATTCTCGATGGTGTATTGGCGGCACAACTACCCGGCTGGGAACTGGTTGAACACAGCCTGCAGGTAGGCGCAACCCAGGTACAGGCCGATGCGGCACTTCGCCGTGCCAATTTGAGTGCCACCAAGGTGGACTTTTCATTGTTAAGCACCCTGGACGAGGACGAGCATGTTTGAAAATCCGGATGCTTTGAAAACCTACACACCTCAACTGCAGCAGCTCAATTTCAAAGCCTTGATGAATGCTTTTGCCTATCCGGGCCGCATTCAAAACCTGCATGGCCAAGGCCCAGCGCTGGAACAGGTGCTGGCCACCTTGATTGACGGCGAAGTTGGTTTGGCCGATCCCGATGCCTTGCTGAATGGGGATGTTCGCATGCGGCTGGAGGCCAGAATGGTTGTGGCAGACCACGCAAATTTTGTGGTTTGCAACGGCGGTAAGTCGCCGGCATTTCAGCCCATGCTGGGCACGCTGGAAGAACCCGAATACGGTGCCACCCTAGTTTTGCAGGTGCACGGTTTTGACAACTCGGATGCGGCCCTCCCCATGGTGTTGAAAGGCCCCGGCATTGAGCAGGAAAACACACTGCACGTGACTGGCTTGAATGAGACCTGGCTGCAACGCAGAGCATTCTGGAATGCCGCATTTCCCACCGGTGTGGATTTCATTCTGGTCAGTGAAAACCAGGTGGTGGCCTTGCCACGCACCACACAAGTTCAAGGAGAATTCTGATGGGTTATGTGGCCATTAAAGGTGGCGCAAAAGCCATTGAAGGTGCAGAACTTGCTTTTGAGGCACTGCGCACCGCCGAAGGCGAACAAGGCACACCAATCAGCCTGAATGCCATTGAAAACCAGCTGCGCCTGTTGACCAGTCGCATTGTGTCTGAAGGTGGCTTGTACCACCCGCGTCTGGCTGCATTGGCCATCAAGCAAATGCAGGGCGATACGCTGGAGGCCGCATTTGCGTTGCGCGCCTACCGTTCGACGAAACCGCGCGTGCTTGAAACACCGGTTCAAAGCACGGGCAATATGCGATTGATTCGCCGAATCTCCAGCGCGTTCAAAGACATTCCAGGTGGCCAAATGTTGGGCCCCACAACCGATTATGCTTTGCGCCTGATGCGCCTTGATCTGGTGGATGAAAGCGCCGAGGTGTTTCAGAACATGGCACGCCGGTTTTTGAAAAACCATGCAGCCCACACAAGCCTGCCCGACACGTTTCCCAAAGTGCTCGATTCATTGCGCGCCGAAGGACTGATTCCAGGAATCAGTGCTGCTTCAAAAAACAGGCCTGAACAGGCGTTCGACATTACGCGCGAACCTTTGGTGTTTCCTGTTAATCGCTCTGCTGCGTTGGCGACCATGGCGCGTGCAGAAACAGGTTCACTGCTGGCCATGGCTTATTCCAATATGCGGGGATATGGCGACATTCACCCCACCATTGCCGAGCTGCGCGTGGGCTATCTGCCCGTGTTGCTGCCCCACCCGGTCACTGGAGAGCCCACCGAGGCGGGCGAAGTGCTGATCACCGAATGCGAAGTGGTGGCCATGTACGAAGGTGCCGAGCCGGGCGAACTGCCCACTTTTACACTGGGTTACGGCGCTTGCCTGGGTCACAACGAAACCAAGGCCATTTCCATGGCTATTCTGGACCGTGCCTTGCAAAAAGGCATGCGCGATGGCCCATCCAACCCGTCGGAAGACCCGGAGTTTGTGCTGCTTCACATCGATGGTGTGGACTCCATGGGTTTTGCCAACCACTACAAAATGCCGCACTACGTCACCTTCCAAAGTGACATGGACCGCCTGCGCGCCACACAGATGAAAGCAAGAGGAGACCTGCACGATGCGCCACTATGAACTGCCCGCGATTGACGAGCAAGAGGCAGACAGCGACCTTCATGAGGGCACTGCCTACAACTTTGGTTTTCTGGATGAGTATGCCAAGCGTGAAGTACGCCGCACCATTCTGAAGGCCATTGCCATTCCTGGTTACCAGACACCTTACGCCAGTCGTGAAATGCCAATGGGGCGTGGGTTTGGTACCGGCGGCTTGCAGCTCACCTTGTCGCTGATCGGGCAAAACGACAATTTAAAAGTAATCGATCAAGGCGCAGACGATTCCGTCAATGCAGTGAACCTGCGGCATTTTGTAGAACTGACCTGTCCCGGTGTTTCAACCACCGAGCGCACTGTGGAAGCCACCATTATTCAATCGCGCCATCGCATACCCGAGGTGATGTTGCGCGAAGACCAGGTGCTGGTGTTGCAAGTGCCTTACCCCGACCCACTGGTGGTGGTTGAGCCTTCGGAAGAAAAACGCAAAACCATGCACGGCGAGGGTGATTACTCGCGCCTGTTGACCAAGCTGTACGAAGACATTGTGCAGTTCAACGAGATCACGATTTCGCACCGCTACCCAACCAAAATCAATGGCCATTACGTCATCGATCCCAGCCCGATTCCGCGATACGACGTGCCGCGTTTGCACCATTGCCCCAATCTGGTTTTGCTGGGCGCTGGCCGCGAAAAGAAAATATACGCAGTGCCGCCTTACACAAGCGCAGTGCCTTTGGCATTCGAAGACGTGCCGTTCCGCACGGAAAACTTTCTGGATTCGCAGGGCAATCGCCATGCTTGCATGCGGTGTGGCTGTACACACAGTTTTCTGGATGAGGTGATCAGTGAACAGGGCGAGCGTCAGTACCAATGTTCTGACAGCGATTACTGCAACGATCAACTGGCGGTGCTCAAGTTGAATCAGGCTGAAGGGGTCAATGCATGAAGCCAATTCTCAGTGTTCAAGGCTTAAGCAAAGTTCACGGCCGTGGTTGCTCCAAATGCATCGAGACCACAGGCCCCGAGCAAGAGACCAATATTTGCAGTTGGTGTGGCTCGGTGGTGGCGGCGCACGATGTCAGCTTCGAGCTTCACCCGGGTGAAATTCTGGGCATCATGGGCGAGTCGGGCAGTGGTAAATCCACCGTGGTGAAAACCCTGTTCTTCGATGAAGAACCCACCCGGGGTTCAGCTCAATTTTTTGAGCATGACCATGCGTGGAACCTGTTCGATCTGAACGCCGCACAGCGTCGTTGGCTGCGCAACCACCGCTTCGGTATGGTGTACCAAAACCCTCACCTCGGCCTGAATTTCAACGTGTCTGCTGGCGGGAATATTGCCGAGCGCCTGTTGATGAGCGACTTGGTGAACTACAAGGCGATTCGCGAACGCGCGCTCGATTTGCTGTCCCGCACCGAAGTGCTGGCCGACCGTATAGACGATTCACCGAAGAAGTTTTCAGGTGGCATGCAGCAGCGTGTGCAAATTGCCAAAGCCCTGGCCACACAACCGCCCCTGCTGTTTCTCGACGAAGTCACCACAGGTCTGGATCTTTCTGTTCAAGCCCGAATTCTCGACTTGATTCTTGAAATTCAGCAGGAACTGAAAACCGCCATGGTAGTGGTGACTCACGATTTGGGCGTGATCCGCCTTTTGACCAGCCGGGCCATGGTCATGAAGTACGGCCGCGTGATTGAAACCGGGCTGACCGATCAAATTCTTGAAGACCCCCAGCATGCGTATACGCAACGCCTGGTGGCTTCTGCCTTGTAAAGGTTGGCAATACACATGAATCCGATTCTTGACATTCAAAACCTCAGCAAGCACTTCACCTTGCATGAACAGGGTACGCAAATACCCTCGTGCAGCCAGGTGAATTTAAGCGCAACGCCAGGGCAGTTGACCGCCTTGGTGGGCCCCACAGGCGCCGGCAAGTCGTCGGTGTTGAAGTGCGTATACCGAACCTATTTGCCCAGCAGCGGCAGCATGCTTTTTACGCAAGAAGATGGCAGCACCATCGATTTAAGCGGTGCCAGCGAAAGTGAAATGCTTCAGCTTCGCGAACGTGACATTGGTTTTGTCACCCAGTTTCTGCACTGCCTGCCGCGCAAGGCTGCTGTTGACATTGTGGCAGCACCACTGGTGCGGCAGGGCGAAAGCGCGAGCAGTGCACGCAACAAGGCATGCGAATTACTCAGCACACTGAATGTGCCGGAAAGGCTGTGGAACGTACCACCGGCCACGTTTTCGGGTGGAGAAAAACAGCGCGTCAACCTGGCCCGTGGTTTGATTGCCAAGCCACGCTTGTTGTTGCTGGATGAGCCCACGGCCAGCCTGGACCCCGACACCACCGACCGTGTGGTCGATTTACTGAACAGCATCAAACAACAAGGCGTGGCCATGTTGGCAATTTTTCACCACCCGGCACTGGTTGAACGCCTGGCCGACAACGTGGTTGAACTGGCCATGGCCAAACACACACTGGAGTTACACGCATGAACAAGCAACTTTTAATCAACGCCCGCGTGGTGCTGCCACACGGTGTATTAAACAACATGGCCGTGTTGATTGAAAACGGGGTGATTACTGCCCTGGATCCTGATTCCACAAGCGGCGCACAAACCATCGACCTGAAAGGCGCCATGCTGATGCCTGGTCTGGTCGATTTGCACTGCGACGCACTTGAAAAAGAAGTGGAGCCACGCCCGGGTGTGCACTTTCCAGTGAATTTTGCCTGTGCACAAGCCGACAAGCGCAATGCCGCAGCCGGTGTCACCACCATTTACCATTCCCTGTCGTTTGCCAATCACGAGCTGGGGGTGCGCAACAACACCTTCGCGGCTGAACTGGCTCGCGCCGTGCATGCCTGGCAAAAGTATGCCTTGGTCGACAATCGCGTGCACGCCCGTTATGAAGTCACCGACGAAACTGCGGTGCCAGTGCTCACCGATTTGCTGGTGCATGGCGATGCACATTTGATTTCTTTCATGGACCATACACCTGGTCAGGGTCAGTTCAAAAGCGTGGAGGCCTATCGCAATTACCTGGGCAAAACCTACAAAAAAAGCGATGAAGAATTCGACGCCATACTGCAACAAAAATTGAAAGCAGCACAGGGTGCAACGGCCCGCATGGAAGCATTGGCCAGTGTGGCAAAAGCCCACGGTGTTTCCATTGCCAGCCACGACGACGACAGCCCTGAGAAGGTCAGCATTGTTCACAGCCTGGGTGCGGTTATTTCCGAATTTCCAATCAATCTGGAAACTGCGCAGGCAGCCAAAGCCAAAGGCCTGGCCACCCTGTTTGGTGCGCCCAATATTCTGCGAGGCAAATCGCAATCGGGTTCCATGCGCGCACTCGATGCAGTCATCAACAAGGTGGCCGATTGTTTGTGTGGCGATTACTCACCTGCAGCCTTGCTACCAGCGGCTTTGGCCTTGCCTGCACTGGCGGGTATTTCAATCAGCGAAGCCGTGGCATTGGTTACATTGAACCCCGCGCGCGCGGCAGGCCTGAATGACCGCGGGCAAATTGCAGTGGGCAAGCGGGCCGATTTGATTGCAGTGGCCCACCCCGATAACTTGCCGCAAGTAGAACGCGTGTGGGTGGCCGGCAAACCCGTATTCAGCGCACAGTTCGCCAACCTGCACCCCGTAGTCAACCCAGTACCCAGTGCGGAGCATTCGCTTGTCTAACCGCCTGCTTTATGTGGTGGGGCCCAGCGGAAGCGGGAAAGATTCCATCATGGCCCATGCCCGTGCGCAGCTTGCCGGGCAGCCCATGGTGCAGTTTGCGCACCGCTACATCACCCGACCAGCCAATTCAGGGGGTGAAAATCACATTGCCCTGTCGCAGGCTGAATTCAATGCCCGCATTCAGGCTGGCTTGTTTGCCATGCATTGGCACAGCCACGGCAACAGCTACGGCATTGGCGCTGAAATCAATCAATGGCTGAGCAAGGGCATTACCGTGGTGGTGAATGGATCACGTGAATACCTGCCCCAGGCCATGCAGAACTACCCCGAACTGTTGCCGGTCACCATCGAGGTGGCGCATGATGTTTTGAAAGCGCGTTTGATGCAACGCGCTCGCGAATCTGAAGCCGAGATTGATGCGCGAATCAGCCGCAACATGATTCTGCAGCTTAGCCACCCGGCGGGCATCACTGTGTCCAACAATGGATCACTTGAAGATGCAGGCGCAGCATTGGTCAATTTGATCGAACAACACAGCAAGGTGACCTTGTGCGAATAACTTATCTGGGAACCGGCGCAGCCGGTGGTGTGCCGCGTTACGGTTGTAACTGCGCGGCCTGCGAGCGTGCCGAAAACAACCGTGTGTTTGTGCGCAGGCCCTGTTCTGCCCTGATCGAAGATGAAGACACACGCGTGGTACTCGATGCCGGTTTAATGAATCTGCACGATCGTTTTCCACTGGGCAGCTACAGCGCAATCGTGCTGACCCACTTTCATCCCGATCACGTGCAGGGTTTGTTTCACCTGCGTTGGGGTGTGTCGGGTCAGGTGCCTGTGTACTGTCCACCCGATTCTGAAGGATGTGCCGATCTGTTCAAGCATCCAGACATTCTCGAGTTCAAACCTCAAACCAAGTTCGAGCCTTTTCAAGTCGGGTCTTTGACTTTCACACCTTTGCCCTTGATTCATTCCAAAGTCACTTTCGGTTACTTGATTGAAAATCGCCAGGGTGTTCGCTTTGCATACCTTACCGATACAGTGGGCCTGCCACCCAAAACACTGGAATTGCTTCAACAGAGCAAACCGCAAGGTTTGGCGATTGATGCCACCGACCCGCCCAGCAACAACGTCGGTGCGCCTGGCGGCAATCACAACGACTGGAATCAGGCGCTGGCCTTGATTGAACAAATCAAACCAGTGCGTGCATGGCTAACCCACCTGAATCACCGCAGCGACACCTGGCAAATGTTGAATAACCCGGTGTTGCCGCAAGGGGTGCAGGTGGCCTGCGACAATGCCATCATCGAACTTCAATGACCCAGGCCGCCCTGTTCATTGGCCTTTCGGTGTGCATGCATGTGGTGTGGAACCTCATGGCCCGCCAGCAGCCCAAAGCGCGTTATGTGCTGTGGTGGGTGTTAATCGGTCACTTGGTGCTTCTTGCTCCATGGGGGCTTTACACGTTGTTTCAACACACCCGTTTCACGCCTGAATTTCTTGCCCTCGCCGCCATCTCAGCCACAGCCAACGCCTTGTACTTTCTGGGTTTGAAAAAGGCCTATGACCATGCGCCTGTCGCTTTGGTGTATCCCTTGGTGCGCAGCTCGCCCTTGCTGATTGCCTTGTGGGGCTTGTGGCTGTTTGATCAGCAACTCAGCATGGCCGCCTGGGTGGGCATCGCCATCAGTGTGTTGGGTTTGGCCTTGCTCGCCGACACCGGGCGCGGCAGTGCCAACAAATCAGCATTGCCTTGGGCGTTTCTCGCCATGCTCTGCACCAGCGTGTATTCGCTCAGCGACAAGTTCGCCACGGCACACATCGACAGCTTTGCGGGCCTTTTGGGCTTTGTGTCGTTTGGCTACTTTGCTGCATGGTTGGTGCTTACCCTTGAACTGAAACACAGCACAGGTCGTTGGGTGCCTGCGGAGCGTCCTCCACTGTGGATGATTGCAGTGGGTGGCCTGTGTGTGGGCCTGGCTTATGTGCTGGTTATCGCGGCCATGCGCAGCATGCCTGCTGCTGTGGTGGTGGCCTTCACCAATGCAGGCATCGTGCTGGCCACTTTGGCGTCCATCTTCCTTTTCAAGGAAAACGCACACTGGAAAATGCGTTTGGCCGCCGCAGCAACCATCGTCGGTGGTTTGGTGGTGTTGCGCTTCTAGGCATTTTTTAAGCTTCAATTCAGGTGAATCGGGTACATTACTTTCATCATGAAAGCCCGTGCCCTCACTTTTCTGCTTGTTCTGCTCTGCTTTGCTTCGGTCTTACCGCCGTTTGCCTATGCAGACGACGACAAACGCATTCGCCAGCTTCAGCGCAGCGGCGAAATTCTCTCGCTTGAGCAAATTTTCGATCGTGCCCGAAAGGTCAAGCCGGGGCGCATTGTCGATGTCGATCTCGACAAAGACGATGGACGGTACATCTATGAAATAGAATTGCTTGAAAGCAGCGGCAAAGTGTGGGAAATGGAGTTCGATGCCCGCACCGGCGAACTGCTGCAACTTGAACAGGACGATTAAGCGCCATGCGACTGCTGTTGGTAGAGGATGACCCGGTACTGGGCGCGCAGTTGCACAAACAACTGGGCAAGGCAGGGTATGCGGCTGATTGGGTGCAAGATGGCATTGAGGCCGAAGCGCAGGGTTGTATTGAACCGTATGATTTGGTGGTGCTCGACTTGGGCCTGCCCGGCAAACCAGGTTTGGATGTGTTGAGAACCTGGCGTAAGCAAGGTCTGAAATTGCCGGTCATTGTGCTGACTGCGCGGGGAACCTGGCAGGAAAAAGTGGAAGGTTTCAATGCGGGTGCCGATGACTATGTACCCAAACCCTTTCAAACTGAAGAATTGCTGGCGCGCATTGGTGCCGTACTCAAGCGTGCTGTGGGTACAGCGCCTGAGTCACTGAAAGCCAAAGGCCTGCTGCTGGATGAAACCTTGCAAACCGTTCAGGTCAATGATGAAGAACCCCAACAACTCACCGCTACAGAATTTCGCTTGCTGCGCTATTTCATGTTGCACCCCGGGCAGCCCTTGAGCAAAACAAGGTTGACCGAGCATGTGTATGAATACGATGCGGACAAAGACAGCAATGTGATGGAGGTGTATGTGAACCGCCTGCGCAAGAAAATCGGTGCGCAGTGGATACAAACCCGCAAAGGGCAAGGCTATGTATTTGGCGAGCCCGCACCATGAATTCATTGCGCAACCGCTTGTCGTTTGGTTTGATCGTTAGCCTCATGGTGTTGCTGCTGGCACAGTGGTGGCTTTCCTCCAGTGCCATTGAAAACCTGCTGGAGAAACAATTGCTCGACCAACTACAGCAAGACAGTGAAGCCTTGCTGGCCGGTGTTGAGTTTGATACCGCAGATGCCCTTGCCCTGAGTACCACCGGTTTGGTGCCCGCCTATCAACAGCCTTATTCCGGCACTTACTTTGCCTTGCAACACCAAGCGGAAATTCGCTACTCCCGTTCGCTGTGGGATGCTGATTTCACACTGCCAACACCGGGCGGACCGCAGGCATTGATCACTCGACAATCCGGGCCCGATGGCCAATACCTCTTGGTGCATGCGCGCAACTACGAGAAAGACAATCAACAGTTCACCATTGCAATTGCGCGCGACATCACCCCATTGCGCAATAACCTGAAGCAATACCAGCTGGCCAACGCGGGTTTCTCGGCGCTTTTTTTGTTGGCACTGGTGTTGATTCAGCGCTTGATCGTGATTAAAACCTTAAAGCCCCTAAATGCAGTGCAAGCAGCCTTGGCCCGTTTGCAACAAGGCGAAATCAAGCAGCTTGAATTTCAGGGCCCCGATGAAATCAAACCCTTGGTTGATGAGTTGAATCGTTTGCTCACTGCGATTGATCAGCGCTTGAAACGATCCCGCGAGGGCATGGGCAATTTGGCCCACGCCTTGAAAACCCGGCTCGCCCGGCTCTCACAACTCAGCGATGAATCAGACCGCCGCCAGTTCATCCAAGAGGTTCACACCTTGACCGCGGAGGTGGCCCGCTTGATTGATCGGGAAACAGCCCGTGTGCGGGTGGTGGGTGATTTGCGCCCAGGCCAGCGCATTGACTTGCTTGAAATACTGAATGCCTTGGTGGGCAGTTGCAAAGCGCTTTACCGCGACAAGGCATTGAACTTTGTGGTTCAGGTACCCCATGGCGCCACCTTGCTGGGTGATCGCGAAGATTTGTTCGAGCTGTTTGGCAATTTAATCGACAATGCATCGAAGTGGGCCAACAACCAAGTCATCATTTCACTTCAAGGCACCACACTTGAAATTCGTGACGATGGTCCGGGTTGCCCCGCCGACTCGCTGGCAGAAATCACGCAGCGAGGTTTTCGGGCTGATGAAAACACACCGGGCAGCGGTTTGGGCTTGGCGATTGCGCAAGACATTGCAGGTACTTATGGCGCAGTGCTTGAATTTGCAAACAATGCGCCAGGGCTTGCGGTGCGTGTCAACTTCAAGCCCGGTGCACTGGTTTAGAACCAGTCTTTGTCAACCTTCAACACCTTGCCGGTTTTTGCATCCAGGTCTACTTCCACTTCGCGGCCATCGGCGTTGACCACCTCCACTTCCCACTTCCATCCTTTGGCATAGTCGCGGTCATCCAGTTCAAGTTCAGTCACCACGCCAGGGGCTTCTTTTAGCGCAATTTCGCGGGCTTGTTCAGCGCTGATCAAACCAAACGCTTTGACGATCTCTGTGTCTCGTGTTGCATTTGATCGGTCGTCATCGGCATGCGATGCCTTGGGCAAAGCAATCAAAGTGGCAAGCAGCAAAGCAACAGCCAAGGCAGACAGTGTAGGGGTAGGGCGACGAATCATGTTGTTTCTCCTGTGTGGGTTCAATGTGTACACAGTCTAGAAAAACAAGATGAATTGAAGCTGAAAATTCAGGGCCTCATTCTTTTATTGAATTTGGGTTCGCAGCAATGCCTGAATCTCGGATATTTTCGGTGGTTTGGCCAACACAGCATCAATGTGAGGTATCACTGTGGTTTGGGCATCCAGTTGTTTGCCCCAGCCAGTCAGTAAGGTCACCGGGCAATCTTTGTTGATGTTTTTCAAAGCCTCGGCCACCTGCCGCCCATCCATGCCAGGCATGCCCAAATCTGTAATCACCGCATCAAATGGCGCACCCTCGGCGATGGCCTTGGTAAACAACTCAATGCCGTGTGGTCCTGAATTGGCAATTTGAACCCTGTGGCCGCTTGCGCTTAAACCATCCTTCAGTGCTCCCAGAACTTTGGTGTCATCGTCAATCAATAAAATGTGGAAGGAAGGGTGGGGTTTTTGATCGCCCGTTTCGCGGGTTTGTAATTTGTTTTGACGACAACCGGTGGGTAGCAAAATTCGAACGGTGCACCCCTTATTCTCCTGACTGTCAATTTCAATCTGGCCACGCATCCGTTTCACAATGCCATACACCATGGCCAGGCCCAAGCCTGTGCCACGTTCACCTTTGGTCGTGTAAAAGGGCTCCAGGCATCGCTTCAGCGTTTCTTCGTTCATACCCAGGCCGGTGTCGCGTATTTCAATTACCACCTGGTCATGGTCGCTTTTTTTCTCCAGTCGGGTCGACAGCGTTATGGTGCCGCCCCTGGGCATGGCATCTACCGCATTGAAAATCAGATTGGTGAGCGCTTCTCGCAACTCGGGTTCCGATGCATCTATCTCGGGTACATCCTGGCCAAGTTCTACACTGAATTCAATTGAAATACCATTGCGCAGGGGAATGTCGTGCCAGCGGGCCTTGGTCAATTCCATGGATTGTTCGCACACCTTGGCCAGGTTCACGCTGGTCAGTTCTACGCCGTCCTCCTGTCGTCTGGAAAACTGCCCCATGCGGTCCACAGTTCGGGCCACATCGTCAATGGCCAGTTGAATGGTTTGCAACTGCTTGCGGCCACGTTCGCTCAAGTTGCTTTCCGAGCTCAGCAGGGCATCGGTGTACAAAGCCACAGGCGAAATTGCATTGTTGATGTCGTGTGCAATACCCCCTGCCATTTCCGCCAACGCTCGCAGGCGTTCTTGTTGCAACACCAGTTGCTGTGTGCGTTGAAGGTTCTGATAGGCTTCCTGCAATTCCCGAAGCAGTTCGGTTTGTGCAAGGGCCAATCCCACGTGTTCGGCCAACTGACGAAGAAATTCAAGCTCATCGGGCGAGAAGGCATCCAGCCCCTTTCGTGCGGTGGTAATAATGCCCAGTACTTTGCTCTCATGCATCAGGGGAGCAATCACCATGCTGTCCAGTCCCGCCAGTTCGTGCATGCCCTCGCCTGTCAGGCACATGCTGCCCCCGAGGTTGGGTTGATACACAAATTCGCCTTGAAGTGCCCGGTCCAGATGAATACCTTTTGCCGGAATGGACGCATGCAAGTAAAACCCGATGCGGTTTGCAGAAACTTCTGTCGCATTGCCCAATGACCTGAAGGTAATGGTTTTCTCGAGTTCCGAGTAGGAGGCGGTAAGGCAAAAGTCTGCAGGAAGTTCGTGTTCAATGCTGTTGGTCACCACCTGATAAATACTGTCCAGATCATGTCGATTGCCAATGGCGCGCGTAATTTCGTTGAGCAGGTTCATCCGTATCAATTGCGCTTGACTGCGCCGTTCAGACTGCCGGATATGGGTCATGTCGGTCATTCCGCCTATCATGCGAATGCCTTTTCCCTGTTCATCCCGAATCACGTAACCTCGGTCCAGAACATCCAGCCAGCGACCACTGAAATGTGCAAATCGATATTCATTTTGCCAACTTTCCTCACTGGAATTGATGGCTTCAAAAATACTTTTGACCACGCGTTCACGATCTTCCGGGTGAATGCGATTAATCCAGGAATCATTGCTGGGTTCAATTTTTTTTCGGTCGAACCCAAACAATTTCTCGAACCCTTCATTCCACCAAATTTCATCGGTGATCAAATTCCAGTCCCAGATACAGTCTCTTGATGCGCTAGCCAAAAGCCGGAATCGCTCAGATCCCTCTTTCAATGCGGCTTCAGCCTGTTTTCTCTCGGTGATGTCACGTTCAATCGCCACCCAGTGGGTGTACCATCCTGTCTCATCGGCCACAGGAACGATCTCCAGTTCCAGCCAAAACATTTCGCCGCTCTTGGTGTAGTTGATCAACTCTTCACGAACCGGTTTCCAGTCCTTTAAAGCGTTGCGGATGCGGTCCAATGCATCGCGCTGCGTCCGCTCACCTTGCAAAATTCGGGGTGTTTTTCCAATGGCTTCTTCGCGTGAGTATCCAGTGCGTCTGACGAAGGCGTCATTCACATAGAGTATTTTCGGACCATCGCCATCGATTGGTTCGGCCTCGGTAATCAGCACAATGTCGTTCAGGCGTTCCACGCATGTTTCGAGCAATTTGAGGCGCTCTGCATTGCGGCTTCGCTCCTCGGCAAACAACAGGTTTTCAAATGCAAAAGACAAATTTTTCGCCAAGGTTTTCAACAGCTGTCGCACTTCGTTGGTGAAAAAGTGAATGCCCGCCCCAAACAACACCAGGCTTGCACGCAGTTTGCCTTGCGCATGAATGGGCAGTATGGCAAAAGACTCAAGACCCTCTTCAATGGCCTGTTTATGCCACATTTTGGCTTGCGGTTCCTCTGCCACATTCTGGCAAATGTGCATTTTCCCGGCGCGCAAGCGGTCCACCAGTTCATGATCACGCGGCAAGGTGGTGGTCTTCATGATTTGAGAAACAAACTCTTGCTGAGAACCATCGGCAGCCGTTACTTTCAAATCGCTCAAGTCTTTGCCAAATTGACAAACCCACGCCAAAGGCAGGCCACCCAATGAGCAGAATACGCTGCATACCTCTTGCAACAGTTTTTCGGGCTTGTCCAGGGTGGTGGTAATGTCATTCACGCGTTGCTGGGCTTCAAGCAGTCGATTCATGTGCATCAGCGTAAGCACCGCCAGTTTGGAGTCGGTGATCTCTTGAAAAGCACCTTGCACTCGAACAATCTCGCCTTTCTCGTTGCGCACCGCTTCGCCCACCACGCGAGCCCATATTCGCCGGCCATTGTTGGAGCGCATTTCAGGCTCCAGTTCAAATGCGAGCCCCTCGGTTGAACAGCGGGCCAGCGCAGCCTCCACCATCTTTTTCCATTTGCCATGGTAATAACGCAGGGCATCGTCATAACTGGTGGGCAGTTGGCCTTTGCCAATCTCCAGAATGTCGAATACTTCTTCCGACCAGTAAAGGCGGGGCACCGGGCCCAGTTCAATGGCCCATGCACCCAGTTTGGCAAGGCGCCCCCCAATACGCTGCAGCGCTTCATTGCGTTTGAGTTTGTCCTCCGCCCGGCGGCGCTCGGTTACATCGCGTTGAATGGACGCAAAATAGGGTACCTCCCCGTTCGAGCCCAACACCGGCACAATGTCCATTTCAAGCCAGTGGGGTTTGCCACTCTTGCCGTAATTCACCAGTTCGACATGCACAGATTCCTTGTTTACAAGGGCGGCCCGAACTTTCTGTAGTTCGGTTTTGTCAGTTTCAGGGCCTTGCAGCAGGCGTGGGCTTTTGCCGATTACTTCATCCCGGCTGTAACCAGTTACCTTTTCAAATGCCGAGTTCACGTAAATGATGCGCGGGCCGGGCGCGTCGATTGGCGAGGCCTCGGTAATCATCACGATGTCGTTGAGCCGTTCTACACACGCGCTCAATAATTCTGAGCGTTGCGGGTCAATTTTCTCGTCGATTGTGCTGGTCAACTCAAGGCTTGGGGTTTCTGCTACAACGTTTGCCTGTCGTGGTGTGATGCTGCTGTGTTGGTGTATCGGCAAAATCAGGGTAAACACAGCTCCCTTGTCGGGAGCAGACACAGCGGTGATTTGACCGCCGTGCCGTTCAATGATTCTTTTTACATTGGCCAGGCCCATGCCGTGGCCTTCAAAATCATGAGCGTTGTGCAGGCGATGAAAAGGCTTGAAAAGACCATCGGCCCGGTCAGGGTCGAAGCCTGCACCGTTGTCGATAACCTTGATTTCGACGGCATCGTTCAGAACATTGGCTTCAACCACAATCGTCGGCAGTTCCCGGATCTGGCTGAATTTCAAAGCATTCGAAAACAGGTTGACAAACACCTGCTCCAACAGCGATTCATCACCTTCGATGTCGGGCAGTTTGGCAATGCTCCAGTCAGCCAGTCGCAGGCCTTCGGTCGATTCCACCATGGCTCTGGCTTTTTCCACCACTTCATTCAACACCACCTGGTTGAACTTCAATTCGCCTGAGCCAAGCCGCGCAAAAGCCAGCAGATCAGACACCAGTTGACCGCCGCGCGCGCTGGCCTCATTGATACGCAGCAGGTAGCGCTGCTCTTGCTCGTCCAGTTTGCTGTGGGCCCGGCGTGTCAGGCTGCCTGCGAATCCCTGAATAATGTGGCAAAGCGAATTCAGATCGTGAGCAACGCGCCCGGCAAAGTGGTCCAGTTCATGGTTCATTTCCAGCAAGCGTGAATTGCTGCTGGAAAGGTCGCGGATCAGCTGCGAGTTTTGCAGCTTTAATTTACGCACTTCGATGGCCCGGTTCACTACCGGCATCAACTCGCTGACCTTGAAGGGTTTCAGGATGTAATCCAGCACCCCAAGCTTCATGGCGTCTACCGCAGTTTTAATGCTGCCGTGGCCGGTCATCAGCACAGCGCTTAAATCGGGGTCCAGTTGGCGTGCACGTTGCACCAACTCGATGCCGTCCATGCCGGGAAGTCGCAGGTCGGTGAGCAGCACATCAAAGCTTTGGCGCTTCAAGTGTTCCAGCGCCTGGACTGGTTCAGGAAATCCTTTGACTTCAAATCCCGCATCTTGAAGCAGTGAACACAGTGCTTCAAGTTGGGGTTTTTCATCATCCACGACGATTAATCGGAACTGCTCGAGCATCTAAAACTCCGGTCGTCGGCTAGGTTTAGCAGATTCGCTGATTACAATGTCTCACAATTACTGGATTTCCTTGAATGAATCAATACCCCCTTTTGAGAAACGCTTCATTGGCGTTTCCATTCGTCCTGATCTGGACCAGCGCATTTCCTGCTGCGAAAATTGGTTTGATCGACAGTCCACCCCTGTTGTTTCTAACTTTGCGTTTTCTCGTGGCTGGGGCCTTGATGCTGGCCTGGGCGCATTGGCGCGGAACACTGCGCAAATTAACCCTCCAAGAGTTGGGCGTGTTAAGCGCCTTGGGATTGTTGAACCATGCGCTTTATCTGGGTTTAAGCTGGACCGGCATGGGCAGCCTGTCCTCGGGTTTGTCCACCATTCTTATTAGTGCAAACCCTATTGTGGTTGCAGTGTTGTCTTCGTTTTTGTTGCGCGAACCCCTCACACGCCAAAAGGTGCTGGGTTTGGCTTTGGGTTTTCTGGGTGTGGCCTTTATTGTTCGCAACCGAATCGGCTCTACTACAGACTCGCTTGAAGGCTTCCTGCTGGTACTGGCCGCTTTACTAACCCTGGCCTTTGGCACGGTGCTGTACAAAAAATGGCCTGTGCGCACCGACATCGCCACCGGAACCGGTTTTCAGATCATTCTCAGTGGCCTTTTGTTGTTGCCTGTTGCCTTGTTCATGGAAGACTGGTCCGCAATCGTCTGGACTCCCTCGTTTGCTGGCGCATTTGCATGGCTGGTGTTGGTGGTGTCGATTACCGGTTATCAGTTGTGGTTTAACCTGTTGGAGCGTGGCAGTGCCAGCGCAGCCAGTGTGTGGTTTTTCTTAACACCACCCTTGGGCTTGTTGGCAGGCGCATGGCTGCTGAACGAGCCTTTGAACTGGATCGATTTCATTGGCATTGTTCCCGTGGTGTTGGGCATTGTGTTGGTGACCCGGGCGCGTTAGAAAGCTGCATAAAAAAAGGCGAACCGCGTGGGCTCGCCAAAACAGCAATTTTAAGGTCGGAGATGACGACAGGCTTGCTGAGCGCCCGTCAGGGGAAACTCTGGAATCAGGAGTTGGGTAGCAATACGCTGTCCACCACGTGAATCACGCCGTTGGATTGGGTAACGTTGGCAATGGTGACCTCGGCTGTACCACCTTTTTCGTCAACCAGCACCACCTTATCGCCCTGCAGCTTTGCTCCAAGCGAAGCACCTGATGCTGTTTTCAGGGTGGCCATGCCACCAGCTTGAACAATCTGATTACTCAAATCGGCGGCTGTAATTTTCCCAGGCACCACGTGGTAGGTCAGCACACCTTGCAGGGCCGATTTGTTTTCTGGTTTCAGAAGAGTGTCCACGGTGCCGCTCGGCAGTGCTGCAAATGCATCATTGGTTGGCGCAAATACTGTGAATGGTCCCTTGCCTTTCAAGGTATCCACCAGGCCTGCGGCTTGTACGGCAGTCACCAAAGTGGTGTGATCTTTTGAATTGACAGCGTTGTCGACAATGTCTTTGCTTGGCAGCATGGGCGCACCACCCACCATGATTTCTGCTTGGGCAGGCAGGCTAAAAGCGGCTGCTGAAAGTGCAATTGAACCAATCAGGCTTGCTGTCGTGAGTTTTGATTTCAACATGTTTACTACCTCCAGTTGGAATTTCAAGCTACAAGATTTTCCACACGTCCCGGCTGTTGAACCGAAATCGTTAACTGTTCGAGGCAGTTGTGCCGGCGAAGTTCAGTGTCCCTGGGTTAAGTTTTGTTAAGGTTCGCAAGGCGGTGTCATGGGGTCTGTACTCGGCCAAGTACCGTAATTTCGCCTTCTGGGCTGAACTTGAACAACACCACTTCACCGGAGTCTGGATAAATACCGGTCAGGGCGGTGGTATTGACCTGATGGGTGACATACAACACCTTGTCGGTGGGTTTAAGCGTGGCAAGGTGTTTCTTCAAAGCCGTGGTTTGCTCAGTGCTGCTGCCCCGCCCCTGGAAAAATGAATTCAAGGCAGGCAAAGCCTGCACCTTGCCCAATCTTAATTCCTCTGCGGTGTGCAAACAGCGGCACCATTGACTGGAATAAATCGCGGTTAACTTGATCCCCTTGCTTTGAATGGCCTTACCCAATACCCGGGCTTCTTCTCGCCCTGCCGTACTCAAGTTGCGTTGTGTTTTGCAGTCGCTCAAGGTGAAACCCTCCGGGTCGCCAAAACCGGGCGCACTGGCGTGGCGCATAATTGCATGAACCCCGGGCTGCTTCCAAAGGTTCCAGGCATCGGGTTCGGTACGCCCCGAAGTTGAAAACAAAATGAGCGGGAAAAGAACAAGAAACTGAGCAATTCGGTGCTGCATGAATTCACCCTCTGGGTTTGAGGCTGTGGGGCTGTTTGCTTGGCCCACAAAACAAAAAAGCCAGTTTACACTGGCTTTTTTGCAATTTACTACCGGGTTTTATCAGGCAGCGTTGGTTTTGGCACGTGCCATTTCTTCAAGCCGCTGACGTTTGGCTTTTGATCGCAGGTTCAGCAATTCAACCAGCAGCGAGAAGCCCATTGCGCTGTACAGGTAAGCCTTGGGCACGTGTTGGCCAAAACTTTCTGCGATCAGCAACATACCGACCATCATTAAGAAGGCCAGTGCCAATACTTTCACAGAGGTGTGCGCCTCAACAAACTCGCCAATTGATTTGGCAAACAGCATCATCACACCCACAGCCACCATCACGGCAGCAATCATCACCTCGATGTCGTCAGCCATGCCCACCGCAGTAATCACGGAATCCAAGCTGAACACGATATCCAAAATACCGATCTGAATGATGGAGTACCAAAACAGCTTGGCACCGGTTTTCTGAATGGCGGCACCTGCTTCCAGTTCTTCTTCAACCTGGTGTGGTGCTTCCACTTCGAGGTAAATTTCCTTTGAGGCCTTCCACAACAGGAATAAACCCCCGAAGAAGAGTACCAAGTCTCGCCCAGTGATTGCTTTGCCAGCCACCTCGAACATGGGTTCGGTCAAACCAATAATCCAGGAGAGCGAAAACAGCAGGCCCACTCGGGTCGCCATTGCGAACATCAAACCGAACTGACGCACGCGGTCGCGAATGTCTGCGGGCAGTTTCGACACCAGCACTGTAATGAACACAATGTTGTCGATACCCAGCACGATTTCCAAGGCCGTCAAAATCGCAAAAGCGATCCAAACGTTTGGATCCATTAATAATTCCATAAAACACCCCGTTTTTTAGTCAATTTCAACAGCCCGCTATTTTGCACCACATTTCGCATGGTGGGTGATCATTTCGTATTCTGACTGCTTATCGCCAAGCGATTTAACAACAAATTGAACTGAATCGGTTTTGCGAAATGGTAGTTAAAGCCCGCGGCCACAGCCCGCTCAATATCACTGTCGAAAGCGTAGCCTGTCAATGCGGCAATTTCGCATTGCTGGTTCGGACCAGTTGTGGATCGAATTTTCTCGACCACCTCATAACCCGACAGCTTGGGCATGTCGATGTCCAGCAAAATAAAGTCATAGGGTTCTGTCATCGCTTTGTTCAGGGCTTCTTTGCCATCTTTGGCCACATCAACCCAATGAGCGTCTTTTTGCAGGAAAGTCTGAATCAACTTGATGTTCAGTGGCGTGTCGTCGGCCACCAGCACGCGCAAAGGTCGAACAGGTAAAATTCGCTCCTGGCCCTGGCTGTCCAGTTGATGCTCGCGCTTCAAGGTGACCGAGAACATCACTTGCGTGCCTTGGCCTGGCTCTGACTCCAACTGGATTTCCCCGTCCATGGCATTGATCAGGCTTTTCACGATCGACAAGCCCAGTCCTGTACCGCCAAACCTGTTTTCACGGTCTGTATGTACCTGCGAAAAGGGTTTGAACAACAGTGATTGTTTCTCTTTTGGAATGCCAAGGCCGGTGTCACTGACCTCAAAAGTAACTAGGTCTTCGTTTGGATTTAATTGTGTGCTGCTGACAGTTAAGCTAACTTTGCCGTGAGAAGTGAACTTGATCGCGTTAGATAAAAGGTTTTGGAGTATTTGGCGCAGGCGACCCATGTCACCGGAATAAATCTGATGCTCGCCTAGTTTGTTGTTCAGTTCAAACTTCACACCTTTGGATTCACAGGTCAGACGAGGCAATTCTGTGCTGCCTTTGAGCAGTTGCTCCATCAAAAATGGCGAATCTACAAGCTTGACCATGCCCGACTCCAGTTTCGAGAAGTCAAGAATGTCATTGAGAATCGCCGACAGTGTTTCGGAGGACTGCACAAGATAACCTGCTTGTTCCTTTAGCTCACCGGGTGGCAAATCCATCTCCAGCAACCGTGCAAAACCCATGATTCCGTTCAAAGGCGTGCGGATTTCATGGCTCATGGTGGCTAAAAAGCGGCTTTTTTCTGCGTTGGAGTCTTTCTCCGCCTTGGCTGCAATGGCTGTTTCACGAAGCCGGCTTTCCAGTTCTAGCTGGACGGTCCGGTCCAGGTGAGTACCCACCACCCGGGTTGGCTTGCCGTGTTCATCACGCACGATCAGTGCCTTGGCCAAAATATGCACCCAATGACCGTTTTTGTGCGCCATGCAAAATTCGGCTTCGTAAGAATCCTTTTCGGGATTGTCCAAGGCGTCGGCAAGTGCTTTCTTGGCCACTTCCAGGTCGTCGGGTGCAGTCAGGCGCTCCCAAGTACCAAAGTCATTGCTCAGTTCATGGTCTTCGTAGCCGAGCAAGCGTTTCCAGCTGGGTGAAAAGTAAACCTTGTTGGTCCCCACTTGCCAATCCCATAGGCCGTCGTGTGAGCCTTCCATGGCCAGTTTGAATCGTTCTTCACTCTCGGCCAGGCTGTCCCGAATCAAACGTTCCTCGGTCACATCCTTGCACATCAAAATTATGCCACCCCGGTGCCCATCGGGTTTCAGCCACGGCTCAATGGCCCAGTCCAGCCAAATGGTGTATCCGTCAGGACTGGTCCAAGGGTCCGATGTTGCTGACAGGCTTTCCCCAGCAAGCCCTGCCCTATGTGCCTGACGCCAGCGCTCGTGCAGGTTGGGCACTACATCGTAGTGGTTTTTGCCCACCAGGCTGCCTTTGTGGCCGTTTGCAAAGGTTTGCACCCAGCGCGAGGAGGCCGCCACATAGTTCATTTCTGTGTCAAACATGGCAATTGGGATGGGTGCTTGCACAATCAGCGCTTCAACCACCCAATAACTTTCCTTGGCCGATTTCAGCGCAGTTTCAAGAGACAGGCTTTTTTGGGTCAGTCCACGGGTCAAATCCAGAATGTCTCGGGAAATGGGTTGCAGCTCGGTGGGCAGCTCTTTCATAGAGGCCTCGAGCGCTTTGGGGTCATTTTTGCGCACCAGGTCAAGATAAGCACTGGCCTTGGCAGAAAGGCTTCGGCCCAAAGCAAGCACCAGCAGCAGGGTGGCCACTGTACCGATGATCAAGGCCACAATGGCACCAATCAATGCTTTGGAAATAGGCGAAGCCACTGCGTTCAAGGGCGTCACCGTGGCTGAAATCCAGCCCAAACTGCTGGTTTCAGGGCTGTTGTTGGGTGCAAAAGCGACCAGGTAGCTTTCACCATCGCTCAAGGTTTCTATCGACCAGTTGTTTTCTCCCGCCACAGCTTTTTGGAAGCCTGCCATGGCTGTCCAGGCGGTGCTGTCTTGAAAATCGGCCGAATCAAGTCGGTTGCCCATTCTCAGGCTGCCGTCTTTGGCCAAAATCACTGTGGGTGCAGACGGATTGATGGTGTTGAACACGTCCTTTTCGATTTCAGCAATAAAATATTTCCAGTCCAGGTGAATGCCAATCACACCGATGATTTCATCTTGCTGGTTTTTTAGCGGAGTCGTGAAATCAATAAACCGATACTTTTCTTCAGCTCGAGCGGGTAGCAATGCAGCCAGCAACGCTGCCTCATGCACATCCATAATTGCGGGCGCGATCAAGCCTTGTTTGAACCACGGGCGCGAGGCCACGCTCTTTCCAACCAGCAAATCATCAAGTGCCGCCAGCACAGTACCGTCCGGGGCGGCCACACCAATCCACAAATAGCCCGGCGTGTGCTCACGCATAATCTGCAACAGCTTGGTTTGTTCTTCGGCTGTGTAATTTCCAAATGACTGCTCAATGCGGCTGGTGTAGACCAGGTCCCGCAAGTGCTCTTTCAAATGGCGGTCCACCGATTGGGCAATTTGCTCGGTTTGAGCCAGAGCATTCGCACCTGCCTGATTGATCGTGTTGTTGCGCAATATCCAGTGCGCTGTGATGGCCACGGGAATGGACAGCAAAAACAGCGCAATCAAGCTGCCCACAATCAAGCGGGTAGTGAAGCTTGAGCGAATATTGAAATTAAGCATGAAGCGAAATGTAAAGGAATGGTGGATGGCTCACTGTAACTCAGGCAGCGGCAAGGCTCAATCGTTAAACGGGCCCGATTTATCTGGTTTTTCAAGGGATTGAATCAATTGCAGATGGATTGTGCCGCGCACTCAGCAATCAACAATTCAAAGGTAGTATTGCGATCAATGTTTCATCATGATCGGACTCATCGGAATTGGACTCAACGGACTTGTTAACCCGGGCAGTGGGTATAGTGGCTTTTGGCTTGAGCATTGCAGGGTTCTGCGTCATTTCAGAACGTGGGACCAAGCTGTTGTTTGCACTGTCGTCGATGGCTTGGGGGCTTCAATACTACTTGTTGGGCGTGCATACCGGTTTTTTAATCATGCTTCTCACAGGGGTGCGGCAGGCAGTCACCATTTATTCCAACGTCATGGGCCAGCGTTTGCGTTTGGCGCTGGTATTGGGTTTCAGTGGCATGGCCGTTGCTATTGCTGTGTTCACCTGGCAAGGTTGGCTGGCCAGCTCTTTGCCACTGTTTGCAACATTGCTGGGTACTTGGGCCTTGTTCATGATGGGCAATGTGGGCATGCGCAAAGCCACCTTGGCCACCAATGCCTTGTGGGCGGTGCATGGTTACCTGTTTGATTCCTGGGAACTGTGCCTGACCATGATCGTGATCACTGTGGCCAACCTGTATGGTTTATATCGCCTGCGAGGGGCTACTGTGGTGCCGTGAAATGGAAAAAGTGGGAGACTCAAGGATACAACGGAGGAGTAAGTGAGCTGCGCTGTTTTGCCGGCTTTGCAAGGCTTCCCGGCGGATTCGCAGCGCGGGGCGGTTCCGCCAGGAACCGATGCGAAGACGCCAAGGCGTTTCGCATGCCCCAAGCCAGAAGCGTCAAGCCGGAATTAGAAGCATTGCTTAGGCAATATTGCGCGGTTCACTTGCTTCGCCGTACGTCCGGAGTACAACGCTTTACGCCATTTACCTGCTAAAATGCAGCCTGTTTTCAAACCCTTGCACCATATAGAGGCCCCGCGATGAACACGCGCCCCGCTTCTTCGCCTGCCGAGCACAACAGTCTTGTTGTCAACGGCGCTGCAGTCGAAGCCCAACTCCGTGAACTCCTTCAAAAACGCATCCTGATTCTGGACGGTGCAACCGGCACCATGATTCAGCAGTACAAGCTCACGGAAGCCCAATACCGGGGCGAGCGTTTCGCTGATTTTCACCGCGACATCAAGGGCAACAACGAGTTGTTGGTGCTTACCCAGCCCGCCATCATGACCGAGATTCATGAGCAGTACCTGGCCGCTGGCGCTGACATTTTGGAAACCAACACCTTCGGTGCCACCACCGTGGCGCAGGCCGATTACGAGATGGAACACCTCGTGGACGAAATGAACCGCGAGGCGGCCCGCCTGTGCAAGGAAGCCTGCATCAAGTACTCCACGCCGGACAAACCCCGGTTTGCCGCAGGCGCATTGGGCCCCACGCCCAAAACCGCGTCGATCAGCCCCGATGTGAACGACCCCGGTGCGCGCAATATTACGTTCGACGAACTGGTGGCCACTTACTACCAGCAAACCAAAGGGCTGGTTGAAGGCGGCGTAGACCTGCTGCTGGTTGAAACTATTTTCGACACCCTGAACGCCAAGGCGGCCTTGTTCGCGATCGACCAGTACTTTGAAGATTCCGGCAATAAATTGCCCATCATGATTTCCGGCACAGTGACCGATGCCTCCGGTCGCGTGTTGTCGGGTCAAACTGTGGAAGCTTTCTGGAATTCCGTGCGCCATGCCAAGCCCATTACCATCGGCTTGAACTGTGCGCTGGGTGCCTCGCTGATGCGCCCCTATGTGGCTGAACTGTCCAAAATTTGCGACGTGCCCATTTGCGTGTATCCCAACGCCGGTTTGCCCAACCCAATGAGCGACACGGGTTTCGATGAAACACCGGAAATTACCTCCAGCCTGGTGAAGGAATTTGCGCAAGCAGGCTTTTTGAATGTGGCTGGCGGTTGCTGCGGCACCACGCCTGATCACATCGCGGCCATTGCCAAGGCACTGGAAAACCAAAAGCCACGCACCATTCCCACCGTGGAACCCAAGTGCCGCTTGTCGGGCCTGGAGCCCCTGAACATTGATGACAACAGCCTGTTCATCAACGTGGGCGAGCGGACCAACGTAACGGGTTCCAAAGCGTTTGCCCGCATGATTTTGAACGAGCAGTACGACGAAGCGCTGAGTGTGGCCCGCCAACAAGTTGAAAACGGCGCGCAAATCGTGGACGTGAACATGGACGAAGCCATGCTCGACTCCAAAGCCGCCATGGTGAAGTTCCTGAACCTGATGGCCTCTGAGCCCGATATTTCACGCGTACCAGTCATGATCGACTCCTCGAAATGGGATGTGATCGAGGCTGGCTTGAAATGCGTTCAGGGCAAGTCAGTGGTCAACTCAATTTCCATGAAGGAAGGCGTTGAGGAATTCAAACGTCAGGCCAAATTGTGCAAGCGCTATGGTGCGGCAGTCATCGTGATGGCTTTTGATGAAAAAGGCCAGGCCGATACCTACGCCCGCAAAATCGAAATATGCGAGCGCGCCTACAACATTCTGGTGAATGAAGTGGGTTTCCCCGCTGAAGACATTATTTTCGACCCCAACATTTTCGCAATTGCCACCGGCATTGAAGAACACGACAACTACGGCAACGACTTCATCGAAGCCACGGGCTGGATCAAGAAAAACCTGCCGCATGCCAAAATTTCAGGTGGTGTGTCCAACGTGTCTTTCAGTTTCCGCGGCAATGAACCTGCCCGCGAGGCCATTCACACCGTGTTCCTGTACCACGCCATTAAAAACGGCATGACCATGGGCATTGTGAACGCCGGCATGATGGGTGTTTACGATGAACTGGAACCTGAACTGAAGGCCCGCGTGGAAGACATTGTGCTGAATCGTCAGCCCAATTTGCCAGCCAACGATCCCGACTTTGGCAAATCAGCCACCGAGCGAATGATTGAATTCGCAGGCACCCTGAAAGCGGGTGGCAAGAAGCTGGAAGAAAACCTGGAGTGGCGCAACCAACCGGTGCAAAAGCGTCTGGCCCATGCGCTGGTACACGGCATCACCAACTTCATTGTTGAAGACACCGAAGAATGCCGCGCTGAAATTGCAGCCAACGGTGGCCGCCCCATCAACGTAATTGAAGGCCCGTTGATGGACGGCATGAACGTGGTCGGCGACCTGTTTGGTGCCGGCAAAATGTTCCTGCCGCAGGTTGTTAAAAGTGCCCGTGTCATGAAGCAGGCGGTGGCGCACCTTATTCCTTACATCGAGGAAGAGAAAAAGCAGCTGGTGGCCGCCGGTGGCGACGCCAAAGCCAAGGGCAAAATTTTGATTGCCACCGTGAAAGGCGATGTGCACGACATTGGTAAAAACATCGTGACCGTTGTTCTTCAGTGCAACAACTTTGAAGTCGAGAACATGGGCGTGATGGTGCCGGCCGAGCAAATTCTCGCCAAAGCCAAAGAAATCAATGCCGACATCATTGGGCTGTCGGGCCTTATTACACCGTCGCTTGAAGAAATGGCCTATGTGGCTTCTGAAATGCAACGCGACCCCTATTTCCGCGACCGTGGTATTCCCTTGCTCATCGGTGGCGCCACCACCAGCCGCGTGCACACTGCTGTGAAAATTGCACCGCATTACGATGGCCCCACTGTCTACGTTTCAGACGCCAGCCGTTCTGTGGGTGTGGCCTCGAATTTGTTGTCGGATGAATCGGCCGACACGTTCAAAGCCGAATTGAAAACTGAATACGAACGTGTACGCGAACAGCATGCCAACAAAAAGGCAGCGCCGGTACTCAGTATCGAGGAGGCGCGTGCCAACAAGCCAAAACTGGATTGGATTGATTACACACCACCGAAGCCCAAGTTCATCGGCAAACGCTACTTCAAGAATTACGATTTGGCTGATATCGCCCAGTACATTGACTGGACGCCGTTTTTCCAAACCTGGGATTTACATGGCGGCTATCCCCGCGTGCTGGAAGACGAACTGGTGGGCGAAGCCGCCCGCAAAGTGTTTGAAGACGGCCAAGCCATGTTGAAAAAATGCATTGAAGGTCGCTGGTTGCAAGCCAACGCGGCAGTGGCGTTTTACCCGGCCAATACCATTGATGATGACACCATCGAGGTGTACACCGACGACACCCGAGCCCAAGTTTTGTTCACGTACAATCCCGGACGCCAGCTGGGTGTGAAGCGAGAAGGCGTGTTCAACAAATCACTGGCCGATTACATCGCCCCCAAGGGTGTGAAACAAGACTATATCGGTCTCTTTGCGGTTACCGCAGGCATCGGGGTTGAAAAAAAGGAATCGCAATTCCAGGCAGCCCATGACGACTACAGCTCCATTATGTTCAAGGCCATCGCAGACCGAATGGCTGAAGCCTTTGCGGAGTGCATGCACCAGCGTGTGCGAAAAGACCTTTGGGGTTATGTAGCCGATGAAACTTTGAGCAATGAAGAACTCATTGCAGAGAAGTATCAGGGTATTCGTCCTGCCCCTGGTTACCCCGCCTGCCCAGAACACACCATCAAGAAAGCCATGTTCGAGGTCATGAACTGTGGCGAAATCGGGATGTCACTGACCGAGAACTTTGCGATGATGCCTGCGGCCAGTGTTAGCGGATTTTATTTTAGTCATCCCCAGAGCCAGTACTTCAACGTGTAACACCTCCAGTCAATGGATTGCCTGC
Organism: Limnobacter sp. UBA7229; assembly: GCF_002473065.1. Taxonomy (NCBI): domain Bacteria; kingdom Pseudomonadati; phylum Pseudomonadota; class Betaproteobacteria; order Burkholderiales; family Burkholderiaceae; genus Limnobacter; species Limnobacter sp. UBA7229. The sequence continues at coordinate 107,449 of NZ_DKTN01000016.1, read as the reverse complement.
CGGTAATCCGCTGTCTGGAACTTGCCGCCGGTTTTTGCCACACAAGACATCAGTAGATTAGCGAACTGTCTTCTCAGGTCCGCATTTTTCTTGACTGGGTCCGCACATGCTGGCAAATCAAGTGCTTACCGATTGGTTGGCGATACATCAAGCAGTCGGTCTGAACTCTGCCATGCAGGGGTGGCTGTATGCCCTGTCAGTCGGCCGCAACTATCTGTTAAGTGCCGAAGAATGGGCCGTACTCGGGTCAAATTCCCGGCAAACACCGGTAGTACCTGCCGGCCTTCAAAACACGGCTATTTCCACCAAAACGCGCCTTGAACTGAGGCAACAGCTACCCCGCAACAGCGAGCGCTTTGTGATCGTTGGTGGGGGGCCAGTGGGACTTATGCTTGCTGTGGCCTTGAAAAAATTATTTGGCTCCCGCATCGTGCTTCATGTTCTGGAAAACAGAGTCAACAGCGAAGGTCAGGGCACTGCTTTCACAAGAAGTTGGCCTATCAACATTCCTGTCAGCGAATTCATGTTTTTTAATCACCCTTCAGGAATCAATTCTGTGGCTCCTCTGGGCGAGTATCTGCCATGGACACTTCGCGAACTGGAAAGTCACCTGTTGTCACTCGCGCAAATTCTTGATTGTCAGTTTGTCTACTCAAATGAAAAAACTGAAAACCTGTTGTTGCAGCTTCAGCCAGATCTCGTATTCGATGCAACAGGTGGGCGATGGCGGGCAAAAGGTCAAATGAAAAAAGAGTGCGAGGTGGTCTTGTGCAGTTCAGATCTGGAAACTGTTCAAGGTTATTGCGCCTTTGGCGTAAATCCCGTCGCAATAGCACCCAGCGATGCGCGCAATCTGGCGGTTTCGGTTTACGACAACGGGGACTGTCGACCAACTTTGAACGGTGTACCTCTCTCCAGCTGGATGTTGAAAATTCGAGGCATTCCCCGGCACCTGGGTCCTGTTTTGATCGAAAAGATTCGCACGATTAATCACGACAATTGGATTTATGTATGGCCCACGCATTTGAGCTCAGGAGAATGGATCGCCTTTTTTGGTTTAAGGCAGGATGACGCGTGGCTGCTTCAAAACGAAATCAAGGGCCCGCTTTCTCTTGATCAGGTATGGGATAACTTGTCAAAGCTGTCCGACCCAAGGTGGAAAATCATAGTGGATGTGCTGGCTTCGGGCGCCGTTGGGCATCACTCCGAATGCAGGGTAGACCCACCGTTTCTTTGGGCTCCACATTTGTACATTGGCGATGGCTCCGGTTGGTCGCATCAGCAGGGTGTTCCAGTGATACCTGTTGGCGACAGTTTGTTTCACGGACATCCCCAAGTGGGCAATGGTTTGGGCTCGCACCTCAATATGATTAACCTTTTGATTCAGCAACTGCAACGAAGCAACGGTTAATGTCGTAAAGCCTCAATTTTCAATCGCATTGAGCGAAAACTCGGAACCATCTTCTTGGGAGCAACACATACAGTAGTCAGCAGTAATCTAATCGGTGACAGGCGTGCAAACAAAAAAGTTACTTTCTTCAATTAATGAGTTTGCCCGCCTGGCGTCAAACCGATCTGAGTTGGTGGGTGCATGCTTTGTTCTGGTAATCATCGTCATGATGGTTATTCCCCTTAGCCCGGTACTTCTGGATATTCTGATCGCCGTCAATATCAGCGCCACCATCGTGCTCGTAGTCAGTGCGATGTTGCTTGAAACTCCCCTCAAGTTTTCATCTTTTCCCGCCATTCTCCTGATGACCACGCTTTTCAGGTTGGCTCTTACCATTTCCACAACAAGACAAATTCTGTTGGAGGCGGACGCCGGTCACATCATCCAGACGTTTGGAGAATTTGTGATTGGGGGCAATGTCACCGTCGGTCTGATCATGTTTTTGATTCTGGCTATCGTGAACTTTCTCGTAGTGACGAAAGGATCTGAGCGAGTGGCCGAGGTGGCCGCCCGATTCTCGCTCGATGGTATGCCGGGTAAACAAATGTCGATTGACAGCGACCTTCGCGCGGGCAACATCACGCAAGCTGAAGGCAAGCAAAAGAGAGCCATGCTCGAGAAAGAGTCGCAATTATTCGGGGCCATGGATGGCGCAATCAAATTTGTAAAAAATGATGCGATCGCGGGCTTGATCATTACAGCGATCAACCTGATCGGGGGGATCGCAATAGGCATGTTGCAAAAAGACATGACCCTGTCCCAGGCTGGTTCGATCTATTCAGTGTTGACAGTGGGTGATGGACTCATTGGAATCATCCCATCGTTGCTAACTTCTGTTGCAGCGGGTTTGATTGTGACCAGGGTTACAAAAGGCGAAGCCGATGGATCAAGTACCGCCCAAGACATGATCCTCGATCTCACATCCAATGCCCGTGCGTTACAAATCAGCGGCCTTTTTTGTGCATGCTTCGCCTTGGTTCCAGGCATGCCTGCTGTGGTGTTTCTTGTGGCATCTGCACTTTTGCTCGGCAAGTCGTTTTTTGTAGACAAGGGCAATAAGAAGAACGACATCGAGCCTCAGGCGCAGCACATTGACGATGCGTTAAATGCGGCAGCAATCGGCAAGGATATGGAAGACATCACGCTGACAAAAACATTCTTGCCGATGGAGGTCAAGATTCCTGGAAGCCTTGAGCCGAATCTGAAACAAATGTTTCGGTCGATCTGCAAAGCATCACGTAACCAGTTAATTGAAGAATCTGGCGCGCTTTATCCCACCATTGATTTTAGCGAGCATGCCGCCCCGCAGATTGAATTCCATGTCTTCGGTGTACCCATGCTTGAGATTGATCCGTCTGATCGAAGAATTGCAGTATTTTGCGAGCCCTCTCGACTGGAGAGTTTGGGAATCGATGTTGTCCGAGAACGAGATCCCATCTTGGGCAGAGATTTCTACCTGACCGAGCCCGTCAACAAAAATAGCCTGGATAAAAACAATATTTCTTACTGTTGCTTTGAGAAGAGATGGAGCAACTTGATCATTGGTCTTTTTGTTTCAAGATCGGTCGATTACTTCAATCTGAATGACTTTCAAAGACATGTCGCAAGACTGTCCGACAAGAATGGTGAGCAACTCAAGGAATTGGAGCGGGTACTACCGCTGTCCAAGGTCACAGAAGTTTTCCAGAAACTGCTGATTGAGCGGGTTTCAGTCAAAAACATTCGAACGGTTCTAAATTGTCTTATTGACTGGGCCCAAAGAGAGCGAGATGTCCTTGTGATTGCAGAGCAGGTGCGCAAGGGGCTGTTTGAACAAATAAGTTTTCAGCATTGTGTGGACAAAACCTTCAGCATTTGTACCTTGTCGCCAGACTTCGAGCAGTCAATCCGCGAAAGCATACGAAGTGATGGCAGTCGAACATTCATTGATGCCGATGCATCGTCCCTGAACTTGATGGTCGACATGATCGAAGTGCAATACAGCGAGTTCTATCATTTCGAAAAGTTGCCTCTGCTAATCACATCAATGGATTGCAGGGCACATGTCAGGATGCTGATCCAGGACAGGCTAAGCGCAGTGCCTGTTCTTTCGTATCAGGAAATTTCGAATCGCTATGGAATTAAGTTGCTGAAGTCTATTGAGTACGACGATTCACTAATAAGCATCAATCACGACACTAGAGAGGCCTAAAGATGCTTGCATTGAATATTGAAGTAACCTCTGGCTTGCATGCAGGTGCCAAGTGGAAATTCAATCATGGCATTGTGACACTTGGAGGAAATGCGAACTCCGAGGTTTTTCTTTGTGATGACGGAATTCCTGATCAGTGCCTAAAGCTTCGTGTACATGGCAACAGGATTACCTTCGAGGAAATCTCAAGTGATGTTCGCTTCTTGGGCCAAGCCGGCAAAACGCCAAGCCGGGTAATTTACGCAGGTCAGTCGATGACGATAACCTGCCGCCAGGTTCAGTTTACGATCACTGCGAACAGCGAATCAGGTTTTTTGTGGTCGAAGTTTACGAACAATGGAGCCCGTTTCTTCGGAGGTGCACTGGAGTTGGTTCGTTCAATCGGGCCAGGGACTGTGATGGCAATCTCTTGCCTGTTTGGCCTGATGGCGACCACCGTCATTCTCTTCTTTGGTTCAGCGAACTTCTCGGAATCTCAAGCATTCCCCGCTGCCAACTTGATAGAAAATCCAAAGGCGATACCACCTCCTCCTGCACCACCTGTGGCCGACCAGTTGCTCAGGGTTGTTCAACTTCAGCTCTTGCAATTCAAAGGGGAGCAGAAATTAAGCGACTTCGACGTGAATATTGAATACGAGAAGGTTCGGGTGAGTGCAAGGGGCTCCATGAGCAGAATGCAGTTGCAAATTTTTGAGTCGCTCATCAAACGGATATCGTCCGACCATGGCCGGCAGATAGAAATCATTGCCACTTTAAGCCTGACCGATGAGCAGAAAGCTGTCGATGACATTGAAGTCGCCGGCGTGTTGTTGGGAGCTCAACCTGCTTTGATGTTGCGCGATGGAACAAGGCTTTTTGTAGGAGCCAGCTATCAAGGCGTTGTATTGGATCAGGTGTCTGAAAGTGGTCTTGTGTTTGTCGGAAGCACCCGTTATGAGTTGCCCCTATGACAGCGATGAATGAGTTGATTGATTTGTCGAGTTGCTTACCCGGCACACCAGATCCTCTGGCGCGCTTTAAGGCAAGAATTCAAACGCTGGACCCGGTAATACGTGTTGGTCACGTACATGAAATCGTGATGAATACGCTGCGCGCAACACTGCCAGATATCACTCGGGGAGAAATGTGTGAGATCTCCTGCGAAAACGGAAAAACTGTGCTGGGCGAAGTTGTTGCTTTCAGTGGCAACGAGGCCACAATCGCTTGCCTAGATTCTGTTGATGGCGTGCGCCTAGGATCCAAGGTGACACCGTTTGGGCGTCGACATTGCATCGAAAGCCACGCCGGGATAGTTGGCCAGGTTCTTGATGGCATGGGCAGGAACATGCTCCATCCGGCGGATCGCTCAACTTGGGCACTTTCTTTCTCTTCAGATTCGGTTCCGGTAATGCGACAAGCGCCGCTGGCAGCAGAGCGCCCACCTGTTTGCCGTCACCTGGAGACTGGTGTACGAGTCATCGATGGGCTCAACAGCATTGGTGTCGGGCAAAGGGTGGGCGTATTTGCACCGCCTGGCTGCGGAAAAACCACGCTTCTGTCACAGATCGCTCGTGGCGTAGACGCGGATATTGTTGTGTTTGCGCTGGTGGGCGAACGGGGCCGAGAGCTGCGTGAATTCATGGACCGTGAGATAAGCACCGAGATCCGATCCAAAAGTGTTTTTGTTTGCGCAACGTCAGATCGATCGCCAACAGAGCGAGTCAGGTCAGCATTTACCGCCATGACCATTGCTGAACATTTTCGCGATCAGGGAAAATCGGTGTTACTTCTGGTCGACTCAATCACCCGTCTTGCAAGGGCTCAGCGTGAAATTGGATTGATGGTAGGAGAACCCGCAACTTCAGCTGGGTTTACTCCATCTGTGTACAGTTTGCTTCCCCAACTTGTAGAACGGGCTGGAAGGACAAACCAAGGTTCCATTACCGCGATATTCACGGTCCTGATGGAATCTGAAAAGTTTGAAGACGATCCGCTGGCCAGCGAGGCCAAAAGCCTGCTTGACGCGCATATTCTGCTCAGCCAGAAATATGTGGAGTCAGCTCATTTTCCAGCGGTTGATCCCCTGCGTAGCCTTTCACGGGTGATGGATCATATTGTTTCCCCCGAGCATGTCAAGTTATCCCAAGCCGTTCGGCGCATCTTGTCGATTCATCAGGAAATGGAGTTACTGGTTCGGCTCAATGAATATCAGGCGGGAACAGATCCGATCGTGGATGAGGCACTTCGGGTTGTGCCCAGTCTCAAGGACTGGATGCGACAGGGTCGAAACGAGAACTCGCCAACGCAGGAGACCTTCAAGGGCCTTGCGAGAATCGTATCGTCTTTTCAAAGCTTGACTGAGAGGGCTTGATTTGATGAAGCAAACTCACTTTCAGCTACAAACCGTATTGAGAATTCGCAGTATTCGGGTCCGGAGGCAAGCGGCGATGGTGGCTGAGTCGGAGAACAAGCTCAAGCAACAATTGACCGCCCAACAGCAACTACAGCGAGACCTGATCGCCATTCAAGAAAACCATGTTCAAACACGTCGTGCAAAGCTTGAAAAACTCAAGGGTGGGCAGACAAACATTCGGGAATTTCTTGAATTGAAAGACAGTGAGAACACCTTTGACTGGAAAAGAAACCAGATGACCCGTGAGGGTGATGTGCTTGGTGATCAAATCCAACAAAGTAGAGTGGATTGGATTGCTGAAAAAACAAAATACAAAGAACTGGAAAAAGCAAGCATTAAGGTTGAGGAATATCTCAAGCTGGATTGGACATGATGAATGAACTTGGTGATATTTCTGAAGCTGGCGAGTTCCTGGACGATCAATTCGATGACGCCGAGGTACTGGAGTTCTGGTCAACATCTGAATTAATGTCTTTGTCGTCACTGCCCAGGAACAAAGTGATTTCCTGCCCGGCATTCAAAATCCGGCAGCAGTTGTACCAACTGGATCATCCCAAGCTCAGATCAAATGAAATCCGTCGCGCCGAGGGCATGAGTTTGTCTTTGTCCCTGAGGGATTACCTGTTGCTTGAGATTGAAGATGCTCAGCGACAGTCATTTATTCTTGCCGTACATCCAGACTGGGTCTGGAAATCGAGTGCCCATTTGATTACGCCTGAGCTATCAAGATGGGCTGTCGACCATGCTCCTGAAATTATTGGTTTCATTGAATACTCGTTGATCGAGCTGTTTGACTTTTTTGACTGGATTCCCCGGGGCATCAGCCGTTCCCCTTGCCCGGAAATTGAAAATCCAATCGAGGACGCGCTGTATATCAATGACGAGAAGTCTACGCAATTGATCGCTTTCGGAAGCAGTTCAGCCTTAAACCGGGCGGAACTGGTTCTTCGTGCCTACAGCACAGACTACAGAAAAAACTGCCTGTGGCTAGGGCAATCAATCTTCTATGAATTAAGACTCAATTTACTGCTCAGCAAGACCGCCTGGAAGTTGTCGGAAATCTCCTCTGTCTCTGCTGGCGACCTATTGTACTTGCAGCAGCGTAGAAGAGGAGAAGGGCTGGTTGAGCTGAGAGCGAAAATGATCAGCAGCTCTACAAGCACGGTTCAATGGACAAGAGAGGTAAATTTCACAATGACAGACAAAGACGCCAAAATTCACATTGGAAATACTTCCTGGGAAAGGGTTGAACAATCATTTGATGACGATGGGGATAACTTGCTTTCAGGTAGTGTGCACAGCGACTCTGATCTTGAGTATGAATCGAATGCGGCTTCCCCCTCTTTGTTGTCCAGCCAGCGAATCGTCGAAGGCGTGAGCGGCCCCGAAGACGTGGTTCTTGAGGTAATCGCGGGCGTAACACAAGTTGACTTCAACGAGCTTTGCAATATTCAGGATGGAAGTTTGATTGAACTTCAATCCCACACTTTGCCCATGGTCAAGTTGGCAGTGCGTGGCGTGCCAATTCTGGAAGGTGAGTTGGTACGCTTCAAGGAAGTCTTAATGGTTCAAGTCACACGAAGGATAAGCAATGGGTCCAGAGACGATTAATCCAATATCGTTAATTGTTACGGTTGCTTCGCTTTCTTTGGTGCCTTTGGTGGCAGTTACCGCAACCTCTTTTCTGAAGATATCCGCCGTACTGCTGATACTACGCAATGCAATTGGTGTTCAACAGGTGCCCTCGAACATGGTGCTCTATGGCATCTCGATGGTGATCACACTGCTGGTGATGGGACCCGTTCTACAGGATGCCAGTCAGAAGTTTGCTCCAGAAGGCAATTTGCCAGGGAATGGTACGGAAATGATTTCAGCGATCGGGTCAGCCATTCCACCCTTTAAAGTGTTCATGTTGAAGCACACAAATCCGGACTATCACGACAGTTTCTACCAAACCTCGTTGCGAATTTCCGAGAAGTATCAGGCGCCTGAGTTGGATCGAAATGACCTTACCGTGGTGTTGCCGGCGTTTGTCGCCTCCGAATTGTCGGAAGCTTTCAGGCTTGGACTTTACCTCTACCTCCCGTTTGTGATTATTGATCTTGCAGTTTCCAGTGCATTGATGGCGCTCGGAATGATGATGGTGTCGCCCATGTCACTGACAGTTCCGGCAAAAATTCTGCTTTTTGTAGCCGTGGAAGGCTGGGCAAAAGTATTTTCGGGTTTGATTTCATCCTACGGAGTCTGACAATTGATTACCAATTTTGTGAGTCAGGCGCTCTGGATTTCTTTGCTGGTTTCCCTTCCTGTAGTAGGTATAACTGTCGTACTCGGTTTCATCTTGGGGTTCTTGCAGGCAATTTTTCAGTTGCAGGATCAGGCACTGCCATTTGGTATCAAGTTGGTCGCATGTGTGGCGTGTTTAATCATGTTGGGTCCCTGGATCGCGGGGATGATGATGCAATACACCAATCAGATCTTTGAAATCATTTCGATGTCTGCCGCCTATGGTTGATTTGCTTGCAACAAACACCGACTCCGTTCGTGCTTTCCTTGCCCTGTTGGCCTACTACTTGCCAAGAACATTGCTGTTTGTTGCCTTCATGCCCTTGCTTGGAAAGGGTAGCAATAGTGGCTTGATTAAAAGTGCAATTGGAATCGCGATTGTTTTGCTCCCGGTTCAAATTGCCTTTGCATCCAGTTTTCCTCATCCCGCAACCCAAGACTTCGTGGTGTTTACGTTGGTGACCGAAGTGATGCTGGGCACTTTGTTGGGACTGACGATCGCACTTCCTTATTACATTTTTATGGCTTTTGGGGCCTTGATCGATGTGTATCGCGGAGCGACCTTTGCAGCTCAGGCAAACGGGCAGGATTCCGGGGAACAACTTCCCCTTGAGAATCTCTTTGGTTTGCTTTTCACCGCACTCATTTTTGCGGGTCCAGGTCTTCATGCCATTACACAACACCTTTTGTACAGCTATGCTACTTTTCCTCCCGGGCTCATTCAAGTCGGGAATTTTGATACCTGGGTAGTCGCATTGGTGCAGTTGGTTGTTGATTATCTGGCCTTTGCCGTTCTTCTATCGGGACCGATTCTGATTATTATCATGCTCGTAGAATTTGCCATGGAAATTCTTTCAAGTTTCACGCCGCAGATGCAGGTTTACAGCTTGCAGTTTGGGCTTAGGTCTGTCTTTGGAATTGCTGGATTGATCCTGGTGCTTGAATTTGCAGAAGAGGAGATATTTAGAATCTTTGGTGATTACTCAACAACGCTGTCCACATTGTTGGGGCTGGTGCCATGAGTGGAGAAAAAACCGAGTTACCCACAGAAAAAAAGAAAGAAGACAGTAAAAAGAAAGGTCAGGTAGCGGTTAGTAAAGATGTCTTGACACTTTTTCGGCTGACTTTCATTTACATGTTGTTGTTTTCAGTCATGGTTCATTACTTCAATGGGTTTCTTGAATTAATTGACTCTACAATCGCTGCCGGATTCTCCCGAAAATTCACGCTCAATTCAGAAATCTCCAATCTCGCGATCAATCTTTTTCTTGAAATCGTAATGCCAATCGTTGCAGTAGCAGTTCTTGTCGGGATTGTTGGTACCTGGGCTCAAACCGGTTTGGTAATTGCTCCTGAAGCGGCCATGCCGTCATTTAAAAAGCTGAATCCAATTCCAACGATCAAAAATATGTTTTCAAAAAAATCGTTGGTTCAACTGGTGATTTCAGTTGTTAAAAGTATATTGCTTGCAGTCGTCATTTACTACGTTGCCATATTCAATCTCCAGGACATCGTCTACAGCTATAGGGCTGGTTTGGATGTCATGCTCACTCTCATGTGGGATCTGTTGCAGCAGGCGGTCACAATCATTCTGGGTTTGTTTATCAGTCTTTCTGCAATTGATTGGATTGCAACCTACTTTGATCATCTCAAGCAAATGCGCATGAGTAAAAACGAAGTCAAGGATGAGAACAAGGAAATTCACGGTAATCCAGAGGTTAAGCGCTATATCAAACAGGGGCATCGGCGATTATTGAATGCCTCGCTACAGCGGGTTCCAAATGCCAAAGTGGTGGTGACAAACCCCACCCACCTTGCTGTTGCACTTGACTACGAGCCAGGCGTGCACGATTTACCTTATGTTCTCGCCATTGGCGCTGATGAAGACGCAAAACTCATTCGGGAGCTTGCTGCCAAGCACAAAATTCCTGTCGTTGAGAATGTACGGTTAGCCCGAATGATCTATTCCGACTGCGATGAAGATGAATACATTCAGCGCCCACACCTGGAACTGGCAGCAGCGGTTTTCAAACTGGTTTTCTCTTTGTCAAAGCCACGGAACTAACAGACTCTTTTTTCTCACTTAGAACACGAGTACTTCTATTTGAGAACAAGATGAATGATCTTCACATACCCTCGCAACTGCCGTTTGTTCTTTCATCCTCAAGGGCGTCGGTGGCAAGTACCGCAGATCAATCCCACTTTGCTCTATTGCTGGAAGGCATGCGCGTTGCTTCAAGCCCAACTCAACCTGGAATGAATACAACAAAAACGCCTGGACCTGAACGAGGGGAAATTGGTGCAGCACTTCTGAATGATGTTCACGGACTGGATCAAATCATTGAAGGCATGGCTGTTGCAGCCAAGCTAAACAGCCAGGAAATTCAGTCCAACGGTGACCATCTGTTCAATCTCACCGAGTCCATATTGAGACTCGAAGTGGATGGGGACACCTATTTCATGCAAACCAATTACGCATCTCAGCGAGCAACAGAATTTGGCGAAGAGTTGGGATCGTTGACCAGGGGGCGCCCATGAGGTTCAATCTGATTAAACTCCTCGTGATGATTATGGCGGCTGTTACCTTGCAGGCATGCGGGTCTCGAATTGCCCTGTTCCAGGATCTCAACGAGGCAGATGCAAACGAAATCTACGCGGTCCTTCTTGACTCGGGTATTCCTGCCCAGAAAGAACAAGGCAAGAACGGTATCTCAATCAGTGTTCCCCAGCGTATGTCCGGTGACGCGCTTCTGGTCCTGAAAGCTCGAGGTTTGCCAAAAAGCAAACGAGGCACCATTGGTGAGATATTCAAGAAGGACGGCATGATTAGTTCCCCACTCGAGGAGAAGGCACGCTACCTGTTTGCCCTTTCACAAGAGTTGGAGCAAACGCTTCTCACCATTGATGGCGTGATTTCCGCCAGAGTCCACTTGGTCCTGCCAGAGCGCCCGGCACCCGGTGAGCAGTTGATCCCATCGTCGGTGGCTGTTTTTGTAAAGCACAAAACAGACTCGCCGTTTCAGGCATACATTTCCAAAATCCGTGAGCTGGTCAGTAGCAGTATTCCGGGTGTTGGTGGTGGAAATGCCGAACGAATTTCAATTGTCGCAATTCCCTCCAATGAGTACCTTGAAAAGGGATTGCCCCTGATCTGGTATGGCCCGATGGCCTTGATGCCAGAGGACCGCGTGGCTTTTCTCATGGTGATCTACACACTCATCGGCTTGTGGCTTTTGTCGATGGGCGCCGTTTACCTCTCTGTGGCAGATCAGAAAAACTGGCCAAAGTTTTTGCATGTCTTCAAGCGAGGTTCTGTCGATGATTGATGACGAAAACATCGCTGCACAGTGGTGGCGTTGGTGGACCAACCCATGTGAAGGCATGCATCCAGACAAAATCAAATGGCTGAAGGCCCAAGGTATCGTGTGGGCAGACAGGCATGAGCCTTCGGTAATCATCAAGATTCGACGATTAATGAATCTCTCTTGCTTGCCAGATAGCCAAATGACTGCTGCACCCAGTCGTTTGATCCTGGGTTTGGTTGATCACGCTGAGATGGAAAGTGAGCTTTCGCAGTTCGCCTGCCTGGTTCTGGATGACTCTATCTTGACAGCAAGACCCAGTGACTGGGAGCAGTTGCATGGTGTGCACAATACCGAAGTTATTCGTGACTTGATTTCTACTTTCCGAACGCTTTCTCCTGGACTGGAAACCATTCGAATCAATATTGTGACTTCGTTGCAGCGAGTACAAAGTGAGGCTGTGAAAATCAATCAGGCCATATTGATTGTTCTCGGTTTGTATCTTCGAAAATTTTCTCCGGTTTTCTATCAACGCTGGTTGCTTGGTGTTTCAGATCAGGTCGCTGCCTATATTCATGAAGTTCCGTTGTTGTCCAGAGATGATCTTCTTCAGGAATTTGAATCCTGGGTTGATCCCGCGATTGAGAAAATTATCGGAAATTTTGTTCAGCAGTTTGAGATTCCCTTGCTTGATTTGAATGAGGCATAGACACCATGCTTGGCTTACTTCGCGAGATCGATGTTCCTGTTGATTTTCAGTTCACTGGAAACTGGATTAAGGGTTCGCTGATGGATCAGGTTTCTGATTATCAAACGCTGGTCGCAACAGCGCATCGTCATATCCAGGAGATGAGGGATCGCGCGAAATTGGAGATTGAAACCCAGAGAACCGAGGTCATAGAAGACGTCGCAAAACGTGGCCAGAATGATCTTCAACAGTTCTTAAACCTATTCGAGAAAAGACGCATGGAGCTTGAGACCAACTCAGCCATGGCATGTATGGAGGTGAGTCGAATGGCCATTGCGCAATTCATCAAAGAGGCTCCCGAGAAAACCAGGCTCAACGCTTTGATTGAATTACTTCTCGGGAAAATCCAGTCACGATCCAGTTTTACCCTTCGAGTTCATCCCGGGCAAGTTGAGCTGGTAGAGACCTTGATAGCAGAGAAGTTTTCTTCTTTACTGAAATTGAGCAAGTGGCAGGTTATCCCAGACTCCACCGTTGCACCAGATCGGCTGGTTGTTGACTCTGCCGGTGAGTCGTATATCGATGTTTCAGTCGAGAACTGGCTTGCAATTTTGGGGCAAGAACTTCTATCGCTTAAAGGCTATTTCGATGCCCAAGCAACTTTAAAGCAAGGTCAGTCATGATTCAACTTAGAGCAATATTGATCGCTTTCTTGATGGCGGTGTTCACATTACCAGCGTATGCGAACACAGCCCAAAAAACAGAACCTGTTATTTACATCGCCAAGGATGAGCGGCCGTCACGCGTCATATCGTATTTGTTGGGGCTCTTTGGGAGAGAACTGATTACTTCGGATCTTCCTTCCACGCCGGTTAGCGGTCGATTCAAAGTGAGTTCCGTGGAAGATGTGATGGGTTATTTCACAGCAGCCTATCAGATGAACTGGTTTCAAAATGGTTCCTCGGTGTATCTGTATCGGGCCAGGGACTGGAAAACCAGAAAAATCTATGTCGGTGATTTTCCCCCTTTGACAGATTGGGAAGATCTTCTCAAAAACTCAGGCCTTCATTACCCACAATTCAGTGTGGTGTACAACGAGAAACACGATGAACTGATCGCATCAGGCCCACTGGCTTATCTGAAACTACTTGAATCCGCCTTTGGCCGAGAGCGACCAGAGCCCGGGCAGGATGAGCCTGATCTGATGGTTTTTACGCTAAAGCATGCTTCAGTTGAGGACAGAGAGATCAACTTGAGGGATCGAACTTTTGTATCAAAAGGCGCGCTTACAGTGTTGCTGGAACTGCTGGGCTTAAAGAATCACTCTTCGGTTGGAACCACAGTACCTACACCAGTCAATCGAACAACCCACCTGGATCCATTAAAGCCAGCGGGGTCTATCGGTCAACAGGATTTTGTTGAGAATCAGACATCCACCAGGCGTACTGATATTCCCTCCAAAGCGCAAAAAGAGGATTCAAAAATAAGCCCGTTTTCCGTGACGGCAGATCCAAGAACAAACTCAATTGTCATACGTGATACCAGGTCTCGATATGAGTACTATCGAAAACTGATCGAGCAACTCGATGCGCCTATCGCCATGGTGGAAGTAGAAGCCATGCTGGTCGAGGTTGATAAAGCGACGCTGGATGAACTCGGTATGGAGTTTGGACTTCGCGCTGGTGGCGTTCAGTATGATTTTCCGGGCGAGAACATTGAGCTTGGAACCGTATCGCTCTACAGCGGTGCGAGTTCGGTGGTAGACCCTGGGCGTTTTCTCGCAAGAATTCGCGCCTTGATCGCAGATCAAAATGCCAAGGTATTGGCAAGGCCAAACATCGTCACTCAAGACAACATCCCTGCGTTTATTGATCTGTCGGAAACTCAGTATTTGAGAGTGACTGGCGAGCGTGTTGCGCAAATTGTGCCGGTCACGGCAGGCAGCCTTCTGCAAGTCACCCCGAGGCTTGTCAGGAAAGACAGCGGAGAGGAAATATTCCTGCGGGTAGACATTCAAGACGGAAGTTTGACTCAGGCAGGTGAGGGTTCACCTACTGTCAGAAACACAGTGTTGAGTACCCAGGCCGTGGTCAATGTTGAGAAAGCCTTGTTAATCGGTGGCTACAACCGCGATAGTGAAAATTCGAACAACTACAAGGTGCCTTTGCTTGGTGACCTGCCCTTCATTGGAAAGGCATTTTCTTACACCGAAAAGCAAAAGCAAACCATGGTGAGGTTATTCCTGATCACGCCTCGCGTCATCGAGCTACCACCCGATGGGAGAAGTTCAACAAAACGCGCCATCGACACGATTAAGGAAAATTTCCGACTCGAGAATGATGAGAATCTCAAAATGACGCCATCGTTGAACCTAGGCCGCTTGCCACAACAGTCCATTTCCTTGAGGCAGTAAAATGAGCGTAGACATTGGTCACATCAGGCCTTTGCCTCAGGGGCAATCCAATCCACTGGTCGATGCCGCCGAGGCGCAGCGAAGCGGGGCTCTACGGCATCTGTTAAAGCAGGCAATCCAGTCCAGGTCGGTTAAACACCAGGCAAAACTGAATGAATCGATGCCATCTGGCGCAGCTTTGCATGCCAGTGCAATTCGTCCGGTTGCTGAATTGCAGATATCGAGTGCAGAACAGGCCGCGTCTTTCTCCTTGAAAGGACGTGAACTTGATGATGAAAAATTAACTAGAAAGTTCAGGGACCAATTCAAGTCGTTGACCACGGGTGACGAAAAGTTTCTTGAGCTTTGTATCCATTCCTTGATTGCTGCTACTGAGCAGCACACCACCAGTATTATTGATGAACTGGGTACGGTATCGCCCGATCAAAAAACAGCCCTTAAATTTCTGCTGCTGCAAATCACTTTGCTTGATGCGGAGCGCTACGCGATTGGCTCTGAAACCCTTTCGCAGATCAAGACAAAACGAGATCAGATTCTTGCCGCACACAATCAATCGTTAGATGATTTTCTCATCACGATGGCAGTAACCACCATGGCATCGGGGCCATTGAAAATTGGCCATCGGCAGTTGATGGCTGCAAACAGAATGCTGACTAAAAATGAAGACCTGGGCTCTCTGGAGATCTACGGGTTTCTCTCGCGCCTCATTGCCAGCGATCCAAATCGCCTTTTGGTGAAACTGAAGGTTCTCAGGGAGCAGTGGTTACTGTTGTCAGATCGGGAGCGCACGCAGTATCCGCTGGAGCTAACTGCCCAACGTCAGCACTTCATTCAGTCACGAATTCGACAGATTGATCTGATCAGCACCAGCGTTGCTGACCTGGATCGGATCAAAACCGTTTGCCTCAAAGCTGGTGTTGAAAAAGTACCCGAATCGGCAAAGGTACTGCTGGAACTGGTTGGTTTGTCCGGATCTACCGGTGTGGGATCGGCCAACAAGCTGAGCAGGCTGTTTGAGTCGATGAGTCCGGTGGTAAAAGGCACCCAAATTTATTGCATGAATCTTCGAGGATTTATTCAGCGAGGAATGATTTTTTTGGGTAGACAGAACGAGAAAACATTTTCCCAATTGGTGCTGCAAATTAATTCTGCACTTAAAAGCAGCTATCACACTAAGGCAGCTGATGCAGAGGTGAAGTGATGCTTCAAAAAAATGATCCGGAGATTGGTACTGATGACATTGTCGAACTTGCCCAGATCGACTCCTGGATGTTGGGTACTGAAAAAGTGAATGGAATCGTAAGCGGTCAACAACTGTTCATGGTCTCGGAATCTTTGCCATTGGATCGCACCAGTTTCGTTCGAGGCATCGAGAGAATCAATCGCCAGAAGTCGCTAGGCCGCGGTTATCAACTGGAGGCGTTTCTAGAGCCATGCTGTGGATGCCGGGTGACTGTTGCCTCGGGTTGGGAGTTGGTCAATACGTCAATGCACACCGAGTTTCTGAGCCGGTTTTTACAAGAACTTAAATTGGGGAATCTGGATGATTAAAGTGTTTAGTGAAACCTCACCTGCTTCAGCATCACCAGATCCCAATCGAAACAGACAAACACGAAGAGAACAGGGAATCGAGTGGAGTGAGCGGATGCTTAAGCCTGAGTTCTCGAAAAATGGAATCTCAAAAGCAGGCACAGGACAGAAATCGATGGTTGAGAAACATGATCTTGAGAATACATTTTTCTCAATGTTGTTGGATGAACAAGCAGTTACGCAAAGTACTGATTTTGAGGGAACTTTGAACTCCAATTCTTCACTTAATAAACAGGAAGGCAATAAAAAAAATGTGGAGTTGGAAGAGCAGTTTTACATCAAGTCCGATGATTTTGGATCTGCCAAAGTCGAAGTAAAACTGAGTTCAAATGTTGTGTTGTTGCATGTGGTTGTAGAGCAACCGCTGCCAGTTCAGCATATCTCGATTCTCCAAAAGCTCGTGGCAAGTAGATTGGGTCAGCAGTTCGGCAAAAATTTTGAGGTGCAAATCACATGCAAGAATTGAGCGCAATGACAGGACTGGTATCTGGAACTGGAGGCAAGGGCCCCAATAGTTTCAGCCTTGAGAATGGAAAGATTTTTCAGAAGTTGGTGGAGTCGGAAAGTGCATCACAAAGTAACGTGCTGACAACCCTGGTTCAAAAGGCAGAAGACGCTCATCAACAAAGCCGAGTGGACGTTACAAAAGAAATGCGTAAGTTTGATCGGAGTGATGAACTGGTTAAGTTGATTGAAGCGTCACATGTGAGTGCCATGCATTCTGTTGAGCTTCAGTTGAGTGGGAAGGTGGGTGGAAAACTCTCCGAGTCTTTTGAACAAATTTACAAGCAGCAATAACAATTATGTCGACTATCTACGGACCCTCGCAAGCAGTGGCCAAACTGGCTGATGGAAGAATGCAGCGGATCATCGAGCGTATCGAGGATCCTAATTTTGGTGGAAATATGCAAGACGTTTTCATGTTGCAGGCGGAGACCACGGTCATGTCTGTGTTGTGGAACCAGGCAGCCAATTTGGTGAAGGATGTTTCTGAGCCTTTGAAGAGTATTGTCAACAAGTGAAGGGAGGTGAAAATGCCAGCTGAAGGCGTGGGAGCAACCCCTGCAGCAGTTACTGCCGATGGGGGGGAAGGTGGAAGAATTGAGAGTTGGGATGACCTGCCCGACTGGGCGAAAGATCGATTGTTTCAGGCTCAGTTTATCGGCATGAAGGTGCTGACTGACGAGCAAGTGAATCAGGCGTTTCAATCCACTCAAGGTAGTTGATCCAAGGTCATTTTTAATTATTTTCTGGAGAAAGTTATGGCTTACATCATTGCATCAAGTGCAGGCTTTGGTAAAACAGCAGACGCGGTTTTGGCTGGCGGGGCCAAGGCGGCCGTGAAATCTGCAAAGAAAGGTACGCTGGCCGGCGCATTCAAGGCTCAAGGCATTATGACGGAGACGGTGATCACCGTGGGTTCCGTTGCTGCAACCAACTCAAGCTTTAATCAAGGCGCGCAGCAGGCTGGCAACAAGTAATTACACTCGCAGCGCCCCGAATCACTGCGGGGCGTTTTTTTATTCGATTTTTGTGAGAATAAATCATGGCAATACCGAATACACCCCCGGATTCTCAGCCCAGTCCTTTGGGTGCTGATTCGGGCAATCCCTTGGCAGAAGATATCGACACTTCTTTCGATAACGCCACTCAAACCCCACCTGCTCGAGGTTGGTCGGATTCACAGCAAGCAACGCTTGATGAAATTGAACACCTGGAGTCACTTCAAAATTCCGGAAATATTTCCCCGGGCCAACAGCTTCGCTTGCTCGAGTTGAAGGTTCAGTTTCTGGGACAGGTTGGCGCAATCACGCCGGCACAATTAAAGAAAGTAAGTGCTCAGATCAATGATCTGCAAGCACGTTTGGATGTGTGCATGAGTGCCTCACAGACAGATCCAAATGCTTTGAGTGAGTTACTGAGTGATCTCAAGGACATTGGGGTTACTACGGAAGGCTCCCCACTGGCGCAAAAGCATGAAGCTTTAACTGCCAACCCTAATCTGAGTTTGGAAAGCCGACTGAGGTTTACTGCAGCCCACGAACAGCAAATGGCAGATTCGTATGCTGATGGTAGTAGCGAGCGGACCATGCATTTGAACAGGGTCAGCTATCTGACGGATGTTGCCGACAAGCTGAAGTATTCCGAGGGCAGCCTTGGCACGATGAATATGGAAGACCTGGAAAAAATCAACTTTGCTGATTTGAAGGCGCTGGACCCAACCACGTTGAGAGCTGAAGCAGATTTGTTTAAAGAACTTGCCACACGACGCGAGGCGGAACTTCGGGAACTTTATGCCGAACAAGGGTTGAGTGCCGAGGAAATTGACATAAAAATTGCTGATGATCCACTGCTTGGTTACTTTAACGCCCGTTCGGAAATTGCAACCAAAGCAGCCACTGCGTTGGACGGTGATGTTAGTCCGATGGACAGGGTAAGAATTGGAACCGATTATTTTGCCGATGTGGCCAAGGCCGACGATGTGTTTTACACCGACATGGCCACACTGGCTGCAGCGAACAAAGACGATACCAATAAGGCGCTTTATGAATCAAAGGCCTCTGAGGCACGTGACCGACTCGGTGTAATCAACCGCATCGCTCAAACATTGATTTCAATGCTTGCTCAGGTGAGTACAGACGCCGCGCGCGGCTAAGGAGATTCGAATGACAGCAACTGCTGGGGTTGGTTCTTCAGGTTTGGAGTTTGATGGTTCAATTGATTCCACTGATGAAGTGGGAGCAACAGGTGAGGTTGGCTCCGAGGAGTACGCTGCCAAAATTCTTCGCATCATGCTGTGGATGATGGAGAACAACAGGGAGGCCATGAAAAATTTTTTCGAAGTCCTTTCAGACGGCGATAAAAACAAAGCCGCCCACATGATGGAGGTTCTGGAGAAGAATCTGGAGCAGCTGAAGAAGCAAGAGCGGATGAAGGGCCTGAAAATATTTCTGAAAATTCTCGGTGTTTTTGCCCTCATCCTGTCTGCCATCATGGTGTTGATCAATCCAACGCCCTTTGCTGTGGCCATGTTGGTTATTGCGGTTGCGATGTTTCTGGAGCCCATGATTGCCAATGCGACAGGCAACGAGTCCCTGGTTGGTCAGGCATTCAAAGAGATCTTTAATGTTCTGAAAGATATGGGCCTTCCTGTGTGGGCAGCGGCAATCATCATGGCGGTGGTTGTGGTTGCAATCATGGTGCTCACTGCCATGGGCGCGGCAGCACTGGGTCGAGTAATGGCAGACGTCGGCAGCAAATTTGTACAGATGCTCCGCGGAACCAGCGCTGCAAATGTGGCAGCGGGTCAAGGTGCCGGCGTGTCGGGTGCAGTTGTTAAAGCCGTGGATGTGTCTGCAAAGGCCATTGATGATTTCTTGTTGGCTCTCAAAAACTTTGTCACCGAGAACATGCGCAAGATTGTTTTTGCCGCGGACATGACTTCATTGGCTGGTATGAATGCAGGTGAGTTGACCAACGGGGTGCTCAAGTACCAGGTGTCAACATCGCAAGTTTCAATTGACAAATTGATGGCATTTATTGATTTGGTTGTTCAAGGTCTGGATCTCTCCAGAGAAGATGCGATCTCATTCAAGAAATTGATCAGCGATTACGTGAAGCAAATCGAAAAAATGAACTTGGTTTAAAGGAGGAATTATTATGGTTTCCAGTGTTGGTGAAAGTTCAGGTTCTGGCTTGATTACGCTTGATGAAGAGGACGATATACCTGATGGGCCAGTGCCTCCTACGGTGCAAAAGTATATTGATGCTGGAGTTATTTCCTATCGGGATGCAAAGGCGATTGGTTTTCTTTCCAGTCCTGAAAATGCAATGTTCATTGCTCTTTTTGAAAGTGCAAGACAAAAAGGGTTGAAACTTGAGTTGCACCGTATTGATACTCAAACCGGTGCTTTTGAATTCAAGATCAAGTCTGCCAATGAGAAACTAAATGGTGCCATTGTGGCGCTCACCATGACAGCTGCTGGCGCGGGCCTGGGGTTCACTGCTGGTCTATCCATGGCTGGTCGAGGGAAGGCCGAGCCTGTCATGGAGAATATGTCAGGTGTGGTTGGTGGCGGAATATTGCAGGTGTTCAAATCCGCAGGTGAGGTTGGAGAGGCGGCTTTGGGCGTTGATGCCGCCGAGTTTCAGGCTTTTGCCGATCTCTTCGAACAGAATTACCAGGCACTTACCTCTGAAATCAGTCATACCAATGATTCGGCCAGCGCCACGCTCTCTGGCGCCCGTACTTAATCGGAGGACGATTATGTTTGCTTTACATCGTCGATATGTTTACATGTCAGGGATGCATGGTCCAAGTGGCAAAGGGGGGCCTCCGCGTACAGATCCCCCTCCTCGCTCGGATCCGCCTCCAAAGCCTCCGTTTGATCCTGAGTTGATTGAGGAGCAGGGGCCGGAGGGTTTGCCAGTTTTCGAATCTCAACCAGGTCTTATTGATTCGGCCTATGCAGCAATCATCGCTGGCGACTCTGCCAGATATGCACATTTGATGGCTGAGATCGGCGGCATACTGTTTGATTACGATGTGGATTACGCCGATGCGGTCATGAAATGGTTTAGTGATTTCGAGCGTGGAGTCAATTCAATACGCGCCGCCATGCAGGGCTTCAGCTCAGAGAAAGGTGACTACAAACTCGGCCCTATCGAGGTAAAAGTGTTTGAGAAAGCGAAGGCCTTGCTTGAAAAAGCAGGCTTCGTTTTGAGTGATGTGCCTGGTGGCGAGATTGTTCAGCGCATGCTTGATGCATACAACAATGGACAGAAATCGATCTCGATTTCCAAGCAGGACGCAAACAAAGTGTTGCAGTTTATGGCACAACTTGAAGACAAAATTGTACCCAGCGAGTTTAAACAAGATGTGCTTTCTGCTCAGCTTGAGTCAAGCAACAAAAAGCGTTCCAACTTTTTTGAAGCCACCATGCCCGCCCTGCTGAAAAATTTGTACGACCGGTAAGATTTAAATGGTCAGGGCATATTATTAGAAAAACCCGCGTTAAACCTAGCGCGGGTTTTTCTTTATGCAGACCATTGGCCTCACCAACCTTGCATTTACAAATCGCTGTTGGTTGGTGCGGAATCTTTCAGATTACTTCTTGGGAAACAAGTGCGGGAAGCACAACATCCAGAAAGTGGTTGGCATGCAACTTGGCTTGTTCCAGCGACTCTTGCAGGTTTGTAATTTCACGACCCTCTATACAAAATCGTTTGTTTAGAATCGTCATTGTTTCTTGCAATTTTTTGTCCAGATCTTGATTCTGCACACCTTGTAAGTGATGTGAAAGCAACATCATGTCTGCATTTCTCAGGCGAATTACCCGATTGGTTCTCGCAAATGCCAAGTAGTTGTAGGGACCTCCATCGAGATGAGCGTGCGCCAGTTCATGATTTATTTTCTTTAACTTGTCCACGCAGTGCCCGGTCTTGATACCGAGCTTGCCATCATGAATCAAATAGGTTGCGATTTCTGCAACTTCCTGAACGCTGAATTGGGGCAACACTTTTTGTACATCATTCACAGTTGCACCTTTTTCACCAAAGGCATCAATCACTCCCTGCAGCGTTGCTTTATCGAATGTGACGGTCAGGTTTTCATAAACCATTTCAACTGCGTTTTCATTGTCAATCAGTTCGGTTTGGGTGCTGATCAAGGCTTGCTCCCCCAATCGATTGATTTGCAAAGCCTTGCCCAAGGCCAATGAGCCTTTTGCATAAAGGTCGCGCCTGAATGACTGGCCGATGGCGAAGTCCCGAATGGTCTCCCGCATGTGCAAACTGGATTCCTGGTTGATCACCTCAAGTAGAGAGGGAGGGTAAGAGGCGTCGAACAGTTGAACCACGTTGGCGGTACCAAAGTAATCCAGTTTATATTCGCTGATTTCCTGGAGTATTTCCGCAACATACAGCGGTTGCCATGCAGTGTTGTTGTACTCCTGAACAAGATAGGCGGGATCCGAGCGCGACATGCCATCTATTCTCATGTCAAGGGAAGGTAGCATTTCAAACAACACGGCATTGGCGTCTTTTAATGCGCTCATTTTTTTGATTGCGAGGTCGATGGCTGCTTTGCCTCGCATGTGGTTGTTCAGTTGAATGACCAGGTGTTGAAACGGCGAGGCAGAATGCCAGCCCGGGTAGGTGTTGTAGCTGTTGTAGACGATGCCGCCAGGTTTTAGAACTTTTGAAACCAGGCTCCACATTCCTTTCCGAACTTCTTTTGAAACCCAGGTGCTGATTCCATGTGCCACTGCATAATCAACTTCGCCAATCTTGTCGGGCCATTTTGCCAGATCAAGGAAGTCGGCTTCGATGAAGGTGATGTTGCGCAGGGCCAGACGTTTGGCGAGGGATCTGGCATGTGCAATGTGCCTTGGCATGAAGTCAACGCCGATAAACTGACTGTCAGGATGAAGTGCCGCATGAAAGATCAAACTTAATCCCTGTCCACAACCCAGATCCAGATAGGTGAAGTTGTCTTTGGGCGCATCTATTCCCTGAAGGGTGCACATCCATTGGAGATAAGACGGGGATGTTTCGGTGTGATATCCATATTCGTAGCCTTCATCTGCATAGTATCCGTGACTCCAAGAGTTGCTCATTTGACTAGTCCTGTTTTGGTTAAGAATGATTCACTAACAGGAGGTATGTGTAGTCCGGATTTACTTTGGTTCCTCCAGGTTTTTCTGCTGTACCCACAAGATTCTGGAACTATGAGACTCTCGGGCTGTACTCAAGCACTGGAAGTGATCAAATTTTTCTTCAATAGGATTAGGGGTACACCAGTGGAAACAACTTACACCAACTTTCTTCAACTGGTTCCGCCAGCATTGGTTGTCATTTTCCTGCTCTACTTTTCTTACACTTTTTACATTGACTACTTCAAACCGTCTCAAGGCCTGGATAGAACATTGAGACGAATATCAGGCACGCTGGCGTCCATGAAGGAGGGTGACGCAGATCTTCGCAAGATTGGAGCAAGTCGTGTGTTTCGGGAGTCGGGACTGGACAGGTTGTGGGCGGAGTTCTCCAAAACACTGCACGTCCAGCATCTCGATTCGGGTGGGAAAATTGAAAAGCGGGCGCGTTTGACGGTGCCGGCCCGAGCTTACTTCAGTGTTTCAGCAGTAATTGAGGGGCCGTTGAGGGCTCATTACTTCAAACACCTTCCCGGTATATTGACTGGGGTGGGGATTATTGGAACCTTCTCTGGTTTGTTGTTTGGTTTGAGCAACTTTGATTCCAGTTCGCCAGACACAATGGCGCAAAGCGTAAATTTGCTTTTGTCCGGGGTGCGGGACGCATTTTATGCATCTGCACTTGCGATCACAGTGGCCATGGTCATTACGCACATGGAAAAGCTCCAGTATCGCAAATGCGTAAGTGCGCTGGACGAACTTAACTCAGTGGTTGATTCATTGTTTGACAGCGGAGTTGAGCAAGAGTACCTGGCAGCAATCGCCCACCAGACAAGAGGTTTTGAGAATCAAGCTGACGGATTCAGGAACGCGATTACGGAGTCTCTTGCTTTGGTTGCCAATGAGTCCAAGCTGTCGCAAGAAAGATTTGCAGAGTTGATTCGTACAGCGATGTTTGAGGCCATGACTGACGTTACCAGAAAGTCCAATGCGCATCTTGAGCAAACCTTGATCCGACACCTCAGGGAGCCAGTGGAGGAAATGACCCGGAAAATTGAAAGCAGGATTAATTCTACAAAGGTAAGTAATGCCGACATTGCGAGCAAAATTGTGCGAGCGAGCAATGGATCTGGGTCTGCGAATCATGTTGCGGTCAGTCGTCAGGAGCAGTCATGAGATTAAGCGGAACCGACACTGACAGTTTGCGTGAGGAGGGTGAGAGGCCTTTCTGGATTTCTTACGCCGATTTGATGACTGCTTTAATGATTCTTTTCCTGGTTGTGATGGTTGTTGCTTTAAGCGCGATTGTCAAAAAGACCGAGGATATTCTTGAAAAGAGCTCTGAAGTTGATGAAAGGGTTGAACTTGAAGATCAGCGGGTTGCCGCGACTGAAGATGTGTGTGAATACCTTGCGCAACGCTCAAAGGAGTCTGGGCGTTCCGAACTGAATGTTGATTGCAGACTGAATCGCATCAATTTTGGTGAGGCTGGGAGATACGATACCGACCAGTATCGCCCAAGCGAGTTTACCTCTGAAATGCTGGCTGATTTGGTTCCCCTGATTCTGGATACTGCCGAAACGCCCATGGGAAAGCGCTGGTTAAAGCAAGTCATCATTGAGGGATTTACTGATACCGACGGTTCTTATTTGTACAACTTGAATCTGAGTCTTCGACGATCAGAATATCTGATGTGCCTTTTGTTGGGAGGCGTACCAGAGTTCAATGTGGCGTTGACACCTTTTCAACGGGTGCAGGTAAAGCGATTGTTCCTCGCTGGCGGTGTTGCTTTCAATGATATGAAAGGCACGAAAGATGAAAGCCGACGTGTCGAGTTGAAGTTGGTGTTTTACGGCGTTGATGAGCGCCCCGAAGATGCTGCAAGCTATATGGGAAAATTTCAGGACGATCCCGCAGACCGATGCAGAATTTAGTGCGGTTTGACTCGGGAGTTTAAATGGGGGCTTTCGAAGTTGTCGATTACGAGGGACTTAGATACTTGTGCTCCCGTTCCACAGGGGTGGTGCAAGGGCATATTTGTCTCGAAGCGCCACATGTTCCGGCAGTTCCTTATTTGAGGGCCGCCTTGAGCACCTTGCTTCTGGATGATTGCTTCTCTGGCGCTCGCAATATATTGCTTATTGGCCTTGGTGCCGGCGTGGTTCCGCGGTTTATTCTTCGAAACTTTCCAAGCTGGCATGTCACTGTGGTTGAAATTTGCCCAGAGGTGATTGACACGGCGGTGTCCCATTTTTATTTTCCGAAGACTCATCCGAGGCTGACCGTTGTGTGTGGCTGTGGAAATGAGTATATAAAAACCTGTAACCGCACTTTTGATTGGATTTTTGTTGATGGGTTCGATCAAGAAGGACTGGTTGGACCACTCTTGAGTTCTGACTTTATTCAGAATTGCCAGCGCACACTCAACCCTTCATCTAGTCTTGTAGTAAATTCAATTGCCTTGCATGAGAATTCAACAACTGTGTCGATGCGATTGCAGGGTGGGTTGGGTCGCCAAGTGCATGTCATTGAATTAACAGAGACGCCCAATTTCCTATCGCTTGCGTTGCCCTCCGGGTTCTCTGCCTCTCCGAAAGAGACTCTTTTTTCACGGGCAGGACGATTAAAGTTAATTTCCGGGCTTGATTTATCCTCCGAGCTTGACCGCTTGCCCTGTAGTGCCCTTTAGTTTTGCAACTTCACAGCACAGTAGTCAGCCTTTTATCCTGATTGGTGCATGTTGATTTGACAGGTTTCGGTAAACGGTCAATAATTCAAACAAACGTTTGATTTATGAATTCGGGGGAGACCGGAGTGAGACTAAGCCAGGAACACAAAGAACTACAACGCACCATCGAACGCTTTGTGGAGAATGAAATTAATCCACACGTGGCCACCTGGGAGAAGGAACAAATGTTTCCCGCCCACGAACTGTTCAAAAAGATGGGTAATCTTGGCTTGCTGGGACTGACCAAACCAGAAGAGTTTGGCGGCATGGGTTTGGACTACAGCTATTCCGTGGTGGCGGCGCAAGCTTTGGGAAAAATCCATTGTGGCGGTGTGCCCATGGCAATCGGCGTTCAGACCGACATGGCCACGCCTGCTTTGGCGCGGTTCGGCAGCGACGAGCTGCGCCGTGAATTTCTGGCCCCCGCCGTTGCTGGCGACATGGTGGCCTGTATTGGTGTTTCAGAGCCCGGTGCTGGCTCGGACGTGGCTGGTGTGAAAACTACCGCGCGCAAGGATGGTAGCGACTACATCATCAACGGCAGCAAAATGTGGATTACCAACAGTTTGCAAGCCGACTGGATCTGCCTCTTGGCCAACACCAGCGAAGGCAAGCCCCATCAGAACAAATCACTGATCATCGTGCCGATGAAAACACCGGGCATTACGATTGAGAAGAAGATTCACAAAATCGGCATGTGGGCATCCGACACGGGTCTTATTCACTTTGACAATGTGCGTGTGCCCCAGCGCAACTTGATTGGTATGGAAGGCGCAGGCTTCATGTACCAAATGATTCAGTTTCAGGAGGAGCGCCTGTGGGGTGCCGCCAACAGCATCGAAGGCATGATGCATGTGCTGAACGAAACCATCAACTACACCCGCCAGCGCAACTTGTTCGGCAGCACCGTGCTCGATCAACAAGTGGTGCATTTCACATTGGCTGAATTGAAAACTGAAATTGAGGCCTTGCGTGCCTTGGTGTGGCAGGCCACTGAAGAATACGTGGCTGGTGGCGAAGTCACTGAGCTGGCCAGCATGTGCAAACTGAAAAGTGGTCGCCTGGTGCGCGAAGTCGCCGACAAGTGTTTGCAATTCTGGGGCGGCATGGGTTTTACCTGGGAAAACCCGGCTTCGCAACTGTATCGTGATGGCCGACTGATCTCGATTGGTGGCGGTGCAGACGAAGTCATGCTGGGCATCATCTGCAAATTCATGGGTATTTTGCCGGGCAAGAAAAAGAATGCCTAGGATCAAAAAACTGCTCATTGCCAATCGCAATGAAATTGCGCGCAGAATATTGCGCGCAGCCAAGCCCATGGGTATCGCAACAGTCGCCGTCTATTCCGAGGCCGATGAAAAAGCCATGCATGTTCAAGAGGCCGACGAAGCCTACTGCATTGGCCCAGCACCCTCACTTGAATCGTATTTGCGTATCGACAAACTGATAGAAACCGCGCTGAAAGCCGGTGCAGATGCCATTCACCCCGGCTATGGTTTTGTATCGGAAAGCCCTGCCTTTGCAAAAGCCTGTGTGGACGCAGGAATTACCCTGGTAGGCCCCACGCCACAGGCGATTGCTGACATGGCCGACAAGGCCCGTGCGAAAGAAATTGCCCAACAGGCTGGTTTGCCTTGTATTCCCGGCTTTAGCGAGCCCAACGCAAGCGTAACCGACCTGATGGCTGCGGCGCAGCGGATTGGCTACCCAGTGATGATCAAAGCGTTGGCAGGCGGTGGCGGGCGTGGCATGCGTTTGGTGATGACTGAATCCGAATTTGCATCGCAACTTCACTCGGCCCAACTTGAGGCGAAGAATGCATTCAACGACGACCGGGTCATGCTTGAAAAAGCCATCATCAACCCGCGCCACATTGAAATTCAGGTGCTGGCCGATACCCACGGTCACGCAGTGCATTTGGGCGAGCGCGATTGCTCCGTTCAACGCCGCCACCAAAAAATTGTTGAAGAAGCCCCCAGCCCAGCAGTGGACGCGGAGCTGCGTGCACGCATGGGTGAAGCCGCATTAAAACTGGTGCATGCCACCCACTATGTGGGTGCGGGCACAGTTGAATTTTTGCTTGATTCAAACGGTGATTTTTACTTCATTGAAATGAACACCCGTTTGCAGGTTGAGCATGGCGTTACGGAAGCCATCACCGGCGTTGATCTGGTGCAATGGCAATTGAGAATTGCGTCAGGCGAACACCTCACCTTGCAACAAGAACAAATTGTGTTCAACGGCCATGCCATTCAAGGCCGTCTGTGTGCCGAAGACCCGGCCCGCGACTTCATGCCGCAAACCGGGCCAGTGCTGACCTGGAATCCTGATGCGAACAGCCGCTGCGACCACGCCCTGCAAACAGGCGGTGAGGTAAGCCCCTGGTACGACAGCCTTTTGGCGAAGGTCATTGTGCACGGCGATCACCGCCTTGCCGCCTGCGAGAAGCTGGCTGATTCACTCAAAAGAACCGTGCTCATCGGCTTTGAGCACAATGCACTCTACTTGCAACGAATCGCCAGTCACCCTGTTTTTCAGGGTGGTGATTTCGGCACAGGCTTTTTGGCCCAGCATGCTGATGAATTGCTCAAACCTCAACATTTCCAGGCAGAGTGCGCTGTCGCCGCAGTGTTCCTTGCCTATGCACCACAGTACGAAAAACTCGCATGGCCTTTACCGTTGAGCGGTTTTTCGAGTACACGTGCGCTGCCACGACCACTCAAACTCAAATCACAGGGTAACACCCTGAATTTGAAGGTTGACTGCAGCGCCCAAGGTTACGTGATTGACGGGCTGGGTGATGAAACAGTGCTCATCGAGCACTGGGATTGTACCGACACGGCAAAAGGCAGTTTCACCATCAAGGCAATGGTGCAAAGGCAATCCGCGCAATACACAGTCACCCAATCAAACACTGGCGTGTGGGTTCAACAGTGGCTAAACCCTCAGGCGTTGCATGTGGATGAAGAAACTTTGCTGAGCGCTTCGGCCTTGGCGGAAGGTGTATTTCAGCCACTTGTCAGCAGCCCGATGAATGGCAAAGTGACGCAGGTACTGGTTCAACCAGGCCAACAGGTGGAGGCCGGTGCAGTGCTGGTGTGTCTGGAAGCCATGAAAATGGAACACCGCATCACCGCCAAAACCGCTGCAATTGTGGAACAGGTGCACATCAAGGTGGGTGACCAAATGAAGCAGAAACAAGCCATGGTCCAGCTTGGTCAGATTCAATAAATAAAACACAGCCCGGCTGGAGGAGACACAAACCGTGGAAGACTTTTTCCGCTCGGTGGAGCGATTTGTCAATGAGCAGATCAAGCCAAATATCAATGACTGGGACGAGGCTGGGGAATTCCCGCGCGAGCTTTACCGTCAGGCGGGTGAGCTCGGCTTGCTTGGCTTGGGTTACCCGGAAGAAGTGGGAGGATTCGAATGCTCGCTGGCCGATCGCTTGAGGCTGTCTAACCTGGTGTGTTCCGCCGGCAGTGGAGGCCTGTTGGCAGGTTTATTCAGCCACAACATCGGTCTACCACCATTGTTGAATCATGGCAGTGAAGCACTGGTCCAACTGATTGCTCCTGCTGTGTTGAAAGGTGAAGCCATCAGCGCGCTGGCCATTACCGAACCCTCGGGTGGGTCTGACGTGGCCAACCTGAAAACCAAAGCCGACCTGTTTCAAAAAGATGGCGTGCCTCATTACCGTATCAACGGAGAAAAGGTATTCATCACCAGCGGCGTGCGTGCCGATTGGCTCACCGTAGCAGTGCGTACTGGCGAACCCGGTGCACGCGGTATTTCCGTGCTCATGGTGCCAGGCAACGCCAAGGGCCTGACCCGTAGCCCGCTGAAAAAGACAGGCTGGTGGATGAGCGACACCGCCAGCATTTACTTCGACAATGTGGAAGTACCTGCTGACTATCTGGTTGGCAAAGAGGGAAAAGGTTTTCGCATCATCATGGAGAACTTCAACACGGAACGCCTCATGTTGGCAGGTGCCTGTGTGGGCTTTTCGAAGGTGTGTTTGAACGAAGCGCTGGACTGGGCACAGAACCGCCAGACTTTTGGCAAACGCCTGATTGAACATCAGGTGATCGCCCACAAGTTGGCCGACATGCGCATGAAAATTCGCGCAACGGAAGCCTGGTTCGATGAAACAATTGCGTGCATCGACAAAGGCGATATCAACGAAGAACTGGTGGCCGATATTTGTTTGCTGAAGAACCAGGCCACTCAAACTTTGCAGCATTGCGCCAACGAGGCTGTGCAAATTTTGGGGGGCATGGGTTTTATGCGCGGAAGCTCGACCGAGCGCATCTATCGCGAAGTAAAAGTAATGTGCATCGGTGGTGGTGCAGAAGAAATCATGAAAGAACTGGCCATTCGGCAACTGGCTTGGTGAGCAAATTACCCCCCGAAAGAGTTATACTAATTGGCTGAATTAAAAACAATTAGATTCGATCGGCGTTCCCTCTAGAGTGCTTTACATGCGGCAAATCAGGATTTGTAAGCATAACACTTACAAACAATGTTAAAGATTGTTAACTATTAGGAAATATTCACATCCATTTCCTGATTACCGCCGGTAAAACTCTCACAAGGCGAAACTTTTGCCGAATTTTCAAATGAACACACCATTGTCGGAGAATGCACTGTGGCTAATATCACTGGAGTTATCAAAAGCGTGTTGGGAGAGGTTTCTGTAACCCGTCCTGACGGTGAACAAGTCCTTCTGAAAGAAGGCGACATTATTTCTGCTGGTGACACCGTTACCACCAGCGCGGAAGGTTCTGCATACATTGAATTTCCTGGCGCTGAAGGTCAAAAAGCCACCGAAGGTATTCTTCAATCCAACGCAGTAGCTACACTAAAAGAAGGCGAAAACGGTGCTGAATTTGAAGTAGCCGAGGGCGAATTCGAATTGCTGACTGAAGGCGAAACAGTCGCAGTAACCGGCGCAGGCGGCATGTTTGGTTTGTTTGGCGCAGGCCTGGCTGCTGGCGGTTTGGCTGGTCCATTGGCCGCCGCAGCGGGTGCAGCATTTGTGCTGGGCAGTGATGACAGCGACGGCGGATCCGGCGGCGGTTCTTCTGGTGGTGGTTCTGGCGAAGCAACCGCAGGTGCACTGGAGCCAGTCACCGATGCGGCCGGCCCAGCCTCCCCTGCACTTGAAGAAACCCTGGATGCCCTGTCACCTGTAACCACGGTGGTTGATGCCCCCGTGGGTGCCCTTGCACCTGTGACTGAAGCACTTGACCCAGTTCTGGAAGAAACAGCGCCAATCACGGATGCATTGGAACCAGCACTGACACCAGTCAACGACACCTTGAGCGATGCACTAACAGGTTTGGCACCAGTAACCGACTCTCTGGATCAAAACGTAACTCCAATCACAGAAGCCGTTGAAGAAGCTCTGTCACCGGTGGTTGACGTATTGGCTGGCAATGAAGACGGTTTGGTAACAGCAGCGGCCGACACATTGCCAGTTAACCTGCGCGTGGTTGCCGAGCAACTGGGGGGTGGTCTGAGCATGGTTTCTCCACAGCTTGCAGATGGCGTGGCTCAAGTGGTTGGTCAACTCGACCCCGTGCTTGCCCCCCTGAATGACGGCTTGACTCAAGGTTTTGACGCAGCCGCGCCCTTGTTTGATGGCTTGGCCACTGCAACTGATGCACTGCCCATGGTTTCCCAGCCTTTGGCCGATGGCCTGAACCAGGCTTTCGACGCACTCACCCCAGTTACCGATCCTTTGATCGCAGCTTTGTCAGGTGGCTTGCCACTGCCAGGCGGTGACGGTGGCGGTGCAGCCGGCCCCACAGGCACACCTTTGGATGCGGTATTGGGCCCTGTGACTGACGCCCTGGGTGGCGCTGGCGGCGGCGGTTTGCCAAGTTTCCCTGAAACAGGCACACCACTGGACCAGGTTACAGCCCTGCTCGACCCAAGCATTCTGACTGATGCATTGGCTGGTGGCGGTGGTGGTGGTTTGCCAAGCTTCCCCTCAACCGGTACTCCGCTTGACTCAATCACCTCCATGCTTGATCCAGCGATTTTGACCGACGCACTCGCCGGCGCTGGTGGCGGTGGTGGTTTGCCTGGTTTGCCAAGCACTGGTACGCCGCTGGATATGGTCACTGAATTGCTCGACCCAGCCATTCTGACAGACGCCTTGGCAGGTGCAGGTGGTGGCGGCGGTTTGCCCGGCATCCCCGAAACAGGCACGCCGTTGGACATGGTAACTTCACTGCTGGACCCTAGCGTACTCACCGACCTGGCAGCAGGTGGCGGTGCAGGTGGTGGCTTGCCAAGCTTCCCATCCACAGGCACGCCTCTGGACTCATTGACAAGCTTGCTGGATCCCTCCAGCCTGCCAATCTCCTCAGGCGCAAGCCCACTGGATGCATTGACCAGCGCGCTGCCCACAGACAGCCTGCCCATCTAAGCTTTGTAGTATTGCCTGGGGCTCCGACCCCCAGGCATAGTGAAAAGGCACCCTTCGGGGTGCCTTTTTGCATTTCCGGGTTGAGTCTATTCTTTACGGTCGCGCCACGCCAAATTGCATGGGTTGCACACTGCGCTCTTGTTGCAGGCAGGCAATTAGCGCTAGCGCCAACACCTGCCGGGTGTCTCTTGGATCGATCACGCCGTCGTCGAGCAACAATCCGCTGGTGTGGAATGCGCTAGTTTGTGATTCAAACGTGTCGATGATTTGTTTTTTCATGTTTTCCAGCATGAACTCTGGTACTTCCATGCCTTTTCGTGCGGCGCTGGCCTGCATCACGGTGGCCATGGTGCCCGCTGCTTGTTCTGCACCCATGACCGCAGTTTTGCTGTTGGGCCATGCAAACACGAAACGTGGACCAAACGCCCTGCCGCACATGCCATAGTTACCTGCACCAAAACTGGCACCGCACAGCAAAGTGATTTGTGGCACGGTGGCGTTGCTCACGGCCTGAATCATTTTTGAGCCATGCTTGATGATGCCTCCTTGCTCGGCTTCTTTGCCCACCATGTAACCGGTTGTGTTTTGCAGGTAAATGATTGGGGTTTTGGTTTGGCAGCAACTTTGAATAAAGTGCGTGGCTTTGGTGGCACCAGCCGTGTCGATCGGCCCCAGGTTACTGATGATGCCGATGGAAACACCCATCAGCTTGGCGTATCCGCACAGTGTGGCTGGGCCGTAGTTGGCTTTGAATTCGAGGAAGTCGGAGTCGTCGACGATGCGGGCGATGACTTCGCGCATGTCCACCGGCGTTTTGATATCGGCGGGCATGATGCCCAGCAGTTCTTCGGCCGGGTAGCGAGGTGCTGGCGCCTGGGCATTCAACATCGGTATCACATTCCGGTTGCTGCTGTTCCAGTCGATCTTTTCCATCACCTCGCGGGCCAGTGCAATGGCGTGGCGGTCGTCGTCGGCGATGTAGTCACCCAGGCCTGAAACCGAGCAGTGCATGTCGGCACCACCCAGTTCTTCATCGGTGGCAATCTCGCCCGTGGCTGCTTTCAGCAGGGGTGGGCCAGCCAGAAATGCGCGTGCACGTTCGCGCACCATAATGACGACATCGCTTAAGCCCGGAATGTAGGCACCACCCGCTGTGGATGAACCGTGCAGCACATTGACCACCGGCAAGCCAGCAGCGCTGAGTTTGGCCAAGCGATAGAAGTTACCGCCGCCCAATATGAAGTGCTCGACTTTGTACTTCAACAAATTGGCCCCGGCGGATTCGCCGAGGTTGATGAAGGGCAGTTTGTTTTCCAGGGCGATGTCTTGGGCCCTTTGCATTTTTTCAATGCCCATGGCCTGAAGCGCACCGGCCTCGATGCCTGAATCGCTGGCCACCACCATGCACAAGGTGTTGGCCACATAGCCCAGCCCGGCAATGATGCCGCCGCCGGGAATGCTTTTGTCGGCCTTTTGGCCATCTTGCATGTAACCAGCGAGGGTGCTGAGTTCCAGAAATGGGGAGCCCGAGTCGAGCAGTAGCGCAACCCGGTCGCGAGGCAGCAACTGCCCGCGCTTTGCAAACGATGGTGCGGCTTTGGCTGAGGCATCACGGGTGCGTTTTTCAAGTGCCCTTAGCTCATTCAGGGCCGCTTCCATATTGGCTTTGTTCAGTTCAAATTCACTGGAAGTGGCGGCTACAGCGCTTTCTAGAATAGGCATTGTGTGGGCTTTAAATGTCAGTTAAAAAATCAAACGTTTGTTTGATTTTGAACGCGGGGCTTGATCAAGTCAAGCCGCGTGCCTGGTTGTATTTTTATTTGCTTTTTGCAGCCGCCCGTGCGGCATCGCGGCGCTGAATTACTTCAGGCACTCCACCCAAATGAAAGCTGTTGAAAGCCGGGTTGGGTTTGCCGGTGCCCACTTGCCAAATGCGGCGCGCGTTGGGGGCTGCGCCGTCGATTCGAATGCAGGAACCCGAGATGAATGAGGCCGCAGGGCTGCACAAAAACACCAATGCGCCTGACACCTCGGCTTCCAGCCCCAGGCGTTGCAGTGGGATGGTTTTGTCCAGCTGCATGATGGTTTGTTTCATGGGCTCGGGGTAAGTGTCCATGCCACTTGATGCGATGAAGCCCGGTGCAACCGCATTCACGCGTACGGGTGCCCATTCATTGGATGCAGTTTCCGAGAAGTTCAGCATGCCGGCGCGCGCTGCGCCGGAGTGGCCCATGCCGGGCATGCCGTTCCACATGTCAGCAATGATGTTGGTGATGGACATGTCGGACTCGCCCAAGTGCAACATCATGTACTGGTTGAATACCTCACGGGCCATGAGAAAGCCACCGGTAAGGTTGTTACGCACCACAGTTTCGAACCCCTTGCCACTGATCATGTTTAGCGGTGAGGGAAATTGCCCGCCTGCGTTGTTGATCAGGTGATTGATTTTGCCGTGGGTTGCCAACACATCGGCTACAGTCTCTTTTACCCGTTCCTCTTCACGAATATCGCAGCTGTGTAACGAAATTTTGACTGTGCAGGTTTGCTCGATTTCCGCTTTCACGGTTTCAAGCTTTTCCATTTTTCGACCGACCAAGGCCAGGTCCGCACCCAGGCTGGCCAATTCATGCGCGGTGCAGCGGCCAATGCCCGAGCCCCCACCAGTGACCAGTACGGTTTGTCCTGCAAACAGATTGGGGCGAAATACGGATTGGAAGCTGTTCAAAAGGGTCACCTGTGAATTGTGCAATTTGATTATTCAAACGATCGTTTGAATTTAACCATGCTTTTGCAGATCGTGCTTTCATACGATCCGATTCACGGGTGATTTTTTTACCGGCTACCAGCGTCTGCCAAACGGAGGGTGTCTGTTTTGCTGAACATTTGATCAGCGAAAGCGATGGTGTGTGTATTCAAGGCACGCGAGCTGTCGTGCTCTGGGTCTCGTTTCGAAAAGTCGGTGCGAATCGCCTTCACACGTTGATACACCACCTCAAAGTGCTCTGGCATCACTTTCTGAACATAAGCTAGACCCACCAGATCGGCCAGTGTCTCTTCAAAATGAACATTGTTCTTGAACTGAACGCCCAGGTGTTCTTGCAGTGCCTGCTTGGCGGCTACACGTTTTCCTTTTTCCGACATCAGGCAGTGCGTCAATTCATGGGCCGAGGTGAATGCCAGGAATGCAGGTTCGGCACCCGCATGACCTGAATCCAGAAAATGAGACCACACGCGCTTGGCGTCTGCATGCTGGTTAACATGCAGCACGCAGGCCTTGATGCCACTGTTGGTCAAAAATGGCGAGGGGTTGTTCATGGTGCTTTCCCGAACATGGATGCGATCGGTGTCGATGGCATAAACCTGCGCGAACTGGGCGATTTCCTCTTTCATGGCAGCAGTGTCGGGCAGGCTGGCCTGGGGCGTGAACAGACTGACCAAACCAAAAAATAGACCGTTCCACATGACATGCTCCAAGAATTCCGGTGATGTCTTGTGAACGGCAGGTTTTGTTGAATTCAGCATTGCACCAATGCGTTGCCCTTAAAGGGGGTATTCAAACGGGGTGGGGGCGTGAAAGGGTAGCGTCCATGTCAAAATGCAGGCAATCAATCATTCAATGCGGGAGTCGATTTTCATGAGCAATACCAATCCAGTGGCGATTATTACGGGCGCAGCAGGCAATTTGGGGCAGGCAGTGGCCACCCATTTGGGCAGTTTGGGTTATCGACTGCTGTTGATTGATTTGCATCAGCCTGAGTGGGAAGGCGAGAGCGATGCTGTGTCAATCGGTAACGTGGACCTGACCTTGCCCGAGCATGCCCAAGAGGTGGTGAATCAAGCCTGGGAATATTTCGGTCAAATTGATGCAGTGGTGAATATTGCAGGTGGTTTTGTGTGGGAGCGTCAGGCTGAGAGCAGCCTGGATACCTGGAATACGCAGTACGCCATGAATGTGCAAACCACCGTGAACATGTGCCAAGCCATATTGCCGCAGTTTCAGGATCAGCAAAGCGGTGTGATCGTAAACATTGGTGCGGCCGCAGCTGGCAAAGCAGCTGAGGGTATGGGTGCTTATGCAGCGGCCAAATCGGCCGTACTGCGCTTGACTGAGGCCCTGGCCGCGGAAAACAAACATTTGGGAATTCGTGCCAATGCCGTGTTGCCCAGTATTTTGGACACACCCGCCAATCGAGAGGCCATGCCTGACGCTGACCCGGCAGACTGGGTTGCTCCCGAATCACTGGCCGGTGTTATCGCATTCTTGTTGTCAGATGTTGCCCGCGACATCAACGGAGCGGGCATTCCAGTCACAGGCCGGGTTTAACAAGCCACGCTGTGCCTAAGGCGGCTACTTTCTGTTGGCCAGGCCGTTCAGGTAGTTGTCGATTGTAAATTCAGCCTGTTCCATCAGGTTGAACAGATTGGGGCTGAGCACAAAGTTGGCAAAAAGCCCGTCAATCAAGGCATGCAAACCAATGGCTGCCTGGCGGGCATTGGTGTTTGCGGGCAATTCGCCTTTGTCAATCGCGGCTTGAAAATCTGTTTCAATGGTTTGAATGCAGCCTTGAATGGCTTCCAGGTGCCTGTCTCGAATAGGCAGCATGTCGTCGACCATTTCGGCTTTGTGCATCACAATGTCAAAAACCCGCTGTGTGCGGGGGTCTTCTGCCAGCGTACGCACCACATGCATGGACCTAGTACGCAGGTAGGCCAACGGTTGTTGCTCGGGGTGCAGGTCGGGCGTGGCGATGAATTCATCCATCGGTAATATGACGCGTTGTAACATGGCATCAAACAGGTCGGCCTTGTTCTTGAAGTGCCAATAAATGGCCCCCCGCGTTAAATCCGCGGCCTTGGCAATGTCGTTCAGCGTGGTCCTCGATACCCCTTTTTCCGAGAACACGGCCTCGGCCGTGTCTAGAATAAGATTCCTGGTTTCCTGCGCTTCTTCCTTCGTTTTTCTTACCACAATCGTCTACGCCAAATTGAAAAATTTATTTACATACACTCATGTATGTATGTATTATCTGACTTCTCGGTCATTAAATCAACCCGAAAAATTCCCACAAGGATATAACAGGGCACACATCATGCACAGCAACTCATTGAATTCAAAGCAAACTCAAGCTTCCCCCTACAGTCGCGCTTTTGCAGGAGCCACCCTTCTGCCCGCGTTGCTGGTGACTATATTGTCCAGCGCCTTGTTGCTGGGTTGCGGCCAGGGCGCTGATGCCCAGGCCCCTGGTGGCCCCGGTGCTGGCCAGGCAGCACCTGTACCCGTGGTTGAGGTAAAAACCGAACCGCTGGAATTAACGTATGAGTACCCTGCCCAAATTGCCGGCCTGCGCGAAGTTGAAATTCGTGCCCGAGTGGCCGGTATTATCGAGCGCCGCCAGTTTGAAGAGGGTGGTCGAGTGAAGAAAGGCCAATCTTTGTACAGCCTGGACAATGCTCCCTACCAAACTGCTTTGGTCCGTGCTCTGGCCGATGAAAATGCGGCCAAGGTTCGCGCTGCGCAAGCCGAACGCGATTACAAACGGGTCATGCCTCTGGCCGACAGCAAAGCGGTGTCGCAATCTGAATTGGACAATGCGCAATCTGCATTTGAAGTGGCCAAGGCAGATTTGCAGGTTGCCAGTGCTGCGGTTCGCACGGCTCGCCTGAACCTGGAGTATGCGCGGGTTGAATCGCCAGTGAATGGCTTTGCAAGCCGCTCGCTTTACTCCGAAGGCAGTTTTGTATCAGGCCCTTCCGAGTTGCTGACCACAGTAACGCAGATCGACCAGGTCTATGTGAACTTTGGTATTCCTGAAAAAGACCACGAACAACTGCGCAAAGGCATTGCAAGTGGTGCGGTTGCTTTGAGCAATGGCGATTTGGTGGTTGAGGTGCTCGGTGCCGATGGCAAACCCATGGGATTGAAAGCCAAGCTGGGCTTTCAGGATGTGCGTGTGAACCCGGCCACCGGTACGGTCGATGCACGTGCCGTGTTGGCCAATGACAAGGAAGTGTTAAGCCCGGGACAATTTGTACGTGTGCGTGTGAGTGGCGCAGTGCAAAAAAACGCCGTGTTGTTGCCACAGCGCGCGGTGCTAGAGAATCCTGAGGGTGGAAAAGTGGTGATGACGGTCAGCCCTGAAAATACTGTGGCACCACGCCCTGTGCAGGTTGCGCAGTGGAAAGGTGACCAATGGGTAGTAACCGATGGACTGGTTGCTGGCGACAAAGTGATGACCGACGGGTTCATGAAGGCCCCACCCGGAACACCCGTACAACCCGTGATTGCAGGCGCTGACGCGCAAGACGCAGCACCAGCAGCCACTGAGCAAAAGCAATAAGGGGTCACACATGTTTTCGAAATTTTTTATCGACCGGCCTGTGTTTGCGGCCGTGTTGTCGATTTTCATCATGCTCGCCGGTTTGGCTGCCATGCGTGGTTTGCCGATTGCGCAGTACCCTGAAATTGCACCCCCAGTGGTGCAGGTTCGTGCAGTGTATCCAGGTGCTTCCGCAGAGGTAATTGCCAGCACCGTGGCCGCGCCCATTGAAAACGCCATCAACGGTGTTGAGAACATGATGTACATGAGCTCGACTTCGGCCAGCAGTGGCGTGGTTGAAATCATGGTGACGTTTGAGATTGGCACCGATCCTGACCAAGCCGCTTTGAACGTGAACAACCGCGTGAAGCAAGTGGAAAACATTTTGCCGCAGGAAGTACGCAGACAAGGTGTGACGGTGAACAAGGGTTCGTCGTCATTCTTGCAGGTGTTGGCGTTTTACTCGGAAGACGGCAGGTTCGATGACTTTTACACCTCGAACTACGTGACCTTGAACGTGCTGGACCGTATCAAGCGGATTCCGGGTACGACCAACGTTCAAATTTTTGGTGCCAAAGATTATGCAATGCGTATCTGGATCAAACCGGATCGCATGGCGCAATTGAAGTTGACCGCCGGGGACATTGCCGCGGCCTTGAACGAGCAAAATGCACAGTTTGCAGCGGGTAAAGTTGGCCAGGCGCCCAACAACAACGGCCAGGAACTGGTCTACACCATCACGGCGCAAGGCCGACTGCAAGATGTTGAGGAGTTCGAGAATGTATTGATACGGGTGAACCCGGATGGTTCGTCCTTGCGCTTGAAAGACGTTGCCCGCGTGGAATTGGGATCCAAGGATTACGACTTTACCGGTCGTATCAATGGCAAGCC
Source organism: Limnobacter sp. UBA7229 (assembly GCF_002473065.1). Classification (NCBI taxonomy): domain Bacteria; kingdom Pseudomonadati; phylum Pseudomonadota; class Betaproteobacteria; order Burkholderiales; family Burkholderiaceae; genus Limnobacter; species Limnobacter sp. UBA7229. Next base: position 68,112 of record NZ_DKTN01000016.1, on the reverse strand, counting down.
AGCGACACTGGTGGGTGTGTTTTTGCAGCCCGGTGCCAATGCGCTTGAAGTGGCTCAAACCGTGAAAGGCACGGTCGATGAAATTGCGGCAGATTTCCCGGAAGGACTAGACTATGCGGTGCCTTATGACACCACACGTTTTGTGGAAGTCTCGATTCGCGAAGTGGTAAAAACACTGATTGAAGCGATGATTCTGGTGTTCATCGTGGTGTATGTGTTTTTGCAAAACTGGCGCGCCACGCTGATTCCGATTCTGGCTGTACCCGTGTCCCTGTTGGGTGCGTTTGCTGGTTTGTACCTGTTGGGCTATTCCATTAACACACTGACCTTGTTCGGCATGGTGCTGGCCATTGGTATTGTGGTGGACGACGCCATTGTGGTGCTGGAAAACGTTGAGCGAATCATGCATGAAGAGGGCTTGGGTGCCCGCAAAGCCGCGATCAAGGCCATGCAGGAAGTAACTGGCCCGGTGATTGCGATTGTGCTGGTGTTGTCGGCCGTGTTTATTCCGATTGGCTTTCTCGGTGGCTTGACGGGTGAACTGTACCGCCAGTTTGCGATCACCATCGCGATTGCGGTGATTGTGTCGGGCATCGTGGCGCTGACTTTGACGCCAGCTTTGTGTGTGATGCTGTTGAAACATGAGCACAAAAAACCGGGCAAATTTTTCACCTGGTTCAACGACTGGTTTGGCCGTGTCACCACCAAATACGTGGGTGGCGTGAAGTTCATCAGCATGCGCCCTGCCATTGGTATCGGCTTGTTTTTGGTCATGCTGGTGGTAACCGCTGGTTTGTTCAGGGCTACACCCGGTTCATTGGTACCCGATGAAGACCAGGGCTACTTTATTGCTGCGGTGTTTTTGCCTGATGGCGCTACTTTGCAGCGCACAGACAAGGTGGTGGCAGAAGTGGTGGATGCAGTGGCAGCCAACCCGGCCAATGAGTATTCCGTGGCATTCACTGGGTTCGACTTTTTGGGTGGCAGTTTCAAGAACAACGCGGCCACCATGTTCGTGACCCAGCGCCACTGGGATGAGCGCGAAGCTGTAACCGGGGAGCTGGTGGGTGAATTGTTTGGCCGCACGGCCGGCATTCAGGAAGGTTTGGTGCTGGCCTTTGCCCCACCTCCAATCTTCGGTTTGGGCAATGCAGGTGGCTTTGAGTTTTACATTCAAAATCGCGGCGAGGGTGGCCCGGCTGAACTGGCCAAGGTGATGAATGACTTCATTGCCAAAGCCAACGCCGATCCGCGCCTTGCGGGTGTACAAACCTTGTGGCGTCCCGGTACTCCTCAGTTGTATGTGGATGTTGACCGCGAACGTGCCCGCGCAATGGGTGTGAATGTGAACGAGGTGTTTGATACCTTGTCGGCAAGCCTGGGTACGTACTATGTGAATGACTTCAACAAATTTGGCCGCACGTGGCAGGTGTTGATGTCGGCTGATTCGCAATACCGCAAAAGCCCAACCGACATCGGCAATATGTATGTGCGCTCCAACAAAGGCGAGATGATTCCGATTTCAGCTTTTGCAAAAGTGGAGTTTTCACAGGGGCCGGAAACTTTGGAGCGTTTCAACAATCTACCCGCGGTGAAATTGCTGGGCAGTGGCGCACCCGGGGTTAGTTCTGGCGAAGCCATCAAGGCGATTGAAGACATTGCAGCAGAGGTGTTGCCCGACGATTTCAGCTACGACTTCTCGGGTGCTTCCTTCCAGGAAAAGCGTTCTGCGGGTTCATCCAGCTTTGCCCTGATTTTGGGTGCGCTGATGGTGTTCCTGATTTTGGCGGCACAGTATGAAAAGTGGACACTGCCGTTCTCGGTGTTGCTGGCCATGCCGTTTGGTTTGTTTGGTGCCTTGCTGGCAGTGTGGATGCGCGACATGACCAACGATGTGTATTTCCAGATTGGCTTGGTAACCTTGCTGGGCCTGGCGGCCAAGAACGCGATTTTGATTGTGGAATTTGCTGTGTTGAAACGCGAGGAAGGCATGAGTGCCCTTGAGGCTTCTCTGGAAGCGGCCCGTTTGCGGTTCCGCCCCATCTTGATGACCTCGTTTGCGTTTATTCTAGGGGTCGTTCCGTTGGCGTTCTCCAGCGGTGCGGGTGCCGGCGCACGAACAGCGGTGGGCACTGGTGTAATGGGTGGCATGACTGCCGCCACATTGCTGGCCATTTTCTTTGTGCCCCTGTTTTACCGTCTGATTGACAGAAGTGAGAAAGGTGGGCGACACCATGGTGATGAAGAGGAAGCAAATGATTCATCCAATCAATCTACAACGAACAAAGGGGGCGACCATGTTTAAAGCCCTTCCCAAAACTGCGATCGCCTTGGGCTTGACCTTGGCGCTGACCGGCTGTGCCTCTAGCATTCCCTTGCTGGACAGGTTCACCGCCAAGCCCGAGCAGCCTACCCAGGTGGTGGTGCCTGAAAACGCCAAAGGCGTGGGAATGAGCCAGGTTCAGAACGAAGCCTGGTGGCTGTTGTTGGGCGACCCTGCGTTGACGGCAGTGGTTGAACAGGCCTTGAAAAACAACACCGATGTGCGTTTGGCCAATGAGCGCTTGAATGAAGCCGGTGCAGTGCTGGGCATTGCGAAGTCCCAGCAGTGGCCTTCCATTTTTGGTCAGTTCACAACGGGTCGAAATCGTCCCTCACAGGCTGGCAACGTGCCTGTATTTGGTGGGCAGAATGTGTATGAAAGCCAGCAGTTTGGCATTGGCGCCACTTGGGAGCTCGACCTGTGGGGCCGAATTGGTGCCTTGGAAGATGCAGCCCGTGCTGGCTTTATGCAGCAAGGCTATAACGTGCGCGGCGTGCGCTTGAGCGTTGCAGCAACCGCAGCCTCGCTTTATACCCAAGTGCGCGTGTTGGGCTTGCAAGTGAAGGTACTTGAGCAAACCCTGGAAAGCCGGGACTCGGCCTACAAACTTGCCAAGCAGCGTTACGACGTGGGTTTGAGCAATGAACTTCAATTGCGCCAAACCGAAGCGGAATTGCTGGCAGTGCGTGCGCAGTTGCCCGACACCCGGGAACAACTGGCCCGGGCGCAAAATGCGTTGGCGGTGATTGTCGGCGGAAACACACCGGAGTTGCCCAACTTGGCCGTGGAAAATCTGGAATTGACCAAGCTGTTCATATTGCCGGAAAACACACCTTCAGAATTGTTGCTGCGCCGCCCCGATTTGGCTGCAGCCGAGCAACAATTGCTCGCGGGTGAAGCCAACCTGGAAGCGGCTCGCAAAGCCTTTTTCCCAACAATTGGTTTGAGCGCCTTTGGGGGCCGGGAAAGCGCAGATTTAAGCGATTTATTCAGCGGGCCAGCCCGAATCTGGAGTTTCCAGACTCAAATTACACAGCCAATTTTCCAGGCGGGTCGTTTGTTTGATGAACGAGATGCAGCCGTGGCGCGCCGCAATCAAGCAGTGTTGCAGTACGAAGCCAGCATTCGCACTGCATTCCAGGAAATTTACGACGCGATCGTGGCACAGCGTGAAGCGCGTGAGCGCTTACAGGCGCGACAAGAGCAGGTTCAAACCCTGACCCAAGTGGTTCGCCTGGCGCAATTGCGTGTGGACAATGGCGTGGCCAACCAGCTTGAACTGCTGGATGCACAGCGCAATTTGTTGAATGCACAACTCAGTTGGGCATCGGCCTGGCAAAGCCAGCAAGGTGCAAGCCTGGCGATGATCCGTGCGTTGGGCGGTGGTTTCAAGGCCGAGCAAGTGGCCTTGAAAGAATAAGCGCTTGAAAAATGCAGTACCTCAAACGGCGGCCTGGCAACTGGTCGCCGTTTTTGCTTGATGCATTGAACTTTCACCGGCCTGTGATATAACCAAAACGGGTTAACCCATAGCATTCACCAAACATTCAAACAAAGGAGTTGGAGATGGCAGGTTATTTCGAATTAAGCAAAAGCAGCGACGGTCAGTTCAAATTTGCCTTGAAAGCGGGCAACCATGAAACCATTTTGACCAGCGAGCTTTACAAAACCAAAGCCGCCGCTGAAAACGGAATTGAGTCGGTTCAGAAAAACTCCGGTGACGCTGCACGCTACGAGAAAAAAGTGGCTGCCAACGGCAAACACCATTTCAACCTGAAAGCCGCCAATCACCAAATTATTGGCTCCAGCCAAATGTACGCCAGCGAGGCGTCCTGCGACGGTGGCATTGAGTCGGTGAAAACCAATGGCAAGTCGACCACGGTCAAAGATTCGACAGCCTGATTTTGATTGCAAATCATGCGGGGGTACACCGCATGGTTTGCCGCACTGCGGTAGAGCAAATCCACTATCGGTTCCGTAACTTCCCGGTTATGATCAAATCATGACATCGAAGAATGTCATCTTGAGCAAAAACCGTCGGAGACCTACCATGACCGCCACCACTGCTGCGCGAAGAAAAGCCGCGCGTCCCGCGTCCAACACTGACGTGCCTTTGAAGCAACGCAATGTGAAATTTGATTGGTCGGAAACGCCGATTGACTGGATTCCCAACGAGCCCTATGCCAGCTATTTCATCAACGAGATCAACCTGATTTTGCCTGCTGGCGAATTCTGGTTTTGTCGGCTGTACAACAAGGCTCTGCCCTTGGTGACCGATGAAAAGTTGAAAGAGGACGTACGCGGATTCATCAAGCAGGAAGCCATGCATGCACGTGGGCACAGCTCGGCCACCGAGGAGTATCTCGCCGAGCGCGGCATCAAGACCGAGCGCAATCAGCAATTGATGAAATGGTTGTTTGATGTGGTGCTGGATGACACGCCTTTCGGCAAGAAAGTGCCAACCTGGCTGGAACGTCGCTGGTTACTGGCGCGATTGGGCTTGGTGGCGACCATTGAACACATGACCTGCGTGTTGGGCATGTATGTGCTTGAAAACAAAAAATGGGATGAGCTGAATTCAGACCAGGTATTGCTGGACCTGATTCGCTGGCACGGTGCAGAAGAGGTGGAACACCGTAGCGTGGCCTTTGATTTGTACAAGCATTTGGGGGGCGATTATTTGTCCCGCTATTACCTCGCCGCCATCGTGGTGCCAATGATTATTGGCTTGTGGGTGGATGGCGCGGCCAACATTGCCGGGCAAGATCCTCGTTTTGCCAAGAAAAAACCTGCGGTGTACAAACCATGGATGTGGGTTGAATGGTTCAAGGCCTCGCGCAAGCAGTTGTTGCCCAATCCACTTTGGCTGCTAGTACAGCAGTTGCCCTATTTCAGCCCCTGGTACGATCCTTCCAAGGAAGGTTCAACCCAGCTTGCACAGGATTACTTGAATCAGTCCTTGGCTGCCATGGCTGCTGGGGCGATTGCTGCGAACATGAAAGTGCCAGCCTAAGCTTACAACAGGGGTAATCTTCCGAACTTTCCACAGCTTGCCCTGTCCTAGTGACGATGGTATGTTGCTGCTTATGACAATAATGGTTCGATCTCTTTTCATGTGGCTTATGTTGCTTGCGTTGCCTGTTCAGGGCATGGCGCAGGCCAGCATGTTTGCGTGCCATTTGAACGGGAATTCAAGCAGCGCCGGTCAGGCAATTGACCACAGCACCATGAGCCATGGCGCAATGAACCACGACGGCATGGACCACAGCATGCACAACATGGATGCACAAGCCGATCCTGACTCGTCCAAAAAATTGATGAAGTCGCTGCACGGTTGCTGCAACTGCGCGCCCACCTGCGCGGTGGTACTGTTGCCCGTGGCACAAGCCAGCTTTACCCCCATTTTGCAGGATGCAACGCATCCTGTTTCTGTAGCTCAACTACCCCATTCTGCCGACACTCGCCGGATAGACCGACCGCCCAAAACCCTCGCCATTTAATTCGTGCGCATGCCTGGCTGAACGTGCCTGCATGCCCTGTATATTGAATGATCGCGAGGACTTATGAAGTTTCATCCCCTATTCGCGCTGCCCTCAGTGGTATTGGTGTTGGCATGGCCCGTGCATGCCGAGACACCCGCGCAAGAACTTGAATATGAATCGGTGTTCGAGGGCTACCAGGCCTACTCCGACCCGGAAATACAAAATTGGCCGAAGGTGAACCAGCTGGTTGAAGAAATTGGCGGTTGGCGTGTATATGCCCGTGAACCTTATGAAGAAAAAAAGGAAGGCAAACCCACAGAAGGCTCGTCAGTGGATGCTGAAAGACCACCTGCGACCAAGCCACCCGCATCCACACCCCACCACCACAGAGGTGCGCGATGAACACCCCCCGTATTCTGAAAAAGACAGCTATCGCGTTGGCGGTGTTGGTGCTGGCGGGCTGCGCCACGGTCAACATCAGTGAGTCGGTGGATCAAACCAATCAGGAATTGAATGGTTTTACCAACGGCAAACTGAGCCTTGTTCAAACCGATGAACAACGCCAGGCCATGGCTTCCAAGGCCAGTGAAATTCTGAAAGAACCGTTGAGCCAAGCTGCTGCGGTTGAACTGATGCTGACCCACAGCCCGCAGTTTCAAACCGTGTTGGCCGAGAACTGGGCACAAGCTGCGCAAGCTGCACAAAGCGGTCGAATTCACAACCCGGTTTTTGCCTTCGAGCGTTTGCGAATCAAGGATGAGCTGGAACTGGGGCGCTTGCTAAGTTTTGGCCTGCTGGATTTGCTGAGTTTTCCCGCACGCCAGGGCATTGCCCGCACGCAAATTGACCGTGCGCAGTTACAGCTCACAAGCAGCGTGGTGGACCAGGTTACCCAGGTTCGCCAGGCCTGGGTAGATGCAGTTGCCGCCCAACAGGCACACACTTATGCCCAGCAGGTGTTTGAAAGTGCTCAAACCAGCGCTGAATTGGCCCGCCGCATGCAGGAAGTGGGCAACTTCACCCGCTTGCAACGCGCACGCCAGCAAAGCTTTTATGCCGATGCTGCGCTTAATCTTGCTGCCACACGGCACAAAGCCACAGCCACCCGCGAAGCACTGGTGCGCATGTTGGGGTTGAACACCGAGCAAGCTGCGCAGCTGAAGTTACCCGATCGCCTGCCCGATTTGCCTGAAGCCCCCAAAGCCGCGTCTGATGTCGCCAAACAAGGCGAAAACCGTTTGGACATTCGCATGGCCAAGCAGGGTTTCGATGCCAATGCCAAGGCACAAGGTTTGGGCAATGTGGCCAGTTTTCTGGACATTGAAGCCGGCATACGCTACGACACCATTTTCGAAAATGACACCGGTGAGCGCAACAACAAAAAAGGGTATGAGCTTGAATTGGCCCTGCCAATTTTTGATTGGGGCGGCATGAAGCGCGATACTTTCAATGCCAACACACTGGCTGCAGCCAACCGGCTTGAGGCCACCTTGCGCAGTGCGCAATCCACCCTGCGGGAGAGCTATTCCGCTTACCGCACCACCTACGACATTGCACGCCACTACCGCGATGAAATCATTCCACTGCGGCAAACCATCGCCGATGAAAATGTGCTGCGTTACAACGGCATGTTTATTGGGGTGTTCGAGCTGTTGGCAGACAGCCGCGACCAAGTGAACGTTGTGGTGCAAGCCATCAATGCCCAGGCCGATTTCTGGCGGGCCGATGCCGCTTTGCAGGCCACTGTGGTGGGCAAGCCCATGATGGTGTCGGTCAGTGGTGCGGCTGCAAGTGCTGGCGGTGATGCTGGCGGTGGCCACTAAATGAAAGGATATTGAACATGACTTCCAGACGAGAATTTTTCAAGGCCGCTGCACTGACTGGCGGCGCGGTGGCTGCGGCCAGTGTCAGCAAGGTGGCCATGAGCGCTTTGCCTGAACCCATTTTACAAACATCGCCCGACACCATGCCCCCCTTGGTGCCCAACACCGGGCGCCCTTACAACCCGGTGGTTACATTGAATGGCTGGACATTGCCTTGGCGCATGAACAATGGCGTGAAGGAATTCCACTTGGTGGCCGAGCCCGTGTTGCGGGAAATGGCACCGGGCATGACTGCCCACCTGTGGGGCTACAACGGCCAAAGCCCTGGCCCCACCATTGAGGTGGTGGAAGGCGACCGCGTGCGGATATTTGTGACCAACAAACTGCCTGAGCACACCAGCATTCACTGGCATGGCCAGCGCTTGCCCAACGGCATGGATGGTGTGACCGGTTTGAACCAGCCAGGTATTCCAGCCGGTAAAACCTTTGTGTATGAGTTTGAAGCACGCCGGCCTGGTACCTTCATGTACCACCCGCATGCGGATGAAATGGTGCAAATGGCCATGGGCATGATGGGTTTTTGGGTAACACACCCGAAGAATAAAAATCCGTTGATCAGCGAAGTGGATCGGGATTACTGTTTTTTGTTGAATGCCTACGACATTGATCCTGGTGCCTACACACCGAAAATCATGACCATGCTCGACTTCAATTTGTGGACCTGGAACAGTCGCCTGTTCCCGGGCATTTCACCTTTGGTGGCACGCAAAAATGACCGAGTGCGTTTGCGTGTTGGCAACCTGACAATGACCAATCACCCCATTCACATTCATGGCCATGAATTTGAAGTGACTGGTACCGATGGTGGGCCCACACCGAAAAACTCACGCTGGCCTGAAGTAACCGTGGACATTGCGGTGGGCCAAATGCGGCAAATGGAATTCATTGCCAGCGAGGAAGGCGACTGGGCATTCCATTGCCACAAAAGCCACCACACCATGAATGCCATGGGCCACGATGTGCCCACCATGATCGGCGTGGACCACCGGGGCATGACCAAAAAAATCACGAATCTGATTCCTGATTACATGGCCATGGGTGAGCGCGGCATGGCCGACATGGCTGAAATGCAAATGCCGCTGCCGGATAACACCATTCCAATGATGACCGGTGACGGCCCATTTGGTTCGGTCGAAATGGGTGGCATGTTCAGCATGCTGAAGGTGCGAAAAGATCAAAAACCCGGTGATTATTCCGACCCTGGTTGGTACAAACACCCTGAGGGCACAGTGGCCTATGAATTCACAGGTGAGCTGGCCAAACCCAAACGCAGCAGCAACGCTGGGCAACCCAGCATGAAGTTGGCACAGAAAAACCAGCCGCACATTGAACTGCAGGTGCGTAAACCTACAGGCCATTCAGGGCACTAAGTGAGCAAGCAGCCATTTTGAGTAAAGGAATGTAAATGTTTAAATTTTCAGGAATCGTGTTGGCGTGTGCTGCGTTATTGGGGGGAGTGAACAATGTTGCGCTTGCCCATGGTGAAAAAAAGCACAGCAGTGCACCGGTGGTGAAAGAGCAAACCGATTGGGGCATTGCGGGTGATGCCTTCAATGTGGCGCGCACGATTGATGTGAGCATGGGCGATGACATGCGCTTTAAGCCCGGGCGGCTTGCAATCAAAGAAGGGGAAACCATTCGCTTTCGGGTAAAAAACACCGGCAAACTATTGCATGAATTCGTGATCGGTACGCAAGCCGAAAATGCAAAACATGCGGAGTTGATGTTGAAGTTTCCAGGCATGGAACACGACGAGCCCTACATGGCGCATGTGGACGCTGGTCAATCTGGCGAAATTGTCTGGACCTTTAACCGGGTGGGTGAGTTTGAATTTGCATGCCTGATCGCAGGTCATTTTCAGGCGGGTATGGTGGGCACAATCACCGTGGCTGCCAATTAATCTTTAAAGGAGTTAAATCATGAAAAATTCATTGAAACTGAGTGCAATTACCCTGGCCTTGTTGGCTGCAAATGCAGCCAATGCCAACGACCACACTGTGCATGTGGGTGGTCAAGGCCATACGCACAAAGCCGAAGCCAAGGGTGCTGCTCAAGCTGAAATGGCCGATGGCGAAATTCGCAAGATCAACAAAAACACTGGCAAGATCACTGTGAAGCACGGTGAAATCAAAAGTGTTGAAATGCCGCCCATGACCATGGTGTTTGGTGTGGCCGACAAAGCCATGCTGGAAGGCCTGAAGGAAGGCGACAAAGTGAAGTTCAATGTGAAGCAGGAAGGTTCGAACTACACAGTCACCGAAATCAAGAAAGCGCAATAAAGTTTTGACTGTGGAGTATTACCTGTAGGAAATCAGGCCATTGGGTTTGGCAGCAAATGCTTCCAGCCCATTGGCTTGTTCTGCCAACACGCCTGAAATTTCACCTTCAAAATGGGCTTGCTCATTGAAGCTTGCCAGGCTGATGCCCCGTTGCCCAAACAACAGTTTGCTGACACTGCAATTGGTGATCATCCAGTTCAAGTTGAATGCGTTGGTATCGGGCAATTGCAACAGGTTTTGCGCAACTGCCGTAATTGGCCCACCCGAGGTAAACACTGCCACATTCGCTGAACCCGACCCGTGTTTTAGTTGCATCGCTTGAGCGGTCACTGAGCCCAGGCCGCTCATTACCCGGGTTTTGAATGTGCGCCAACTTTCCGGGTAGTCGGTGTCGTGTTCACCGCTCACCCAGCGCAAAATCGCTTTTTCAAAAATTTGCTGAAATGCCTTGCGGGGGTCTGCGTTCTGCATCACCTGTTGCTCGAATGCATCGGGGTCGTCGTATTGCCCAATCAGCGCTTGCAATATGGCCTCGTGGTCGTATTCGTTCAAGCCCGCATGCTGTATCGGCTCCTGAAATACACCATAGGTGCTTGCAAAGGCCTGGGCAGTTTGCAAGTGCCGGTTCATGCTGCCGCTGAAAAAACCATGCAGGCGAATTTTTCGGGCCTTGAACCAGGCGCCCAACTGGGCTGCCTGAAGTCGTCCAAGCTCGGACAAATTGTCGTAATCCGCGCTGTCAAAACTGGCTTGCCCGTGGCGAATCAAATAGATGGTACCCATGCGTGTTCAGCCCAGTTTCCTGATCAGCGATTTACAACGCCAATCAAAATAATTCACCATAATCCAGAAGTTTTTGAATGCCGGGTTGCGGGTTTGCTTGTGGTGGTAGCGGTAATAAATTTGCTGTGCAATCACGGCAATACGGAACAAGCCAAACACTTCGTAGAAGGTCCAGTTGTGGGTGTGTATGCCGGTTTTCTGCATGTAGTAATCCACCATTTCCTGGCGCGTCATCATGCCGGGCAGGTTAGAGGGTTGGCGCTGCAACATTTTCATCAGGAAGTTGTCGTCGGCTTGCACCCAATAGGTAATTACGCTGCCCAAATCCATCAACGGGTCGCCCACAGTGGCCAATTCCCAGTCTAGAGCCCCAATAATTTCGGTGGGATTGGTCGGGTTCAGCACCACATTGTCAAGTCGCCAGTCGTTGTGAATCATGCACAGCTTCACATCGTCGGGGCAATTCATGTCAAGCCAGCGCCTCACCTTGTTGAATGAACTTACATTCCATGTGCGTGCCTTGTCATAGCGCTGGTTCCAGCCGTCAAGCTGGCGGCGTGTATAACCACTGCCCTTGCTTAAACTATTTAGTCCGCTGGTGTGAATATCGATCTGGTGTAGCTCGATCAAACGATCCAGAAAGTTGATGCTGAGTTGTCGGGCTTCATCGCGGTCAAGCTGCACGCCACGTGGCATGTGCTTGCGCGGAATAATGCCTTCGATGCGGCGCATGACATAAAACTCGCTGCCAATCAGCGACTCATCCGCGCAATGCCCAACCATGGTCGGCACATAGGGGTACACCGGTTTCAACAGGCTTTGAATACGAAATTCGCGACCCATGTCGTGCGCACCTTTGGCTTTGGTGCCTTTGGGTGGGCGGCGCAGAATTAAATCGGCTTCGGGGTATTTCAAACGGTAGGTCCAGTTGGAAGCGCCACCAGAATATTGCGTTAACTCTGGCTTGTCGCTCAGCGTTAAACCTTTCGTGCGCAGCCAGCCTGTTACCACATCGGTATTCAACTCTTCGCCCTGGCGAACCGCACCACCTGTGTCGATGACCGATTTCGTGGACTCGGTCATTATTTGAACCCTCGCTTCATCATTTCAATGCGGGCAATCACCCCTTTGTGAACTTCATCGGGGCCGTCGGCCAGGCGCAGGCTGCGCGCCTGAATGTAAAAGCCAGACAGTGGCGTGTCGCGGCTAACGCCAGCTCCACCATGCATTTGAATGGCCATGTCTACCACCTGCTCAAGCACATTGGGCGCCACCACTTTAATGGCTGCAATCTCTGTCATCGCACCCAGTGCGCCAAGTTGATCCAGCTTCCATGCGGCGTAGAGTGTTAACAAGCGGGCTTGGTCAATGGCCAGCCGTGCTTCAGCCACACGTTCGCGGTTGCCGCCCAAATTAATCAATGGTTTGCCAAAGGCCACGCGTGAGATACCACGCTTGATCATCAGGTCCAGCGATTCCTCGGCGGCGCCAATGCAACGCATGCAATGGTGAATGCGGCCAGGGCCCAGTCTGCCTTGCGCAATCTCGAACCCTTTTCCCAAGCCAGCAATCACGTTGCCTTGGGGCACGCGCACATTGTTGAATTCCACCTCGCCGTGGCCGTGGGGTTCATCGTAAGTCCCGAACACCGGCAACATGCGTTTGATGGAAACGCCCGGCGTATTCAAAGGCACCAGCACCATGGTGTGTTGGTGATGGCGGTCCAGGTCAGGATTTTCTGTGCGCGCCATCACAATGGCTATTTTTGCACGCGGGTCGCCAATACCACTGCTCCACCACTTGGTGCCGTTGATCACCACTTCGTCGCCTTCCAGGGTGGCGGTGGCTTGCATATTGGTGGCGTCGCTGCTGGCCACATCGGGTTCAGTCATGCAAAAAACAGATCGAATTTCTCCCGCAAGCAGCGGCTCAAGCCATTCTTTTTTCTGCTCGGCATTGCCGTATTTCCACAGCACTTCCATGTTGCCGGTGTCGGGGGCGTTGCAATTGAACACCTCGGGTGCCATCAGGCTGCGGCCGGTTTCTTCGGCAATCAAGGCGTATTCCATCGTCGACAGTCCAGCACCCAGTTTTTCGTCAGGCAAGAACATATTCCACAAGCCCACCTCGCGGGCCTTGCTTTTCAGGGCCTCCATTTCAGGGGGAATACGCCAGTTGTTCCACTCGCGGCCATTGCACTGGGCTTCAATTTTGTCCCAGTAGGCGGCTTCAAGCGGCGCAATTTCGTTTTTCATGAAGGCGCGAACGCGCTTTACAAAGTCTTGCGCTTTGGCGCTTGGTTCAAAATTCACAACGGGTCTCCTGATTATTTTGATGGTTCGGCTTGTTTCCTCCGATATCATCCATGCTAACGGAAATTACAAGGTGTCAACAACATGCGTGTTTTGGGCAAAGTTTTGGTTGCGGTGGTATTGCTGCCAGCGGCGGTAATTGGTGGTGTGGTGTTGTTTGGTTCAACGCCTGTGGAACCCGTGGCCTGGAAGCCTGCACCCATGCCCAGTCTGACCTCGGGCCCATATGCCTATAATAATTTGTTGCAAGACGCGCAAGTATTTGGCACCTACAACCTGCTGCAGCCCGAGTCAATCGCACCCGGTGCAGATGGTTTGCTGTACACCGGAATGAACACAGGTGAAATTGTTAGATTCGATCCAAGCAAGTTGCAGGTTCCTGAAAGTCCCCAAACGACTCCTTTTGATTTGATCGCCAACACCAAAGGCCGCCCCCTGGGTTTGGTGTTTCATCCCGAAGGGTATTTGGTGGTGGCCGATGCAATCAAAGGTCTACTGAAAGTGAGCCTGCAGGGCGAGGTCATGGTGTTGTCGACTGAGTCAGAGGGTGTGCCATTCAAATTTGTGGACGATGTGGCCGTAAGTGCCGACGGTCGCTATGCCTATTTTTCCGACGCTTCCAGCAAGTTTGATTTGAACAGTTATGTGCTCGATATTGTGGAGCATGGCCCCAATGGAAGATTGCTCCAATATGACTTCCTCACCGGTGAAACCAAAACATTACTTGGCGGTTTGCAGTTTGCCAATGGTGTCACAATTTCAAAAGCTGGCGATTATGTGCTGGTGAATGAAACTGGAGAATACCGAATTGTTCGGTATTGGTTGCAAGGTGAAAAGGCTGGAACCAGCGATGTATTTGTTGATGGCCTGCCCGGCTTTCCCGACAATATCCGCACCGATGCCGACGGTAACTACTGGCTTGCAGTACCCAGTTTACGTGACCCGCTGCTCGATTCACTCGCCGACAAACCTGCTGTGCGCAAAGCAATGGCAAAATTATTGAACTACGTTCAATTCCCGATCAAGCCCAGGGCCATGGCACTGGCAATCAACCCGCAAGGCACCGTGATTGCCAACCTGCAAGCTGAGAAGGCTGGTGCCTACTATTATTACGTGACGCAGGTAACGCCCTTTGATGGCAAACTGTATTTTGGGTCAGTGCACATCAACGGAGTTGCAACTATTTCCAATCCACTGGGTCTGTCACCAAACGAATAAAACTGGAGAGAGAATAATGGCCAAAGCAGCAAAAAAACCCGACATGCCATCAATCAATATTGGTATCCCCGATGCCAAGCGTGCGGCGATTGCCCAGGCCCTTAGTCGCCTGCTGGCTGAAACTTACACCTTGTACCTGACCACGCACAACTTCCACTGGAATGTGACAGGCAAAATGTTCAACACCCTGCACACCATGTTCATGGGTCAGTACACCGAAATGTGGAATGCTGTCGATCCAATCGCAGAGCGTATTCGGGCACTTGGTTTTCATGCGCCGGGCTCCTACGCCGAATTCGCGAAGTTAAGCACTTTGAAAGACGCACCAGCCAAACCGCCCAAGGCCATGGAGATGGTGGAAATCCTGGCCAAGGGACATGAGGCGATTGCGCGCACTGCCCGAGAAATTTTCCCCATCATTGAAGACGGTGATGATCAGCCCTCGGCAGACATCCTGACGCAACGCATGGATATTCATGAGAAAACCGCCTGGATGTTGCGAGCCCTGCTGGAAGATTAAATCGGGTTGAGTGTTTTAACCCAAGCGGGGGGCCTCGGTTTTTGCCCTCCCTTTTTGCATCTGTTTTACCTTGCAGCGAGTAGTGTTAACGTGACTGAAAAAATTTCTCCAGACCCCAGCGACTTTGACTACGAGGCTGCGCTTCTGGCCTGCGCTCGTGGTGAAAAGTTTGCATTGCAGGCCATTTATGCGCGTGACAGTCGCTGGTTATTCGCCGTGGCGTACCGAATCGTGAAACGGCGTGAACTGGCCGAAGAGGTTTTACACGATGCCATGGTCAAGGTCTGGAATCGATCTCGGTTATACTCTCCCGCCTTGGGGTCTGCGCGCGGTTGGGTGTACACGGTGGTGCGCAACCAAGCGTTAAACACGGTGCGCAAACGGTTGATGGAAGTGTCTTCCGAAGAGCACGACGTACCCGAGCTGTCGACCAACGACAACCAGGAGCTGGCTCAGGAAGCTGAAAAGCTCAGTGTGTGTCTGGGCAAACTGGATGAAACCAAACGCAACGCCATTGTGCTGGCTTTTGTCGATGGTTATACCCACGAGCAAATTGCACAACGATTGAATTCGCCCCTCGGCAGCGTCAAAAGCTGGATACGCCGGGGATTGTTGAAATTGAAGGAGTGTTTGTCATGACAGAGACGACGCAGACAGAAGCCAAGATTGTTGAGGCTGGCGAGTACGTGCTCGGCGTGATGACAGATGCTGAGCGACAGGATTTCGAGCGACGCTTGAATCAGGACCCGGAGTTGGCCAAAGAAGTGAGCAACTGGACTGAACATTTTGCCGCCATGTCCAGAAAGTTTGAGCAAGTACCCGTGAGTGCTAAGGTGTGGACCAATGTGGAGAGCTCGATCGGCGTGGCTGGCGAGAAAACTGCATCTACAGCAACATCACCTTTCGCTTGGTTGTGGAAAGGGTGGGCTATTGCAGCCAGTGCGGCAGTGGTGGTACTGGGTGTGCAGTTGTTGGGAGCAAGCCAGGAACTTAATGATGGGCCTCGATACGTGGCTGTGATGAAGAGCCCTGACAAAACCACTGAATGGCTGGTTGAGGCTCGCCCCAACGACACCATTCGCGTGTATCAAATTGGTGGTTTGCCCATTCAAGGCAACCCGGCCAATATGGGTAAAAGTTTGCAGCTTTGGACCAAGGCTCCGACCGATGCTGGGCCTACCTCATTGGGGTTGATGGAATTGGGCAAGCCGCTTGAACTGCCTGCTGACATGTTACCCAAGCTGGTTGAACAGCAGCTGTTTGAGGTCACCTTGGAACCCGCTGGTGGATCTCCTTTGGGCAACCGACCTTCCGGAGAAATCATGTTTATCGGTACAGCGGTGGCCTTGAAGTGAGTGATTGAAATGTTCAAGGCGTAAAAAAACCCCGGTCTTTTGGACCGGGGTTTTTTTGTGCCTAAATTACTGGGCGATCGCCAAATCCAGAATATCTGTCGGTCCGGTTGCCCCACCGATCTGTCCAATTGCACTGCCTACATTGATACCACCGGCTGGAATTGCCGAAGCAGTGTGCAAAGTGGTTCTTTCACTTGGAGCTGATTTGCTTGCGAAAACCACAACAGCATCACCTGGATAGCGAATATCCAATGCTGAGCTTCTGGCCACAGCGAAAGGAATTGTATTCAGTGAGGTTGTCACACCCGAGGCAGGTATTTGTTGCACAAATTCCCTGCCAGTGGCATCGACTGCTAGCAAGCGCACGGTGCTTGTGCCTGGCACGCTGCTACCGTATGCAAGTGCAATGAGTTCACGAGTGGTTGGGGTAATTGCAGTGTTGTCAGCAATCGTTGCAGTGGTAGTCGAGGTGATTGTAATTGCCCTGTTCGAATCATCCGATCCAACAACGCGCAGGCCACCATTTGCAGGATTGAAGTCAACTGAATAATCAACGCTGTTATCAAGTGCAGTACCGCCCGACAATACACGCGCGGGCATTAAGGAGCTAGGTGCCGTTGAGTTGTTGGTTTGAAAAAGATTGGTTGACGTAAGCACGTATAGTGATTGTGGACGATTTGCTGGGTCAACCGTGTTTGTGCTGTAATCCATGCCAATCAATTCTTCGCCTGTTGCCAGCATAAAGGCTGTTGAAAGATTGCTGATTGTCGTTGGCTGAAGATATCTGAATGTGAAAAACTGTCGGCTTGCTGTCAGTCCAACAACTGTGGGGTTTGCGCGTTTTTTCTGTGCAAACGCCACCGGTGTCTCTCCTGCATTCAAAGTAATGTTGCCCACCTTAGTCGCCGCGTTGGATGAAGCGTCTGTGTTGATGCTGTACATGGCCAATTGGCCACCCACAACCATTGGTGCTAGTCCAATTGTTGTGTCCGCTGGTAAATCGAATCCAACAATATCGGTTGGGTCAACGCCCAATGTGGATTCGAGGGTCTGAATTCCGTCATTTGCAGGATTCTGCCCGTAAAGTACGTTGTTTGTTTCATCTAAGTTGAACAGCAAAGTGCCCCTGCCAGTCGCACTGAAGGTGTCGGTGTAAGCACTCTGGGTTACTTCAAAACCGGCGGGGCCGGTTGCCACGGTATTGACAGCTACTGCGCCATTTTCAACGTTTACAGCCCAGTTGGTATTGTTGCTACCAATTACACGCAGTCGGTCTACAACTGGGTTGAAATCGACAGAATATGTTTCACCAGCGGTCAACAAAACACTCAGTGTGCTTCTTTCCGTGGCCACATTACTTGCTTCTTCAACGCTGTAAAGTTTACTTGCGCTTGTTAGTAACCATAGGCGTCCATCGGCATTTCTATAGTCCGCGTCCACGATGGTTTCACCGGTACCTAACCCTGTGATTGATGATCGGGAAAGTACCGCTCCCGTCGTGTTGTCGATCGTGATTGTCGCGCCAGATGCCGTAATCAACACACCTTGATCGCCAAATGCTGTTGGTGGGATGGTGTTGTCATTGCTTGACAGGCATCCTGCAAGCACTACGCCTGACACTGCCAGTGCCAAGCATTTCATCTTGAATTTTTTCATTTCATCCCTCAGTCGTTGTTTAAAGCCGTTGTCAATCTTTTGTATGACACTTATAGAACACCGACAGTGAGTAATTGGATGCAGCTAGCTGACCTGGCCTTTGTGTTTCAACCCTTCCAGATTCAAAATCTCGATATTCCCCCTTCCCAGTTGAAGTAAACCTTCATGCTCCAGTTCCTTCAGCATTTGGTTCACCGTTTGCCGTGAAATCGACAGCATGGCCGAGAGCTTCTCTTGCGACACGTGCAAGGTACGCGCGCTCACAGTGCCGCTGTCTGATCGTATGCCGTAGCCCTCAGCCATTTGCAGCAAACGGCGGGCAAGGCGGGTGGGGGTGGGCAACAGGGCAGCGTCTTCGATGGCGCCGAAAATAAGGCGCACCTTCTGGGTCAACAGCAGACCAAATTCGCGCCAGTAATTGGGGTTTTCTGAAATCAGTTGGTCCAGCAGAGCCTGTCGTACGTGAAACACTGTAGCAGGTCCATCGGCAAGGGCATCGTGGGTTCTCGGTTGGCGGTCGAACAGGCAGATTTCTCCAAACCAGTCGGGCGGGTCAATCAGGGTCAGGATCACGTGCTTGTCCTCGGCACCGTGTTTGCTCGCGCCCACAATCTGGACCGACCCACTTAGCACCGCGTACAAGCCGTCGGCACAGTCACCCCTGGAAAATAGTCGCTGTCCGTTTTGAAACTGACGCAAAGCACCATGCTTTAACAAAGCCTGTTGCAGGTTGCCGGGCAAATTGGCAAACCATTTCCCGCGGTTCAATATTTGTTGAATGTTGTGTGTCTGCATTGTTTTTTTGTTATGTCTCCACCTGTTCCACTAAATTAGCATCAAATGTCAGGCAATTGACAGACCTTTCAGGCTTGATTTGTAACCATATAAGCTCAAAATCAAATATTTAGAGCAATTGCCGCTTCAAGGAGAACAAGCCATGAGAACGTTGGTCGATCAACTGGCAACTTATGCCACTTATCACCGAGACCCACGCAACATCGCCACCCACTTCGTGGGCGTGCCAATTATTGTGTTGTCTGTGCTTATTCTGCTGTCGCGCGTGTCGGTTGATGTTGCTGGCATCGCGGTTACGCCGGCATTGGTGGTGTTTTTGTTGTCCAGCCTGTTTTATCTCAAACTCAGCCTCGCTTACGGTTTGGCCATGTTTGTCATTCACGGCGCACTGCTGTTGGCTGCCGGCCACTTTGCAACCTTGAGCACATTGGCCTGGTTGGGTGCTGGCGTGGGTATTTTTGTGGTGGGCTGGATTATCCAGTTTGTGGGCCACTATTACGAGGGCCGCAAGCCCGCTTTTGTAGACGACCTGATTGGCTTGGCGATCGGCCCCTTGTTTGTGGTCGCTGAACTGGGCTTTTTAATTGGCTTGGGCAAGAAAACCCAAACGCAGGTTGAAGCCATTGCCGGCCCTGTGCGCCGACGCGAAACAGCTAGCGCTTAAACACAACAAAGCCTCGGCAAGGGGGTTCATCAGAACCCCCAATGCACGTCCACTTCTTTTTTTGCTGCTTCTTCCAGCATTTTCAACAAGGGGTAAGCTCTTTGTTCCAGGCCCACATGGTTTTTCAGGGCAATTTTTTCTTCGGCGCTTAGCTCATCTTCATCAATCGGGTTCTCGGCGCGGGCCATGCGTTCAGTATTGACCGCTGCAACCAGCTGTGCATGGGCATGCGCAAGATCGTGTGGTTCGATCACGCCCCGCTCACTGGGTTCAATACCCATAATTCGAAATAGTTGGTCTGCATTGGATTTGAACATCACTATGTCGCCGGCTGCTTTCGATTTGAATTTCACAATACCCATTCTGTCCACACTCTGGTTATCACTGCTATTGATCTGTATCAAGAGCCCCTACAATGGAGCACCTGCCTAATTTTCGCCTCAAAGCGCCTCATGAAAACAGCTTTCACTTCAAGCCGTGCAATTTTCGTTTCCCTGCTTGCATTATGCGCCTTGGTCGCTTGTTCGCCCCAGTTCAACTGGCGCGTGGTGCCCAATACCGACATCGGCTACATGGCCACTTTTCCCGACAAACCGGCGCAAGCCACCCGAACCATGGATTTGATCGGCTTGCAGGTGCCTTTAACTTTGCAGGCTGCGCAAATTGAAGGCTTGTATTTTGCGGTGGGTACTGTGCCCTTGCAGGGCGAATTGGCAGCGCAAGGCCAAGCCCTGCGCGACGCTTTGGCCCAGGCGGTTGCCAACAATATTGCGGCGGGCCAAGCCGAGGTAAAGCCCATTCAATGGTTGGGCAAAACTGTCTATGAAATGTCGATCACAGGCAAGTTGCCCAGCGGTGAGGCTGCTTTTGCGCAGGCCCGTTTTTTTGAGCACCAAGGCGTTTTGTATGAGGTGTTGATGATGGGCCCTGGCGAGGCTGCCAATCCCGATTCGGCCACTTCCTGGTTCGGTGGCTTTTCCCTGTTGGGGCAGTAATGCAGTACAACCCCGAAAATGTATCGCGTGAAATTGGGCCTGATGGTGTAGAGCACATGTATGTGAATGGCAGCCTTGCCATGCGCATGTTCATTATTTTCGCAGCCGCCTATGTGATGTCCTATGCGTTCAGGGCCATCAATGCCGTAATCGCACAGCCCTTGGTTCAAGAACTGGGGTTGACCGCCGGGCAGTTGGGTTTTCTGGCCTCGGCGTATTTTCTGTCCTTTGCCATTATGCAGTTGCCTGTGGGGGTCATGCTGGATCGTTACGGCCCGCGGCGCGTTGAGGCAGTGTTGATCGGATTTGCAGCGCTGGGTGCCCTGCTGTTCGCAGTTGCCGATTCTTATCTGGTGTTGTGGTTGGGCCGAGCCCTGATAGGTGTGGGCGTGTCGGCGTGTTTAATGGCGGCCGTAAAGGCCTACTCCCTGTATTTCAGGCCGCACATGCAGGCCAGCCTGTCATCCTGGATGCTGGTGGCCGGGTCGCTTGGGGCACTCACCGTGACCACGCCCGTGGAAGCCGCTTTGCCTGCTTTGGGTTGGCGCGGTGTGTTTGGGGTGGCAGCAGTGTTGTGTGTATTGGCTGGTCTGGCACTGTGGTTTGCTTTGCCAGCTTTGTTCAAACCCCAAAAAACCCAGTCGGTTGCCGACATGGCCCAGGGTTACCGGGCCATTTATGCACACCCTCATTTTTGGCGTGTTGCGCCTTTGGCCATGATCACGCAAGGTGGTTTTATGGCTTTTCATGGTTTGTGGGTTGGCCCCTGGTTCACCAATGTAATTGGGGTTAGCAATGCACAAGCCGCGCAAAACATGTTCTGGATTTCTGCAGTGCTCATGCTGGGTTATCTCGCTTTGGGCTTTCTGACCAAACGGGTGTCCAAGGCGGGGGGCGATGAAGATCAAATCATGTTGATCGGCATGGGTTTGTCACTGTTGGTATTCGCTGTTCAAATTGTGCAGGGCGCGCAATCGAGCCTGTGGGGCTGGTTGATCCATGCCTTCCTGATTTCGTCCGGCATCATGACTTATGCCACTTGCAACAAGCCATTTCCAAAGAAACTCACGGGTCGTTCCAGTACGGCTTTGAACCTTCTGATTTTCATCGGTGCCTTCAGTATTCAATGGGGCATTGGCATAGGCATTGATATCTTCGTGGCATTGGGGTTGGACAGTACCGATGCCATGCGGCTTTCTTTGGGCATTTTGTGGGTTCTGCAATTGTTCAGCTGGATTTGGTATGCTCGACCTGGACGCAAAACAAGTCATCTAATTCCGTTTGGGGTAGAACAACAACATCGGGGGTGAGCATGGCTCAGGCTCTAGTGGATGGCAGTGCTCATGAAGCATTTGGGCTCAGTGTTACCTGGGCCAGCCCCGATTATCTCGATGAACAGCAATGCTTGGCGAGCATGGAGCGCGTGTTCGACGTGTGCGCCAGCTGCAGGCGTTGTTTGTCCCTGTGTAGCACCTTTCCCGCTTTGTTCGACCTGATTGATGAGTCTGACGACTCAGAGCTTCGCAGCGTACCCAAATCGCGCTATCTGAACCTGGCCGATCAATGTCACCTGTGCGACCAATGCCATGTGGGCCATTGCCCCTACAGCGCGCCACACCCCCAGCAAATCAATTTTCCGGCCACCATGCTGCGCGCCAAGGCTGTAAAGTTTGCCAAGGGCAGTGTCAGTTATACCAACGCTTTTGAGCGGCACCATCCTTTCTCTCATCTGGCTGGTATTCCGGTTGTTACTGCGTTGGCAAACACAATTGTGGACAGCAGTGCCGTGCGCAAGTTGATGGAACGCATGACGGGTGTTGACGCACAAGCCTGGTTGCCCAAATTGGCCAAGCGAACATTTCTTGCTCAGGCGAGTAGTCTGATTATGGCCAACCCCTCGCAGGCCGCTGTAGTGGCAGACCATGGCCAGGTACCCCGGCAGGTGGCTATTTTTGCCGGTTGTTACGTGAATTTGTACGAGCCAGAAATTGGCCGGGACTTGATTCAAGTACTGCAGCACAATGATATTGAGTGTGTGGTAGCCAATCTTGAGTCATGTTGTGGCCACGCCAAACTGAACGCGGGCGACCTTTCCGGTTTTGCTGATTTGGCGCGAAGTAACATACCGCCCTTGTTGGCTTTGGCGCAAAGGGGGTACGCCATTGTTTCCCCAAGCCCCGCTTGTTCAAGAGTATTCACACACCATTTGCCAACTCTTTTTCCGGACGATGCGGAAATTCAGCAAGTGAAGGAAGCATTTTGGGCGCCCACTGAATACCTGATCGCCTTGCATGGAGAAAGCGCTTTGAGAACCGATTTCAGCAACCCCCTGGGCAAGGTGAATTATCACGAACCGTTCCTGGGTGGTGCCCATTTGGGTATTGCCCGGCACACCGAGACCTTGTTAGGTCTGGTGCCCCACACCGAAGTGAATGTGGTTAAGGGTAGCCCCGGCTTCGGCTGTCATTGGGGCAACCAGCGCGAAGATTTTCCCGGGGCGATCAAGTTGGGGCAGCGTGTGTTCAGGCAAATGGCTGAGCAGGCCCCTGACTATTTGTCGACCGACTGTCAGTTAACGGGTCGGCAAATTGCCTGGGGTATTGAAATCCTGGACCTTGTCCAGACCTCTGACAAAAAACCGGAACTGGTACACCCGCTTACCTTGCTGCGAGTGGCTTACGGGTTGTGAGTCGGGTGGTGCACGGGCGATTGGCTACCCGCCTCGCCAGCCAGCGCTTTTCGGTATTGAATGGCGGTAGCAATGTGTTTTTTATCAATTTGACCTGCTTGGTCAAGGTCAGCCAAGGTGCGTGCCACCCGGCAAATTCGATGCAGTGCACGGGCTGAAAGATGATTTTTCTGGGCGTAGGCCAGCAACAGTTTTTCAGCGCTGCTGGCGGGTTTGCAATACTTGTTAATTTGGCCTGCGCTCATTTCACCATTCAGGCAGCCCTGGCGTTGTAGCTGAATGGTGCGGGCCTGTTCAACTTGTTTGCGCAGCTCGGTACTGCTGCCCAACTCGGCGTGGTCTGTTTCCCCGTGTAGCAGTGTGCCGTGGTCAATGGCTTGCACCTCAACTGAAATATCCAGCCGGTCGGCCAAGGGGCCAGACAGTTTGTTTTGATACTTTCTTACTTGGTCGGGTGTGCATCGGCATTCTTTGGCAGGGTGCCCAAACCAGCCGCAGGGGCAGGGGTTGTGGGCGCACACCCACAAAAACCTTGCCGGAAAACTGGCCTGGTGACCTGATCTGGAAATATTTACACGCCCGGTTTCAAGCGGCTCACGCAGCGACTCAAGGCAACGTCGATCAAATTCCAATACCTCATCGGTGAACAAAATACCTTGGTGTGCCAGCGTAATTTCTCCTGGCGAGGGTGGGTTTCCTCCGCCGATCAGCGCGGCCATGGTGCTGCTTGGGTGCGGATTCCGAAAAGGGCGCTGCGGGCTTAGCACGTCACTTTCGCCCTTCAAGCTTCGTATGGCTGAAATTTCCAGCGAGTCTTCAAAGGGCAGCGGTGGCATCAGGCTGCCAACACGCTGTGCCAGCATCGACTTCCCACTGCCGGGCGGTCCCACCAAGCGAATGTGGTGTTGGCCCGCTGTGGCAGCAAGCAAGGCGTGTTTGGCGGTTTGGTGACCAATCACCTCGGCCATGTCCAGCGGGTTTGGCTGGCTCGCGTTGCCGTGCGTGTTATGCGCGTATTGCTCTAGTGGGTTACCGTGCCCCACCAAATGCGCTGCCGCTTCAAACAAATTGTGGGCACCAAATACCGCAATGTCAGGCACTGTGGCTGCAAGCTTGGCTTGCGCTTTGGGCATCATCAGTTTTAAAGGGCGTTGGCCGGCCGCAGATTCTTTTCGGGCTGCAACTGCCAGTGCAAAAGGGCTACGAACGCCAGTCAGCGCACCAGAAAGTGAAAGCTCGCCGGCAAATAACCAGTCAGAAAGGTCGGCTTTGGCCAGTTGGCCCGATGCACTCGCAATGCCCAATGCCACTGCAAGATCGAATGCCGCGCTGCCCTTGGGAAGGTCGGCGGGTGCCAGGTTGACTGTAATTCGTTGAGAGGGAAACTCGAATCCGCTGTTGAGCAAGGCCGAGCGAACCCGTTCTTTCGATTCGCGAATTTCGGTGTCGGGCAGACCAACCAGCGCGAAAGAAGGCAAACCGGCCGACAGATGAACCTCAATTTGAACCGCAACAGGGCGAATACCCACAAAAGTCAGGCTTTGAAGGGTGGCTAAAGGCATGGTAGAGACATGGTGGGGCGAGAGTCAAACCCCCATGATTATCCCCACACAGTTTGGTTTGGCAAACGGGTGCTTCGGTTTGCGTCACCCGGTGGAGGAGGCCTTGCCCGTCGGTGGGTCAGGTCCGTTTCTCGAGTTCAGCCACGCGCATTTCCAGTGCATGCACCTTTTCGCGCAACCTGTTTAACACTTCCTTCTGAATTTCAAAATCCTCAAGGCTGACAAATTCCATGTCTTGCAAACCCTGGCGAATCAGCTGTGTGACGGGGTTTTCCATGTTTTGAAGCCCTTTTGCATTGAGCAATTCACCCACTTTGGCCGTGATGGCATCGAAAGGATTGTTCGCCAATGTTTCCCCCAAAAGAGTTGTATCGCATTGCACCAAAACAGTGCACCAATTTGGTGCTGCGATGGAAAATTCAAAAAATTGAATCGCTATTGTGCCCGAAAAAGGGGGATTTATCGCGAAATTACCGACGAGTTCACGGCTGGCACACTTCTCGCTAATAGACCCTTGCCAAAAAAACTTTACGGCATTCATCTATTTTTAGGAGAGTGAGATGAAAAAATTAGTACTGGTCGCCGCAATCGCCGCAACTACTTTCGGGGCTGTTTCAACTGCACAAGCTGAAGTTACAGTGGCTACAAACGCCAACGTGACTACTGATTACAAGTTCCGTGGTATTTCCCAGACCAATTCTGGTCCAGCATTCCAAGGTGGTTTTGATGTTGCCTTCGGAAACGGTTTCTATGTAGGTAACTGGAACTCCAACATCAAC
This sequence comes from Limnobacter sp. UBA7229, assembly GCF_002473065.1. Classification (NCBI taxonomy): domain Bacteria; kingdom Pseudomonadati; phylum Pseudomonadota; class Betaproteobacteria; order Burkholderiales; family Burkholderiaceae; genus Limnobacter; species Limnobacter sp. UBA7229. The sequence continues at coordinate 42,817 of NZ_DKTN01000016.1, read as the reverse complement.
AACCTGGGCGGTGGTAGCTCAGGCTTGGAAATGGATTTCTACGGCGGCTATGCGGGTGAATTTAGCGGCATTGGCTACGATGTAGGTGCTTTGTATTATTTCTACGAAGGCTACAACCAAGGTACAGGCCCTGACGCAGATACGTTGGAAGTTTACGGAAAGCTCTCATATGCCGGTGCTTACGCAAAGCTTTCTTATGCAGCTTCCGATGATTATTTTGCTTTCCAGGCCGCCAATGGTTCAAATGATCAGGGTGGTTCTACCTACCTGGATTTGGGTTACACGTTCCCATTGTCAGACAAGGTGTCATTGACTGCCCACTACGGTTTGACATCTTTCGACAAGGACATGGCAGACAACCGTCCTGGTGCAACTGGCACGATTGACTCCTACGCTGACTACAGCATCGGTGCTACCTACGCGTTCAACAGCAATTACTCTGTGACAGCAGCTTATGTCGAAGCAGAAGACAAAGCTGCCGGTTTGATCGTTGGTGGTGTGGATGATTTCACCGAGGGTTCCTTGATCGTAACTCTAAGCGCCAAGTTCTAAATTGAATCCAGACAGCGCTCTGAAGAGGGGCGCTGTTTTTACCCTCTTCAAACTTAATTCAGGAGTGCGTAATGAAGCTAATTTCAGCAGTCATTAAGCCTTTCAAACTCGATGAAGTCCGTGAAGCGCTGTCTGCCATCGGCGTGCAAGGCATTACGGTTACCGAAGTGAAAGGTTTTGGTCGCCAAAAGGGTCACACCGAGTTGTACCGTGGCGCCGAGTATGTAGTCGACTTTTTGCCCAAAGTGAAAATTGAAGCCGCAGTGGACGACAGCCTGGTAGACCAGGCCTGCGAAGCCATTGAAGCAGCGGCCAAGACCGGCAAGATCGGTGACGGCAAAATTTTCGTGTTTGATTTGTTGAGTGTTACCCGTATTCGCACAGGCGAAACCGGTAAAGACGCCCTTTAACCAGAGAGAAGTGAGGAAATCATGAGAAAACTTCTGACTGTCTGGCTTGCGGCCGCAGCACTGGGTTTTAGTGTTGCCAGTCCCGGTGTATTTGCTCAGGAAACCCCTGTAGCGCCTGCCACCGAAGCCACCGAAACAATGGCTGCTCCAGTAGAAGCAGCCCCTGCCGAAGCGCCTGCCGCTGAAGCTCCCATGGCCGCAGAAGCTGCTCCCGCAGAAGAAGCTGCCCCAGCTGTTGAACAAACAGTAAACAAAGGCGACATCACCTGGATGATGGTCGCAACCATTTTGGTTATCTTCATGACCATCCCTGGCTTGGCATTGTTCTACGGTGGCTTGGTCCGCGCAAAGAACATGTTGTCCGTGCTGATGCAGGTGATGTCCGTGTTCTGTCTGATCGTTGTGTTGTGGGCCATCTATGGCTACAGCTTGACCTTTGGCGGCGGCGACAATCCTTTCGTAGGTAACTTCAGCAAACTGTTCTTGAGCGGCGTGACTCCTGACTCTCTGTCAGCCACGTTCACTGAAGGCGTGATGATCCCTGAATTCATCTTCATCGCGTTCCAGTCTACATTCGCGGCCATTACTTGCGCCCTGATCGTAGGTGCATTCGCCGAGCGCATCAAGTTCTCTGCAGTGTTGTTGTTCTGTGCAATCTGGTTCACATTCAGCTACATTCCAATCGCACACATGGTGTGGGATGCTGCTGGTTTCATCTTCGCAGACGGCGCGATCGACTTCGCTGGCGGTACTGTGGTTCACATCAACGCTGCGGTTGCAGGTTTGGTGGGTGCCTACATGATTGGCAAGCGCGTTGGCTACGGCAAGGAAGCAATGACTCCGCACAGCCTGACACTGACCATGGTGGGTGCATCTATGCTGTGGGTGGGTTGGTTCGGTTTCAACGCAGGTTCAAACCTGGAAGCCAACGGCGGTACAACACTGGCCTTTATCAACACTTTGCTTGCCACAGCCGCTGCAACACTAAGCTGGGCTGCTGCTGAAGCGCTGCTGAAAGGCAAGGCCTCCATGCTGGGTGCTGCTTCCGGTGCAGTGGGTGGCTTGGTTGCGATTACACCAGCTTGCGGTACGATCGGCCCAATGGGTGCACTGATCCTCGGCCTGATGGCTGGCCCAATCTGCCTGTGGGGCGTAACTGGCCTGAAGAAAATGTTGGGTGCAGACGATGCACTGGACGTATTCGGCGTACACGGCGTAGGCGGTATTCTGGGTGCCTTGATGGTGGGTGTGTTGTCTGCGCCTAGCCTGGGCGGCACCATGGGTGACGACTTCGTGATCGCTTCCCAGTTGGCAGTACAAGCCAAGGGCGTGGTAATCACCATCGTATGGTCCGGTATCGTGGCTGCAATTTCCTTCAAGCTGGTAGACCTCATCGTTGGTCTGCGTGTTTCGGAAGACGCAGAGCGCGAAGGCCTGGACATCACCTCACACGGTGAAACAGCCTACAGCAAGTAAGTAACACTCTCCACTTAGGTGGAATCCTTCAGCCCGGGGTAAAGGGCTGATTCAAAGGCACCTTCGGGTGCCTTTTTTGCTTCACCCCCGATTTCCCTTCCTCAATGTGGCAGTGCAGCGTTTTGGATTACACTTGGCGAAGTGTCTTACCCAGGGAATGTTGATGGTTCCACATCTTGTAACAGCTTTAACCGGTCCGCTGCTGGATCTTGAAAAACGAATGCTCGACAAAACCACCGAAATTGAGCGGTGGTTTCGCATGGCCTGGAACGAGAATACCCCTCCGTTCTACAGTTCTGTCGATGTGCGCAACGCAGGTTTCAAGCTCGCCCCTGTTGACACCAACCTGTTCCCTGGCGGTTTTAACAACCTGGCCCCCGACATGATGCCGCTGGCCATTCAGGCCGCCATGAGTGCGATTGAAAAAATTTGTCCCGAAGCACGCAGCATGGTGTTGGTGCCCGAGAACCACACACGCAATACTTTTTACCTCACGAATGTGGCCCGCTTGGCTGCCATTCTCAAGCAAACCGGTTTGGATATTCGGCTGGGTTCCGTGTCGCCTGACATTACCGAGCCCACTCGCTTCGATTTGCCCGATGGCCAGCACATTGTGCTTGAGCCACTCAGGCGCTATGGCAACCGTGTCGGTGTTGAGGGCTTAGAGCCTTGCGCTGTGTTGTTGAACAACGACCTGTCCGCTGGTGTGCCCCCAATTCTTCAAGGCATTAAAGACCAAATTGTGTTGCCACCGCTGCATGCCGGTTGGGCCACTCGTCGCAAGAGTGCCCACTTCAAGGCCTACGATTCTGTCGTGGAGGCATTTTCTGAAATGCTGGAAATTGATCCCTGGTTGATCAATCCCTATTTCACGCATCGAAACAAGCTGAACTTTCAGGAACGTGTGGGCGAAGAAGCCTTGGCAGAGGCTGTAGATGAAGTGTTGGCCAAGACACGTGTGAAGTATGCTGAGTACGGGATTGACGAGCAGCCTTACGTGGTTGTGAAGGCCGATGCTGGCACCTATGGCATGGGCATCATGACTGTGAAAGACGCCTCGGAAGTGGTGGGTTTGAACCGCAAGCAACGCAACAAAATGTCGGTGGTCAAAGAAGGTTTGCAAGTGTCTGATGTCATCATTCAAGAAGGTGTGCACACCTTTGAGAACATCGAGGACGCGGTGGCTGAGCCCGTGGTTTACATGATTGACCGTTATGTGGTGGGCGGTTTTTACCGCGTGCACACGGGCCGAGGCCGCGATGAAAACCTGAATGCACCTGGCATGCACTTCGTTCCATTGGCGTTTGAAACACCGTGCAACACACCCGATTGCAGTGATCGCCCCGATGCGGCCATGAACCGCTTTTACGCTTATGGTGTAATCGGTCGTTTGGCGGCACTTGCAGCCTCGCAAGAACTGGAGGCCACTGCCAGCGTGGAGTTGGCCGCATGAGCAGTAAAAGCTTTGTGTGCGTGATTGACCCACTCACCAGCCTGAATCCGAAAAAAGATTCCTCCATCGCCATGATGGAATCGGCCCAATCGCGTGGCTGGAAGGTGGGTGTGATCGAGGACGGGGGCTTGCACTGGTCCACTGGCGCAGGTGTGCGCGCGCAGGTGGTGTGGATTACAATTGATCGCGCAAATAAACCTTGGTACGCCGAGGTGGGGCGTGAAGAAATGGCATTGAAAGACCTTGATGCCGTCATCATGCGCAAAGACCCGCCGTTTGATGCCGAGTTTGTAACCGCCACCTGGTTGCTTGAGCAAGGCGAGCGCGAGGGTGCGCGCGTATTCAATAGCCCGCGCGCCATTCGCGATCACAACGAAAAATTCACCATTGCCCAGTTTGAACAGTTTGTGGTGCCAACCCTGGTTTCACGCAATGCTGCCCAGCTTCGCGGTTTTCTGGAACAACACCCTGACGCCATTGCCAAACCCCTGGATGGCATGGGCGGCACCTCAATTTTTCGCATGAAAAAAGGCGATCAAAATGTGGGTGTGATATTGGAAACGCTGACCGACTATGGCCGAAAAACCGCCATGATTCAGCGCTATATTCCTGAAATTGTGGATGGCGACAAACGTGTGTTGCTCATCAATGGCGAGCCGGTGCCCTATTGCCTCGCACGTTTGCCCAAAGAGGGTGAGCACCGAGGCAACCTGGCGGCGGGCGGCACGGGCAGGGCGCAGCCCTTGAGTGAAAGCGATTGGCACATTGCCCGCACACTGGCCCCGGAATTGAAAAAGCGTGGGCTGTTGCTGGTGGGTCTGGACATTATTGGGCAGAACCTGACCGAGGTGAATGTGACAAGCCCCACCTGCTTCCGTGAGATCATGGATCAAACCGGTTTTCCCGTTGCGGATACTTTTGTGCAAGCGGTTGAAAACGCCTTGCAGGAGGGCAACTGATGCTTGGGCTGGTTCTGGTTACGCATGCCCCTTTGGGCGACGCCATTGCCCAATGTGTGAAACACGTCATGGGTTCTCTGCCAGATGGTCTGGCGGTCGTGGATGTACCCGGCGATGAAGACATTGAACAGTCGGTGCAACGCATTCAGACCGCTGCGCGGCAGGTGCATGCGGGCGAAGGCGTAGTGTTTCTCACCGACCTGTTTGGCGCAACTCCCTCCAATGCAGCTGTGCGTGCCGGTGTGGAATCGTTGAACCTGCCCACAGTGTTGGTCTCGGGCTGCAATTTGCCCATGGTGTTGCGCGCACTTGGTTTTCGGGATTTGCCCATCAACGAAGTGGCCGAACGTTTGGTCATGGGTGGCCGAAACGGTATCGTAAGCACTGGTGCCACAGCGCCACAACGTCAAACCTTTAACCCGGCGAAAAACGATGATTCAGCAAGAAATCACCATCAGCAATAAATTGGGCCTGCACGCGCGTGCCTCGGTCAAGTTGACCCAAACAGCCAGCCGCTTTCAGTCCGAGGTGTGGATCGGCAAAGCGGGCCGCCGTGTGAATGCGAAAAGCATCATGGGTGTCATGATGCTGGCCGCGGGCAAAGGGCACAACGTGGTGCTGGAGGCAGAAGGCAGTGACGAGGCTGAGGCCATTGCCGCACTGGTGGCCCTCATTGATGACAAATTTGGCGAAGGCGAGTAAACCATGACCCTGGCCTTGCATGGCATCGCAGTTTCACGAGGCATTGCAGTTAGCCGCGCCCTGGTGTGGGACACGGCCATGCGGGATATTCCCCGCAATCGCATCGATAAAAAATCGGTTCGTTTCGAGAAAAAAAGATTCGACAATGCCATCAAGCGCGTGGCCGATGAACTGGTTGAAATTCGCAGTCAAATTGCCGCTGACTCCCCCGCCGAGTTCGATGCCTTTCTGAACCTGCACAGCCTGATCCTTGCCGACCCCATTTTGTCGGAAGAACCCAAAAACCTGATTCAAACCAAGCTGATCAATGCCGAGTGGGCCTTGATTGAGCAAATGGAAGTTTTGCTGGAGCAGTTCTCCGCGATTGAAGACGACTACTTCCGCGAGCGTAACAGCGACGTGCGCCAGGTGGTTGAGCGGGTTTTGAAATCGCTGCGCGGGCACGCCACGGCTTTGCCCCTGCCGCCAGAAGGCGAGAATGAAGACCCCTGGCTAATTGTTGCGCACGATATTTCGCCCGCCGACATGGTGCAACTGAAAGGTCGCCGTGTGGGCGCTTTCGTGACTGAAATGGGTGGTGCAACCTCCCACACTGCCATTGTGGCGCGCAGCCTGGGCATACCCGCTGTGGTGGGCGTGCCGCGTGCGCTCGAGTTTGTACACAACGGCGACCTGGTGGTGGTCGATGGCAAGGTTGGTGCTGTATTCCTCGACCCCGCTACCATGGTGGTCGAAGAATACCAGCGCAAGCAGGCCATTCTGGCTTTGTCGCGCCAGCGCCTGAAACGACTGATTACCACGGAGGCACGCACCCAGTGTGGTCGCCGGGTTGAACTGCTGGCCAACATTGAATTGCCTGAAGACGTGAAAGGCGTGGTCGATGCCGGAGCCGATGGTGTGGGCCTGTTCCGTTCCGAATTCCTGTTCATGAACCGCAAGGAATGGCCATCAGAAGATGAACAGTACGAAGCCTACCGCAAGGTGATCAAGGCCATGAAAGGCAAGCCGGTCACGGTTCGCACGCTTGATCTGGGTGCGGATAAAACCCTGCAATTCGATGGTGCCAACAGCAGTGCCCCCCCGGTGTCCAGCACCTCGGCGCTGGGTTTGCGTTCCATTCGTTTCAGCCTGTCCGAGCCTGCAATATTCCTCACCCAAATTCGCGCCTTGTTGCGGGCTGCCAAGCATGGACCTGTGAAAATTCTGTTGCCCATGCTCACCAACATTCGTGAAACCAAGCAGGCCTTGGCTTACATCGACATGGCGCGTGAGCAATTGCTCGAACGGCGCTTTCAGGCCAATCAGGCCGTGCCCATTGGCGGGATGATCGAAGTGCCTGCGGCCGCGCTAAGCCTGCCACATTTTTTGAGTTACCTCGATTATGTGTCGATCGGCACCAACGACTTGATCCAGTACACCCTGGCTGTTGACCGGGTTGATCACCAAGTGGCTCACCTGTACGATCCCCTCCACCCGGCGGTGTTAAGGCTGGTGTACGAGGTCATCTCCAGTGCCGAAAAAGCAGGCGTGCCCGTGAGCGTGTGTGGTGAAATGGCAGGTGACATTCGCTTGACCCGCTTGTTGCTGGGTATGGGTCTTACCCAGTATTCGATGCATCCGTCACAACTACTCGATGTCAAAGAGTTGCTCTTGAAAACCGACTTTGAGGCCACGCAAAAACTGGTCAAAAAGGTGACTCGAACATTTGACATCGATAAAATTGACGCCCTGATGCGCCAATTGCACGAAGACTGATCCCGCAACCGGGACGCCTTCAATGCCGGTTTGCGATTTATACTCAAAGGCTTGCGAAAACCAACAATCCAACCTAAGAAACACCGTATTGTGTCTGCCAACCAGTCCGTGGGCTTCGTAAAGCCCGAGCTTATTGAATTCACTGCACCGCTTTTACTTGAGTGCGGAAAGTCCCTGCCCAGCTATTCTCTGATGGTTGAAACCTATGGCACCTTGAATGCCGAGAAAAGCAATGCTGTGCTGGTGTGCCACGCATTGAATGCCTCTCATCATGTGGCGGGTCTGTACGAAGGGCAAGACAAGAGTGAGGGCTGGTGGGACAACATGGTGGGACCGGGCAAGCCGCTTGACACCAATCGGTTTTTTGTAATCGGCGTGAATAACTTGGGTTCGTGCTTTGGCTCTACCGGCCCGAGCAGCACCAACCCGGAAACTGGCAAACCCTACGGCGCTGACTTTCCGTTTGTTACAGTTCAAGACTGGGTGAATGCGCAGGTTCGCCTGGCTGATTATTTCGGCATCGAAAAATTTGCCGCAGTCATGGGCGGCAGTTTGGGCGGCATGCAGGCCCTGCAATGGAGCCTCAGTTACCCAGACCGCGTGGGGCACTGCATGGTAGTTGCCTCTACACCCAAGTTAAGCGCACAGAACATTGCCTTCAATGAAGTGGCACGCCAGGCCATCGTGACCGACCCCGATTTTCATGGTGGCAATTATTACGAGCATGGCGTGGTGCCCAAGCGTGGTCTGCGCCTGGCCCGAATGATTGGTCACATCACTTACTTGAGCGGTGACGACATGGCCGAAAAGTTTGGCCGCACCCTGCGCAACGGCGATTACAACTACGGTCTTGAAGTGGACTTTCAGGTAGAAAGTTACCTGCGCTACCAGGGCGACAAGTTTGCAGATTACTTCGATGCCAATACCTACTTGCTGATTACCAAAGCGCTGGACTATTTCGACCCCGCACGCCACACGGGTGGCGATTTGGCCAAGGCCCTGGAAGCGGCCAAAGCCAAGTTTCTACTGGTCAGTTTCACCACCGACTGGCGATTTGCACCCGAGCGAACCCGCGAAATTGTGGAGGCCCTCATGGCCAACCAGCGCGATGTAACTTACGCGGAAATTGACGCCCCACACGGTCACGATGCATTTCTGCTCACTGATGAGCGCTACCACAATGTGGTGCGTGGCTACTTTGAGCGCATTGCCAAGGAGCTTGCATGAAAACCCTGCACGCCGTTCGCCAAGATGTACAACCCCTGCCCATTGTGGTGCCGCGGGCCGATCTCGATTTGATCGAAAGCTGGGTGCCCATGGGTGCACGCGTACTCGATTTGGGCTGTGGTGACGGTTCGTTTTTGGCCCGTTTGATGAAAACCCGCAAGGCCACAGGCTATGGCGTTGAAATTGACGACAGCAATGTGCAGCGCAGTGTGGCCAATGGCATCAACGTGATACAGCAAGACCTTGAAAAAGGCCTGGCCATGTTCGATGACCATGCATTCGATGTGGTGATTTTGTCGCAAACCTTGCAAGCCATGCACAACACCGAGCGAATTTTGAAAGAGATCGCCCGTGTGGGCAAAGAAGGCATTGTCAGCTTCCCAAATTTTGGTCATTGGTACCATGTATGGTCGATTGCATTGGGCCGCATGCCAGTGTCCAAACAAATGCCTTATCAGTGGTACAACACGCCGAACATTCACCTGTGCACCCCCAAAGATTTCGAGGCGCTGGTTGCTCAAATCGGACATAAAGTACTGGGCAAACAACTTTTTTTAAACGGCGAACCCGTTGAATTGTTGGGCAATTTGCGCAGCACTTTGGCGGTTTATCGCTTCAAGCCCCAGTTTGCAAATTAGGCTAACACCATGAAAACCCAGCAACCCACCCCACTTGAAAACGAGTATTGGCGGCAGGTTAAAAGAATTACCTGGCGCTTGCTTGCGGTGTGGATTGCCCTGATTCTCAGCGTGGTGTTGTTTATTCCCCAGCTTGGCATCACAGTTTATGGGGTGCCTTTGACCTATTGGGTCATCTCCAGCGTTCTGCTTTTGAGTTTTTTGGGATTGGTTGCGTGCTACGCATGGCGCATGGATAGGTTAGAATTGAAATTCAAACGAGCGGTGGAAAACAACCGCAACCATCCAGGAGACACGAATGAAAAGCAGCACCGGCGAGGTGGGAAAACCCCTCACTGACACCAAAGGCACGCCTCTGCGTTTTGTAACTGGTTCGTCTCTGTTCGACGGACACGACGCCGCGATCAACATGATTCGCCGCCTGTTGCAAAGCCAAGGTGCTGAAGTCATTCACCTTGGACACAACCGCTCCGTGCAGGAATTGGTAGACGCCGCCATTCAGGAAGATGCGGATGGCCTGGCCGTGAGTTCCTATCAGGGCGGGCACAACGAATTTTTCAAATACATGGTGGACGAGCTGAGGGCCAACAACGCCGGTCACATTCAAGTGTTTGGTGGCGGTGGCGGTGTCATTTTGCCTTCTGAAATAGAAGCCCTTCAGGCCTATGGCGTAAACCGAATTTACAGCCCGCAAGATGGTCAGAAAATGGGTCTGGAAGGCATGATCGGCGACATGATTGCCCGTGCAGCACAAGTGCGCGATGCCCGCAAAAAGATTGACACAGCTTGCTCACCGGAAAGCATCAAGGCTTTGGCCAACAACTGGCCGCTGCTGACCCAACTGATTACCCGCCTTGAGCGTGACGAAGTGCCTGCTGCCGATTTGGACGTGATTCGCGAGCAAGCCAAAGCCAGCAAAACCCCAGTGTTGGGCATTACCGGTACGGGCGGTGCGGGTAAATCCAGCCTGACTGATGAATTGATTCGCCGCCTTCGCATGGACCATGGCGATGATTTGACCATTGGCGTGGTGTGCGTAGACCCTTCCCGCCGTAAAACCGGTGGTGCATTGCTGGGCGATCGCATTCGGATGAATGCCATTGGCCCTTGGGCTGGCAATGGCCCCAAAGTATTCATGCGCTCACTGGCCACACGCGATTCCGCTCAGGAAGTACCCGCTACCCTGCCAGATATTATTGCCTTGTGTCGCGCTACGGGTTTTGATGTGGTGCTGATTGAAACTCCGGGCATTGGCCAGGGCGATGCGGCCATCGTGCCGCATGTGGATTTCAGCCTGTATGTGATGACACCGGAATATGGTGCAGCCAGCCAGCTTGAAAAAATTGACATGCTGGATTTTGCTGACTTTGTCGCGGTGAACAAATTTGACCGCAAAGGCGCACTGGATGCGCTACGCGATGTGTGCAAACAGGTGCAGCGCAACCGCATGGCATTTACCAGCATGCCCGACACCATGCCTGTGTATGGCACGCTGGCCAGCCGTTTTAACGACGACGGTGTTAGTGCCCTGTACAAAGCCTTGCGCGCAGCCCTGCCCATTGCCAAGCCTTCCAAAGGTCTGTTCGATTCCATCGACACCAAACATTCCACAACCATGAAAGCGGTGGTGCCTTCCGAGCGCGTGCGCTACCTGGCCGAGATTGCGCAGGCTGTGCGCAGCTACAAAGCGCAAGTTCAGAAAGACGTGGCTGCCGTGTACGACCTGGAATGCATGCAACGTGCCCAAGCCCTGTTGCTTGAACACAAGCCTGACAAAACCAAGGCGGTGGAAGCGCTGGACGATATTGTTGAGTTGACGAACACTCGAATCAGCATGGCTGCGCAGAAGGCCATGAAAGACTATTCAAAGCTGACTGAGGGTTACCAAGGCGACACGCTGACCTATGAAGTGCGCGGCAAGGCCCTGCAAGCACCGTTGACCGTGACTTCGCTCAGTGGCCTGAAAATCAATCGCGTCAGTCTGCCCAAGTTCACCAGTCGGGCCGACCTGCTGAAATTCGTGATGCTGGAAAACCTGCCCGGTTATTTCCCCTTCACCGCAGGCGTATTCCCCGTGAAGCGCGAAGGTGAAGACCCCACCCGCATGTTTGCCGGTGAAGGCGACCCCGCACGCACCAACCGCCGTTTCAAAATGCTCAGCAGTGCAAGCGATGCCAAGCGATTGTCGACTGCTTTTGACTCGGTCACTCTGTACGGTTTTGATCCCGACCTGCGCCCCGACATTTACGGCAAAGTGGGCACCAGTGGCGTGAGTGTGGCCACGCTAGACGACATGAAAGTGTTGTATAGCGGCTTTGATTTATGCGCACCCAGCACCAGTGTGTCCATGACCATCAATGGCCCGGCACCCAGCATTTTGGCGATGTTCCTGAACACTGCCATTGATCAGCAGGTGGATTTGTTCACGGCCAAAAACAAGCGCGCGCCGAATGCGGATGAATACGCGAATATCAAGGCCAGCACTTTGAAGGCTGTGCGCGGCACCGTGCAAGCCGACATTTTGAAAGAAGATCAAGGCCAGAACACTTGTATTTTCTCGACTGAATTCAGCCTGCGCGTGATGGGCGATATTCAGCAGTACTTTATCGACCATGAAGTGCGTAACTTCTACAGCGTGTCGATCAGCGGTTATCACATTGCCGAGGCCGGGGCCAACCCGATTTCACAACTGGCCTTTACGCTTTCGAACGGCTTCACCTTCGTGGAAGCCTATTTGGCGCGCGGCATGAAAATCGACGACTTTGCGCCGAACTTGAGCTTCTTCTTCAGCAATGGCATGGACCCCGAATACACCGTATTGGGCCGTGTTGCACGTCGCATTTGGGCCATCGCCATGCGCGACCGTTATGGTGCCAGCGACCGCAGCCAGAAGTTGAAATATCACATCCAAACCAGTGGCCGAAGCCTGCACGCGCAGGAAATCGCATTCAACGATATACGCACCACCTTGCAAGCCCTGATTGCCGTATACGACAACTGCAACAGCCTTCACACCAACGCCTATGACGAGGCAGTGACCACACCGACCGAGGAAAGCGTACGCCGTGCCATGGCCATTCAGTTGATCATCAACAAGGAATGGGGCTTGGCGAAAAACGAAAATTCAAGCCAGGGTGCATTCATCATTGAAGAATTGACCGAACTTGTGGAAGAAGCCGTGCTGGCTGAACTGGATCGCATCAGCGAACGCGGCGGTGTGTTGGGTGCCATGGAAACAGGCTACCAGCGCAGCAAAATCCAGGAAGAGTCGATGCATTATGAAATTCAGAAGCACGACGGCACCTTGCCAATTGTGGGTGTGAATACATTCACCAACCCCAATGACAACGCCGATTCTTTGAACTCGCTTGAACTGGCCCGCGCAACGGAGGAAGAAAAGTTGAGCCAGCTGGATCGCCTTGCCGAGTTTCAGCAAAGGCATGCGGCAGAAAGTGGCCCCATGCTGGAGCGTTTGAAGCAAACTGCCATGGACGGCGGCAACGTGTTCGAGGTGCTCGTGGATGCTGTTCGGGTGTGTTCACTTGGGCAGATTACGCAGGCGCTGTTTGAGGTGGGTGGCAAGTACCGCAGGTCGATGTGAGGGCCGCTACTGGCGTCTATTGCCAACTCGTCGTGGGTTGCTTGCGTCGGCTGTCGTTGGAGGCTCTTGAGCTGAACTTGAAGGGTCACCGCTGCCCGAAAACTTGGCACTTTGGCTTGTCGTCTTGAGCCTGCACTAAGCCAAGCCCTCCAAAAGTAACGGTCGGGTCTTGGCTTTCGCGCCAGGGCGCGATCGCTAGTCTCGGCGCGCCAAGCCGGCAAGTTTTCTGACTGGTCATCGTGCGACCCATTGCAAGTTCAGCTCCCAGCTCTCCCGTGCGGTGCTTCTCCACCACCACGCGACTCACGGCTGTTTGCAGCGCCCAATCGGCGGCGGTGTTTCGATCGCCTCGCCTTCAAGAAAAACTGCCCTTGCATGCCGAGCAGGGCCGGTGTTGCCCAGCATGGGCGACAGAGAACGGACCCGACCCGTAGTTTAGGAGGGTCGTTCTCAGGCATCGCAAGGCTCAGCAAGGGATCAACAGGTTTTCTGGCGAGAGA
>NZ_DKTN01000016.1:0-29359 GCF_002473065.1 Limnobacter sp. UBA7229 | reverse complement strand
GCGACAGAGAACGGACCCGACCCGTAGTTTAGGAGGGTCGTTCTCAGGCATCGCAAGGCTCAGCAAGGGAGAAACAGGTTTTCTGGCGAGAGATCGGAATTCAAGCCGATTGGGCGATTAAGAAGCTACTAGAGATCGGAACCCAAGCCGAGTGGGCGATTAAAAAGCTACGAGACAGCTGAACCCAAGCTGATTGAGCTAGACAAAACGGCTTTCGAGCTTTGCGTTAAAATGAGACTATCGCAGTATTCACCAAGCAGCACCATGAAACTCAATGCCGATCTTTCCCAACGCGCGGTCGTCAACAGCAACAACGTCGACTGGGTTGCCTCACCAGCCCCTGGTGTATGGCGCAAACCACTGGAACGCGATGGCGATGAAGTGGCGCGTTTAACTTCGATTGTTCGTTACGACGCAGGTTGTTCATTTCCTGAACATGAGCATGGCGGTGGCGAAGAGTTCTTCGTGCTGGAAGGTACTTTTGAAGATGAGTTTGGCGTTTATCCCAAGGGTACATATGTCAAAAATCCTGTCGGAACCAAACATTCTCCACGCTCCAATAACGGTTGTATTCTTTGGGTAAAGTTGCGTCACATGCATCCAGACGATCAGCAGTCTGTGGTCATCAACACAGTGGAAGGGCCGTGGGAAAACACCCTGTTCCCGGGTGTTCAAATTTGTAGGCTGGATCGTTTTCTAACGACGGATACTTTCCTGTTGAAGTGGTCTCCCGGCGCAACCTATGCCTTTCATCGGCACAGCGGTGGCGAGGAAATATTTGTGTTGGAGGGTACGTTGCAAGACGAACTCGGTGTTTATCCAGCGGGGACCTGGACGCGCAATCCAGACGGAAGTTTTCACAAACCATTTAGTCCGGATGGTTGTTTGATATTGGCGAAAATCGGCCATTTGCCGACCTAGGTGTTTGTGTGTCAAATTAGTGACTTGTCTCTTAGTAGGTTTCACCTCATCTTAAGCACCGGCAGCTTGGTAACAGTACCAAACCCAATTGGACTGTCGCCATGTTGTACACCACCCGAATCCTTCTCCCTGCGCTTCTTGTTTCACTGCTGGCTGCATGCGGTGGCAATGACAACACCACCCCTCCCACACGGGTAGAGGGTCAGGAAACCTCTCCCACGCTAAGCGCCGGAAGCAATCAGCAAGCCGCAGAGCGAAGCACCATTGAGCTGCGCGCCACGGTGCAAAACACAGATCAGAATTCTGTGGTGGCTTATGCCTGGTTTCCTGCCAGTGAAGAAACCGTGTTCTTTGGTGATGCGGGTCGGTCGGATGAATCTGTTTTGAATCTGCAACTGCCCCAGGTCAACAACGACACCTCTGTTGAGTTTGTGGTGCAAGCCCAGCTTTCCAGCGGCACTGTGCTTGAGGACCGTGTTCAGGTCACCATTCAAAACACCTTCGACAACGCCTTGCCCGTGGTCAATACCAATGCGCTGCCTATTCAAGCCGATAACTGGCTAATGGCCAGCGCCTGTGATTCCACCGATTCCGATGGCACCATTCAAACTTACCAATGGCGCAATGAAACCCTGAATATTCAGTACGAAGAAACAAGCTGTAATTTGAGTGTGCAGCTTCCCAATTCGCCTGAATCTCAAACTTACACTCTGCGGGCCATTGCAATTGACAACGAGGCGGGCTTGGGCTTCAAACTGTTCAATGTCACCACCCGCCAGCGCCCAGCCAACACTGCACCGGTGATTCAAAACGCCAGTGCATTGCCTGAACCCGTGCGTCCCGGTGAAACTTTGAACTTGCAAGTCAACGCCAGTGATGCCGATGGTGACACCCTGTTTTATCGCTGGACACAAACCGATGGTGCGATGCTGGAAATAAGCAATGCAGACAAAGCCATGGCCCAGGTGCAAATTCCACCTGACCTGTCCAATCAAACCTTAAGCTTCCGCATTGAAGTGTCAGACCGAGCCAATTTCCAAACCTCGGTGAGCCAACGCAGCGTGGATGCCAGCGTGCGCAGCAACACCAGCAGCAACGCAGGTCTTCTGGAGTGCCTGCAAGACCCCACGCGCGTGGGTTGTCCCTTGGCCGCTTTGTTGACTGCGCCTCCCCTTGGTGCTCAACAACCGAGCAGTGCGCAGTTTTCAGCTGGGCAGTGCACTCCCTTTTATGGCGGTGGTGTGAATGGGCAAGGCTACTCCCACTTGTTGGGTGCCATGCACGAGCACACCGCTTACTCGGATGGGCAGGCCAACACCGATCCGCTTCAGGTGTACCAACAGACCCGAGAGCGCGGCATGGACTTTGTCATGTCCTCAGATCATTCCGACAATCTGGCTATTCCCCTGGCCTTGCCCGACACCACCAACTGCACCGACAACCCTTTGTCTTGTCTCATTTCCGATCCCGACAACCTGCCCAACAGTTTGACCAAGTGGCGCAGTACTTTGAATCAGGCCAATCAGGTGACTGGCGAATCGCCAGGCCTGTTCACCGCCATGCGTGGCTTTGAGTGGACCTCCGACCGCTTCGGGCATGCCAATGTGTACTTGAGTCGAAACAACATCAACGCCAAGCTGGGGCCGGGTTACTTGGTGTCGATGGACCTGTTCTGGCAGTGGTTTGTGCTGTCGCCCCAGTTAGGCGGCGGTGGTGACGGTATTTTGGTATTTAACCACCCAGGGCGAGAAGACGCCCTGCACAGTGCCCTGCTGCAAATTGGCGAGGGCGTGGGGCAAGCCACACGTATGGCTGGCGCGCTGAATGCATTGAACGTGTTTCAGCAAGGCGACCCAGCCTATGCCTTCAACGACTTCAAATATGTGGCACCTGCTGATTACCGCGTAGTGGGCATTGAGGTGTTTGGCAAAGGCGATGAATATGACACCGATGGCAAGTTTGGCTCTTGGTATGGCCACGCTTTGGACAAGGGTTGGTATGTGGGGCCAGCCGGTTCGGAAGACCACCATGAAACCAATTGGGGCGGTGGCAATTTGCCCAAAACAGTGGTCATTGCGCGTGCCAACAACCAGGCCGACATTCGCGAAGCTTTCCTGGCTCGTCGCTTTTATACCGTGGCCCAAAATGAAAATGCCTTGCGCATGACCTTTGAAGCCGTTCAGGCCTCCACGCGAGGCCAGCAACGCCTGCCCATGGGCTCGCGCATTGGTACACAGGACAACACCGTTCAATTTGAAGTCAGCGTTCGCAGCACGCAAGCCATGGACCCTTTGCAAGGCATGTCGTTTGAACTGTTCAGCTCACAGTCAGGTCCGGGCACCAACGAGGCGCAGCGCTACCTGCCCCTCCAAACCCAGACCGGGAAAAACGGACGCTTCACGGTAAACCCAGCCGATGGAAAGAATTGGTATTTCGTGCGCGTAAAACGGGACGATCGAATTGTGGCGGTGAGTGCACCGATCTGGATATTCAAAGGAAGCGAGCCGCTGCCGGAATGTGCAGCGCTTTAAAACTCCTCAGCCCACTTTCGAAACTGGTTGAGCGAACCCTTGAACAAATGGTCAATGTCGGCCAAATGTTCATCAACAAATTCCCGCACCATTGAACTGGTGCTGGCAGGCTCTACGCGCAGGTGGGCCTCGCACTGGCCGTCTGCAGTGCTCACACGCATGTTCAGTTTGTGGGCAATGCGCAGCATGGCTTCGTTGTCCATCAGGGTGTAAATAAACAGCATTTCAATGCCTTCATTGCGCGCCCTGCGCAACGCCCTTTGAAACAGCAGCGTACCCAGGCCATGCCCCCGCATATTGGCGTCCAGCGACAAACCCAATTCCGCACCCTTTGGGGCTGTGCTGTCTTTGGGCTGGTTCAGTTCAGCCAAATGCACCACGCCCAGCAGTACTTCATCACGCCCGAAAATGCCAAACACGGAGTCGCGCTCAAAATCAATGCTGGCGGTGTATTTCGCAATTGCGGCATCTCCCAGCGCATAACTAAAGCGCAAACGGCGATCCGTTTCATTCAGGGCCAGCAAGTGTGCAAGAATTAAAGGGCGGTGTGAATCATCCAGTTCCACAATCGGAACTTTGGACAGGCCCAGAATGGACGCGGCCCTGCGCCCCAAGACGCTGGGAATATCAAACCATTCAATGGGCTCTGACGACATGATGAACTCGACTGCGAAATTGTGAAAAATCGGAAATATGCCTACATGATCCACCAACAAGAAAGCAAGCCGCAACCCAATACCCTGCAAGTTGGAGTACCACTTCAAATTCGCGAATTGGGTTTGGTGGACTATTTGCCCACCTGGGAAGCCATGCGAAAT
This sequence comes from Limnobacter sp. UBA7229, assembly GCF_002473065.1. Lineage (NCBI taxonomy): Bacteria > Pseudomonadati > Pseudomonadota > Betaproteobacteria > Burkholderiales > Burkholderiaceae > Limnobacter > Limnobacter sp. UBA7229. The sequence goes on along the minus strand of NZ_DKTN01000016.1, from coordinate 25,089 downwards.
TTCACAGATGCCCGTTCAGAACAGCTCAACGGCCCAATGAGCGACGAGATCTGGATTTGTGAACACCCCCCTGTGTTCACTTTGGGCCTTGCTGGCGACCCGGCGCATATGTTGCAACGCAGCAACATACCCTTGGTGAATACCGACCGTGGGGGGCAAATCACCTACCACGGCCCTGGCCAAATTGTCATTTATCCGCTTTTGGACCTTCGCCGCTTTGGTTTGAAGGTGCGAGAGTACGTTCAATTGCTTGAGCAAAGCATAATTGACGCCTTGGTGCAGGTGGGTGTGGCGGATGCCCAACGCAAACCAAACGCCCCTGGCGTGTACACCCAGCACCATGGCAGCCTCGCCAAAATTGCCGCCCTGGGCATCAAGATCCGCAAGGGGTGTAGCTATCACGGCCTGTCGCTGAATGTGGCCATGGATTTAAAGCCATTTCAGCAAATAAACCCCTGTGGTTACGCTGGTTTGGAAACAGTGGACTTGGCCACGATTGGTGTTAAAATTTCACAAGCTGAGATGCAAATGCATCTGATGAAATACCTGATTCAACACCTTGAAGCCGCGCGATCCGCGGTGGCAAAGTAAACACATGGCCCCAATCACCCAAAGGCCAGGGAGCAAAAAACGTGTCCGAGATCAATGAAAAGTCCGCTGTGGCCAAAGAACTGAGCGCAGTCAGCGATCCGACCGTCAAGCAAAAAGCAGCCGCGAAAACCGCTCGAATTCCCATCAAGATTGTGCCCTTCGAGCAGTTGAAAAAACCCAGCTGGATCCGCGTGAAGGCCGGCTCGCCGTCGACCCGTTTCTATGAAATCAAGGAAATTCTGCGCGAGCACAAACTGCACACCGTGTGCGAAGAAGCCTCCTGCCCCAACATTGGTGAGTGCTTTGGCAAAGGTACTGCCACCTTCATGATCATGGGCGACAAGTGCACCCGCCGTTGCCCCTTCTGCGATGTGGGCCATGGCCGCCCTGATCCGCTCGATGAAAACGAACCCCTGAATTTGGCAAAAACCATTGCCGCCTTGCGTTTGAACTACGTGGTCATTACCAGCGTAGACCGCGATGATCTGCGTGATGGTGGCGCCGGCCATTTTGTGGCCTGTATTGAAAAAACCCGTGAATTGTCGCCCAACACCAAAATCGAAATTCTGGTGCCCGACTTCCGGGGTCGCCTGGACCGTGCGCTGGGTATTTTGAATGCTGCCCCGCCCGATGTAATGAACCACAACCTGGAAACCACCGAGCGCCTGTACAAAGAAGCCCGCCCTGGTTCAGATTACAAACACTCGCTGAAGCTGCTGCAAGAATTCAAAAAAGCGCACCCTGACACGCCCACCAAAAGCGGCATCATGGTGGGCTTGGGCGAAACCGATGAAGAAATTTTGCAAGTGATGCGCGACATGCGCGAGCACCAGGTGGACATGATCACGATTGGCCAATACCTGGCACCCTCAGGCCACCACTTGCCCGTGCGCCGCTATGTGCACCCCGATGTATTCAAAATGTTTGAAGAGAAAGCCTACGAAATGGGCTTCACGCACGCAGCCGTTGGGGCAATGGTTCGCAGTTCATACCATGCGGATGAACAGGCGCACGGTTTGGTGTAACAAAACGCTCACCGTGCCTGCGTTTTAGAATTCGCTTCAATTCAATTCGGTGAATATCGGCTTGCACCCGTTTCAGGTGCCGAATAAATGCATAGCGGGCCAGCGTGCCCAGGGCAAAGGCACCACCCACTGCATACATAGTGAATATCAACAGGTACAGAAAAATTTCTGTGCCTTCTATGGCGTGCAGTACAGTACTCAAAATGTAAATTGAGTCCAGAAAAACAATAGTCATCAAACCCAAAGTAATCGACACACTGATTTGTTTGGCTTGTCGCTTGGCCAGTAACAGGGCTTCCAGCTTGTCAATTTCGACCTCACCCACCGTACACCCCACCACATTGAATCTTGCCAATTCCCGTGCCTCGTTGCGCGGACACGCATTGTCCGGCGCGCTTCAATTTCAGTCCATAGAGGGTTTGCTGCGATGCATCAGTAAAAGCACCAAGAACGTGACTATCTGAGCATATTTGTCACGTAAACGGTGTACCCATTCAGCTGCTTTTTGTTCAGTTAATTGCGAAACTGCCCGGCGCTGATAAATTCTCCGAAGCGTTCACACCACACAACAGCCGCGCTGTATTGTTGCAAGTCGGTGTTGGGCGGAAGGTCGAGAATGAATCCGCCAAAGGTTTTTACCGACCCCACTTGCAGGGACTGGCTTTTGATCTCCAAAAAGCCCGCCTCGTCTTCCACAAATTTTGGCACCAGGTACAAGTAATAATCGGGCCCTGGTGAAAGCTCGCCCTCGAACACCGCCTGGCTAGCAGACAAGGTCAAACGGCCTTCTCCCCAATGCAAAAAGTCGCTGCCTTTCAAGTCGCGTTTGAATTCTGTTGAGAACAGCGCTCCGCTTTGCGATGCGGTAATGGCCTCGGCGCCCGGGCTTTCAGGTTCTACAAGAATGGGCAGCAAATAAATGCCCAAGGCAACACCAACAATCAGCGCGCCGGCATGGGTAATCAACAGGAGAATTTTTTTCATGGTGCTTCAAGCCCTCAGGGAGTGAACTTGTCAATTCGCTCCCTGGGCTCAAAACGTTTCACATGCAGATGAATAATTTACAGTTCACGCTTGTCGGCGCACTCGCCCAAGCTTGCGTCTAGCCGGCAACGAATACGCTTCAAAATTTTCATCATCTCGGGATCGTAGAAGCCGTCTGCGGTCATTTGAATTCGGGATTCACGCATCAGCACATCGTACTTTTCGCGATCACCGGCAGGAATATCCAGCCATGCAGCAGCGGGCACGGCTTTCTCAGACGTATCGACCAAAGCAATGGCGCGTTCAAATTGTTGCTGAATCCAAACCCGCGACTTTTGCCCAAAGCCCTCGGGAAATTTGTCTTTGCGGATCAAAATATTCGCGGTTAGCTGCACCAAGGGAAAGCGGTAAATACCCCCCTTGCTACCAATGCCTTTGTACAACTCAAGCGGCTGGTAAGCAATGGCTGGTGCAGCAATAATGTCCACCTGCCCGTTGTTGAATTTGGTGCCAAAGTTGATCACCTCGCTGGCCACGGGTTGCGCGCCCAACTGTTGCACCATTTTGGCTTGCGATTTGTCGTAGTCCAGTACCGCAATTTTTTTGCCCGCCGCTTTTTCAACTGAATTAATGGCCCTGTCGTTCACCATCACATAGGCGGCACCAATGGGCAAAATACCCGCCACTTCAAACAGGCCCGAGGTCATTTTGTCATTCAGCTTTGGGCTGCTCATCAGGTCAATTACCGTGCGCAGGTGCTTGTAGGTGGGCACAGCGCCAATGGAGTCGATGCTGCCCACAAACTTGTTGAACTGCCTGCCACGCAAAGTAGAAATGGCTGCCGCATCGCATTTGCCGGTTTTGAAATCTTCGGCGGCAAGGCGTTCGTCGACATACGCTTCCAGTTCAATATTGGCACCCCAGCCCTTGGCTGCCACTGCATAATCGCGCGCTTGCGCAAAGGCAGGGCCGCTGCGCCCTGCAATGTCGAAAATACACATTTTGATGTTGGAGGCTTGGGCTTGTGCCGGGAAAGCGAGGCTGGCGCCCAGCAATACGAGTGCTGCAGCTTTGATGGTGTTCATGTCGTCTCCGGTAATTTTGGGCTTTTTTTGTAATGTTTCAGCCCTTGAGGAAATTTCATTCTACAGAAGAATTAATCCACTTCATGCACTGAGAACCAGGCTGCTGCCAGTCTGTCAGTGCAACTGGTGTTGGCGCAGGGGCTGATTCCCTCTAGCGCTTGAACCAGTGGGCCGCTGTGCGGCGGGTCCGCAGGAATCAAGCCGAATCCGTAGTGGTCCTGAAAGTTCAGGTGCCCGTAGTCTCTTGGCTGTTCTGTCACCACCACCAGGAACTGGTTTTCTCCGGCAGGGCCGGCGGCTTGAATGGGTTCATTGGCTGGAGGCAACGGCATAGGCTTGTTGGCTTCAATGGCCAAGGCTGGTACGCGAACATTTGGCAACAACTGAATCAGAGAGTTGTCACTGGCACGAACATACACCGCCACAAAACCCGAAACAGGGGACTCAAGCTGAAAGCGCAACAGATCTTTACCAATTTTCAGTGTTGTTTGCTCCATTTGAATAGTGAGCGCACTGTCAGCTTTGTCAATCACGGCTTGAAACGATGGGTCCAAATTGTTGGTCAGCGCCGGGCCGATTTGTATGGTGTCTGATGAAGGTACGGTTGCTTGAACAACAGCAGTCTTTGTGGTGTCAGCGTTTTCCTCCAAGGGCGGAGCATTTAGATCAAAAATGAATACTGCAAGCAGCGCGGTAAAGGCAATCGCAGCTGCAATCACGCTGCCTCCACGCTTCATCGACTTCGTTGAATGAAGTCGTTTGGGTGGTGCTTCCGGTTGGGGGTGGGCTACCTGATCATACAGGCTCAGAATGTCTTGTGTTTCGGTTTGCAAAGCCTGCCGAAACAGCGACATGCTGGCGGTGCGGTCTTGTGGCTGCACTGCCAGTGCATCGTCAATGGCCTTTTTTACATGCGGGCTGTAGGGCAATTCCGGTCGTTCATGCAAGGGCAGGTAGCTGTCATTCACCAGTCGCCCGACTGAAGAAGGCGGTGTTTTTCCGGTCATCAAGAAGTGAGCAACCGCTGCCAGTGCGTACACATCTGTCCAGGCACCTTGGGTCATGGAAGGCACTTCGGCATACTGCTCAATCGGTGCGTAACTCGCTTTGAGAATCACGGTGAATGGTTGCGACACGCTGCCAATGGCTCGGCGCGCTGCACCAAAGTCCAGCAAGATGGGCAGGTCAGTGTTGTCTTGAATAATGATGTTCTCTGGCGAAATATCCCGGTGATAGCACTGCTGCGAATGCATTACCTCCAGTGCCTCGGTCAATACAAGCAGCCAATTCACCAGTTGTTCCTGCGCCAGCGGGGCAGCGTGGTTTTCGGCATACTGTTTCAGGTTCATGCCTTGGTACAGTGGCATCACCATGTAAGCCGTTCCGGCCATTTCCCAAAACCGGTACACCTTCACCAGCGCAGCATGGTCAAATTGTGCCAGCAGGCGAGCTTCATTGATAAAACTTCGCATGCCAGCATCAAAGGTGCTTTTATGGCGTGCCTCACGCACTTTCACAGCGCCACCCGGAATGCGTTGGGCCAATGAAGCCGGCAAATACTCTTTCAAGGCCACTTGTCGTTCAAGCATTGGATCAAGTGCTTTGTACACAATCCCGAATCCACCCACGCCAATCACATCCTGAATCTCAAATCCTTCAATCCGTGTGCCAACAGGCAGCGGTTGCTGGCCTGAATCATTGGGTATCACAGGCGCAGCCTGAATAACGGTGTTCTCGTTCATCATGGTGCGGTGCCAAGTCCAAGCAAGGTATTGAAATCGTGGCTTGCAGGCAAGCCGTCGCATTGAAGTACTGCCTTGATTGCACCGCCGTAGTCAATTTCGAACCAATGGCTTTGTGCGTCTCCGACCTGAATGGAATCTTTGCTTGCCGACTCATCCATACATAGCGCAAGAGATTCTGACTTCAATTCAAACTTGTTCAGGCACCAGTCCTCGTTCAAGGCATCCGCGCACAAAGTGTGGGCTTGTTGAAACCACAGTGCGAGTGATTCAAAAGCAAGTTTATCCAGGCTGCATGAAGGCAGTTCTTGAAGCAAAACAAATGGAAATGCCCGCCCGGCTTTGTCGACCGAGGGCATCAAGACGCCGATCGCCGCATTGTTGTGAAACTCGGGTGTCACTCGTGAGCCCCACACAAATCCGTGTACAGGCATTTGGAAATACGCGTTTGTCCACGCGCTTCCGTGTACCGCCTGGCCCACTTGAATGGTGCTGCTCAGCCAAAGGTCAAGTGTTTCAAGTAGCCCGGCAGGCATGTTGTGGCTGCAAAAATCGCCCACACAGGGCAGTTTGCCAAACCAGCAAAGTTTTTCAGCATGGGTGTTCATAAATTGCCTGGGCAGCGGAATTGTTTTAGCTCGGTGAGCCGCAGCGGGTTGAAGGCAGAATTGGCCAGTACTTCAAACTCAAATTGTTTTCCATCCAGATTGAAAGTCGCCCTGAATTTCTCTGGTCGCTCTGTGTTCTGAATTTGAGCTGCATCGAAAAGACGGAACAGCGCCCAAGGTCCGTTGTATGTTTTGTAGTTTCCCTCTGAGGCCCGAACACGCAATGTGGTTGAAGGCGATTGCCCGCCCCATTGAATTCGGTGCGTGGGCTGAAACTGTTTCGAGAACATTTTCAAGTCGCCATTTGTTTCAAGGTAAAACACATCATCGGGGTTGCTGGCGTTGACCAAACGCATTTCTACATCGAAGCTTGCAGTCGGTTTGCTGCCTTGAAAAAATACGTCGCGAATACGCGCTGCGCGCTGAAACTGCACCAGAGAAGGATTGGCCTGTGGTGCAGAACCGTCACTCAAGGGTTTCAGCGCCCAGTTCGCGCCACCTGTGTCGACCACGCTCGCCAAGCGGCTTGAAAAGAACTGATCCATCAGGCCACCGGGCCCAAAGAACCGGGCGAAGTCGTCTGTCAACACATCCAGACCTGAGCCGGGGTGAATTGGATAACGGTTTGTCACGGTGCGTCTGCACACCTCTTGCAGTGGGCGCAGGTCTGCTGTCAAATTCGCCCGTTCTGCGGCACGCCCTTGAGCGCTGCCTTGCCCCGCCAATTGACCAACAATCGCACGCACGGGCTCAGGCAGCACGCCAGCACCCACCAGCAGCGAGTCCAACGCAGAAGCAGGTGGGGGTGGAACCTTGCTTTTCTTTGCGCTGGAAACAGCTGCCAATTGTGCATACAAATCGTTCAACAAGGTTGCCACCTGGGCGTAGGCAGGCGGGTTGCCCTCAAACAGATTGTTGATGTCGCTGAAGTGGTCGTCCACTTGCTGTTCGAGCGGAACCTCGAAGTCGACAGGTTTGAAGTCTGACCCAGCCAGTAGAGCCACATTGGGTGACAGTGCCTGATTGGCTTTTTGGTTGGCAAGTGCTTCGGTTTTTTCGCCAGCCTTGCTCATGGCAGAAGCCAGTCGAGTATGTGTTGAAACTCCCTCGAGAAACTTTTTCAGGGGTGATTGCGGCGAGGCCAGTACGCGGGCCAAATCTACGGCCTGGTCAAATTGTGCAGGTTTTAGAATTTGTACATCTTTCAGGTAGGTGTCCCAGGTGCGAATATAGTCCCGAACATAAAGCTGACGGGCCTGTTGGAGCAAAGCTTTGGAATTCAGCTCACTGGCCCGGTTGCCTGTGGAAGTGTCCCCCATCACCCAGCTTGATTCCTGGCGCAGGCGGTCCGCTTCAACTGGCAATTTCGCCAGAAAATAGCTGACATAGCCTTGGCGCGTATACAGGGCGTCCACCCCCTGGTTCAGTGATTGCCCACTGGGTCGATTGAAAATTCCAGCGGCACTGATACCAACAGTTTTGATCAAATTGAAATCTGCACCCGGTTGCGGCTTGAAGAACCGCTGCATGCGTTTGTACAAGCGTTCATCCAGCGCCTGTGCACCGATGATTTGGCGAGCGGTATCGATCAGCTCTTGATCTTTGGGTGGAAGGCTATTGGGTGCTCCCAGGTGAATTGCTGCCTCCAGGTGTAAACCAGCCGAATCCCGCAGTTCGGGCTCATAAGCCACAAAAACATTTTGCTGCCAGTCATACACCACCCAAGTCGACAAGGCTTCTGCATCATAGTGCTTGGGTGTGTGAATCATCACATAGGCTTTCAGAGATTCATATGCCAGTTCCATGTCCTGATTCAAGGCATTCCGCAACCGGTCTTCAAGGCGCTTGGCCACTCGGGGTATTAGCGCATTCGCCAGGGAATTCCGATAGGCAATTTGTTCGGCCTGTTGAAGCTTTTCATCCTGATTCAGGCCCAAGGTGTGGTTCACTGCGTCGGGGTTGGCCTGGGCTACCGCGCGCAAATCATTCAGCGCCTTGAACAATTCCTGCAGCGGTGCCTGTGCTTCTGTTGGCAAGTTGGCGGTTTGCGCAGCCAGTGCAGTGCTCCGTTCTAGTGTCTGTGCTATGGCTTCACTGTTGTTGCCGTGGCTAATCCACCACCCCAAAGACAACAATGAAAACCCAATCACTGCCACTGCGATCGTGCTGAAATAAACCAACTGCTCGAGAAGGGCTTTCTTTTTCACATAGGCAGCCAGGTGCTGTTCTGCAAACACCACTTGCGACAACACATCACGAATGAAAAAACTTTTGCCGGGACCTTTGGCCGTTGTGCCTTCAGCTGGATTGTTGGCCATCGCTGATGCAATTCGATCGAACACATTGCCGTCTTGTGTGCCGCTGGTTAAATAAACACCGCGCAGTGTCACCTGTTTTTCAAAAGGACTGTCCGACGAAAAGGCCATGCTCAGTAGGCCTTCGATGGCGGGCTTCAATTGGGCCACAGCCAAGGGAAACTCAAACAGCTTTGTACATTTGTAGGCTTGTTCTTCCCGTTCCAGTCGAGCGTTTAACTGAGCGCTCAGTTTCTCCACCATTTGACCCAGAGCCCGTGGCAAATCCTTGCTTAGCGTGATGCTCAAATTGTTGGGGTGCTCGAAGTTCACGCCCCATGCCTTTGCGCGTTCCGTTTCACTCAGGCGACCAAAGGTTTCCTTGAAACCACAGAGCAAATCCAGCTTGGTTACCAGCACGTAAACTGGCGGGCACATGCCCAGGGTGCGAATCATCTCCTGCAAACGCAAGGCAATTTTTGCAGCGGTTTCCTTTCGCTTTGCTTCAACGTCCAGTAACTCTTGAATACTCAATGTTAGAAGCACACCATTGACTGGCTGCTTCGGTCTGTGCTTTTTCAGCAGACCCAAAAAAGAATTCCAGCCCGCAGCATCGGTGTTCTGATCGGAATCTTGCGTGGTGAAACGGCCTGCTGTGTCTATCAACACCGCTTTGTCTGTAAACCACCAGTCGCAGTTTCGCGTGCCACCCACGCCCTTGACGGATTCCTTGCCCAAGGGGTCTTGCAATGGAAAACGAAGCCCGGCGTTTTTCAGTGCCGTGGTTTTTCCACTGCCGGGTGGGCCCACAATCACATACCATGGCAACTCGTACAAGCCGGGTTTGCTAAGGTACCAAGCCTTGCGGGATTGATGCTGCCTCAGCGTTTCCACGGCCTGCTTGAATATGTCATGCAGCTTGGCGGCTTGCATCTGAGATTGCTCATCCTGACGAGTCAGCCCTGCTTTCAATGCATGTTCAGCTTTGTGAACTTTCCACCATCGCCAGGCCAGGGGGCCAAATACCAGTGCGAAAATCAGCACGCTTAGTGTGCTTCGAATCCAGATGCCGGCAAAAGGCTGCGAATCGCCAATAGAAACAATTGGACCCACAAGCCAAACCAAGGCCAGAAAACCAATGAATGCCAATAGGCTGAGTACAAATTTCAAAAGCATGTTGAATACCTGGTGATGTGGAGTTCGAGATTCAGCTCAGCCTTCATTGGTTGTGAATCAGCATGATCTCGACACGACGATTTCTTGCCCGGCCTTGCGCGCTGTCATTGGGTGCGATCGGGTTGGCAGCCCCCGCGCCTTCAGTGGCAATTGCAGTGTTCGGAAGAAATGTGGCGATGCGTTGGCCCACATGTTCCGCGCGTTCCGCGGACAGCTGCCAGTTCGATGGAAAGCGAATGGATCGAATAGGTTGGTTGTCGGTGTAGCCTGTCACCGTGATCTGCCCCGGGTGTAGCGCAAGTTCCCTGGCCACTTTCTCCACCAGCGGTATTGCACTGTCATTCAATTCAGCACTGCCGGAATTGAAAAAACCGTCGCCAGTCAGAATCACAGTTGATTTATTGCCGATTTGTTTCAGGGTGAGCAATCCTGCAACAATTTCTTCCCGAAGTTGAATGGGTAATTCAAGCCCCTGAGTTACTGGAACGGGCTCACTCTGAATCTGCGCGAATTGGGGTGATGGAAATTGAATGGATACAATTTCTGCAAACGCATGATCCGATTGGGTATTCAAGTTGAAATACAATCCGAGGAAAAACAAGGCGCCCAAAGTACTCAGGGCGCTGATTGGTAACCACAAGGGAATTTGGCGCATTCGCCTGTTGTTGCCGGGTGCCTTCGATTGCCAGAAGTCGGGGTGAAGACTGGTTGGCGTGTCGGTTGAATTGGGTTGAACCAATTGAAACAGACGGGTTTTCAATTGACTTAAAGCAAGGTCGCCACCCTGTTCAACCTTGTATTTGCCTTTGAATCCAAAGCTGAGAATCACAGCCATCACTTCCAGCAAATCCCGGTTGTCGGATGGGTTTTGCATCAACTTCTGAATCAGCGCGAAAATCTTTTCCCCGCCCCAGGTTTCACTGAAAAACTGCAACAGCAAACTGTGATTGGCCCATTGGCCCGAGCCACCCCATGGGGTACTGGCGGCACGTTCATCCATGAAGGTACACAGCGCATAACGAATGGACAAACGCTCAGCCTGTACACGCCCAATTTGTTCCAGTTTCTGATCAAGTTCAGTCAATCCTTTTGACAGGGTGGCCGACAAAGCCTTGTGCGATGGAATATCGCTGAGCGCTCCCATGGTACAGATCAAGCGCAGCAACGGGCTGGCATGGGCCAGCAGTTTGTTCTGGCTTGCTGTCGGGTTTGCCTGAAGTTGATGCAGCATTTGATCAAAACTGGTTTGCGCTTGCGTGTCGGGCATCCCCATGCCGGAACCTGAGGTGGTCGATGGCCCCAAAATATTGTCGAGTGACTGAATGGCTGGCGATGCAGGTTTACCCAAGCGCGGCTTGATGATGGTGCGTTCACCACCCAGTGCGAAAAACGGATCATTGGGATTCATAGCAAACGCTCCTGTTCACGGCGAACAGCCCACAACTCCAGGCGTAGTTCAGGCAAGTCGCCGGCGTAATGAATCGCAATGTGCCCTGTTTGATCCAGCATTTTCCACAAAGGATCTGTGCGCGTTTCCAGCTGAAAATACAAATGGTCTGCGTAATAGGGCAAAGCGGCGTGCGCCTGCTGAACATGCTTTAGTCGAACACCCGGAAGGTTCAGATTGACGAGGTCGCGCAATTTCTCAACCGGACCAATTTTGACAGTGCTTGGAAATTGTCTTTGTACCAACTCCTCGGGTGCCGCAGCATGCACAGTCAGGTAAAAGTGAGCGTTGACCAGCAGGGTTCTGTCGGTAATTTGACCCAGATGAACACCCGCCTGCTTTTGTATCAAAGGAATTTGTACGGCGTGCTGGTCGTGAAGGCCTGCAAGTGCATTGCGAAGGGCTGTAAAAACTGCGTCAAAAGCCAAACGCAAATTGTCATGGTCGTAGTTGGGCAAGAAGTCGGCTGCGGTGTCGTCACCATACAATGTGACAGCACCCAAACAAGCCAGAAGTCGCAGGTAGGCAGCCTCAGGATGTACCTGTTTGCTGCGAAGCAGGTGTGCAACAATCAATCGGTGTTGTACGCAAGCTTGCAATAACAAGAAGTCCCCTATTTCCGAACTGTTGTGGCTTCCCTTGCGCACACGTCGTTGCCGAAGCTGGTTGATTTTACTTTCCAGCAACGCCAGTACAGCTTCCAGTATTCGGCGAATGTTGGCGTTTTGAAGGCTGCACAAGCAAGGTTCAATGAAAGCATCAACAAGCTGGATTTCTGAATTTCTTGATTCACGAAATTCACAGATCGCCAGTTGAACATGCCCTTCCTGATGAAGGTGTTCTGCACTTAAAAAAAGATTCAAGCGCGCCAGGTCAACCGCAGAGGGTTCAAGCTCAGGGTCGTAAACACTGGAAATTTCAGTGGTTTCGGCCAGGTACTTTAGCGGCGAACGGTTGTTTGTTGGTGCCTCTTCCGGTGTCCAGTCCAAATGCCTCCCCGCCCAGTGGGGTTTGGCCAGCGAAAGGTAGACCTTTCCGCTTTTCACAGCATTGGCGAAATCAAGACAGGGAGGTGCCGGGTCCTTGTCAGGAATCGAGAAGTGTGTTCCGTCCGGAAAATACCCTGATGCCTTGAGAATACCCACCTTGCCGGCCAGCAACAGATCAGGGTCCAGCTGTAGCTGATGAAAGCCGTGGCAATGCCCATGAAAGTGCGCTGTTCGAATATGAATTTCATGGTCGAAATAGCGTTCTTGCTGCTGAAAATGTTGGGGTTGGAGAAAGAGACCTTCACTCCAGATTACACGGCTATTTTTAGTCATTTAGGGGGATGAGTTTCACTCTCTGTTGGCTGTGATGTATCACTCGTTGGGCGAATTTTTTCAAAAGGAATAGACTCGTGGCCCAAGTCGCGAAAAATCCTATCACGAGATTTTTTAAGGTGATTTTTTTACCGATGCCCTACCTATTCCGGAGTAGCTATGTTTGAAAAACATATTCTGAAGTTCGCTTTGTTGGCGCCCGTGCTCATCGGCTTGCACGCACCGTCCCATGCAGAATCGTTGGTGGTTGATTTGGCCGACACAGTTCCAGCTGTCGAGCAGGTTAAAGAGGGTCTGTTCCCCGAAGAGGCATGTGAAGAGCTTCGTAAAAACGGTTTCAAATGCATGGGGTTCAAGCCCGCAGTGCGTTTTTCAATTCCGAATGCGCATTTCCAGTTGGGATCTGCCGAGCTTCCCGCTGAACTGAAAAAGCAGTTGGATGTTTTCGCACAGGTGCTGAGTAATCGTCCATCCGATTCCCCGCCAATTGTGGTTACGGGGCATGCCGATGCCAGCGGTGACGCTTCCTTGAACCAGGTGCTTTCTTCAGAGCGCGCCAAAGCTGTTAAAACTTACCTGACCCAGAAGGGTGTATCGCCAAGCTTGTTGCGTGTGGAGGGCAAGGGTGCTGACAAGCTGGCTGACGTGAATAATCCTTTTGCTCCCGCCAATCGCCGAGTTGAAATTAGCCGCCAATGAACAGATTGATCAGCCTGAGCGGTTCAGCTCCTCTGGACGAAGTTCATTTCAGATCTGCGCGCTTGCAGGAATCACTTTCCGAGAACAGTACAGGTTCTGTGTTTCTGGAATCCGATTCTGCGCTGTTGAATGCAGACGATTTTTTGGGAAAGAATTGTTGTCTGGCCTATGAAACCCGTGAGAAAACCAAGCGTTATTTTGACGGTGTAATTGTGGAAATGGAGCAGGTTTCCATGTCCAGCGCAGGGCGCTGCGCCTATCGCCTGGAATTGAAATCATGGACGTGGTTGCTGGGTAAGAACCAGGAGTTTCGCGTTTACCAGAACAAGACCGTACCGAGCATTGTTTCAGAAGTAATTGGTCGCCACGGACATTCCTCAGTGCGGTTTTCTGATCGCACAATGGGCGCCAAGCGTGTTTGGGAATATGTGGTTCAGTACGGTGAAAGTGACCTGAATTTTATTCGCCGTATACTTGAACAGGAAGGCGTTTATTTTTACTTTGAACATGGTGAGGGCCAGCATACGCTGGTACTCGTAGACTCCAGCAGTACACATCAAGTTTTTCCCGGTTATGCCAATCTGGCCTACGATCCAGCTTCGCAGAGTGGCAGGCTGACCCCGGAAGAAACGATCACCAGCATGTCATTGAAGAAGTCCATTGAACCGCCAAGGCATGCACACACGGATTACAACTTCAAAACACCATCGAACTCCTTGCTCGTGAACTCACAGGGCAAGGCAGAAAGTTACAACTCGGCCTACGAGGTGTTCGAGTATCCTGGTGAGTTTGAAAATGAAGGTGAGGGTACTCACTACAGCAAACTGCGTCACGAAGAATCTCAGGCGCGCCAGCAAACGTTCAATGCAAGCACTTCGGCAAGGGGAGTTGCAACAGGCCATTTGTTGAACACGGTTTGCAAGGACAACCCCGCGTTGTCCAAAACTTTGCTCGTGATTGGTACCCTGATCACCGTTCACGAGTCAGAGCCAGAAGCCAGTGGCGGTGCGCAATCTGATTTTGATTGTCAGTTTGAAGCCATTGAGTCCAGCCAGCCTTTCAGACCCGAACGGAAATCCAGAAAACCCCAAGTCAAAGGACCCTTGCCCGCCTTGGTTGTTGGCCCGGAGGGGCGAGAAATACACACCGATGAATTTGGTCGAATCAAGATTCAGTTTTACTGGGATCGCTACGGCAAACACAATCAGGACAGTTCTTGCTGGGTGCGTGTAGCTTCTCCTGTTGCTGGCAAGGGCTGGGGTTTTGTGGCTATTCCGCGTATTGGCCAGGAAGTGGTGGTGTCATTCGAAGATGGTGATCCCGACCGGCCCTTGGTTACCGGGGTTGCCTACAATGCTGAGCAAACAGTTCCCTATCCATTGCCTGAACACAAAACAGTGTCTGGCTGGCGTTCTCAATCCAGCGAAAAAGGCTCACCCTCCAATTTCAACGAACTTCGTTTCGAAGACAAAATTGGCAGCGAGTATGTGTGGTTTCAGGCCGAGAAAGATTATTTAAGTCTGATCAAGAACAACAGCAATACAGAAATTCGCGGGCATTCCCACAGCTTGATTCACGGCAACCTGATTGAAGAAATCAAGGCCGATGTGTCGCGCACAGTGCTTGGTCAACTCAGTCAGCAGATCGACAAAGCCTTGCATTTGACGGTGAACGATGATGTGTTGGCCAAAGTTCAAGGTTTACTCGGTTTGACCAACAACGGGCAAATTGCAATTAGTACCACTGGCCAGTGCTCATTGAAATCCCAGGGCAGCACTGACCTGGATGCAGCAGGCAATTTGAACCTGAGTACCTCGGCCCAAGGCAACTTGAAAGCGGGCTCAAGCCTGAAGCTGACCGCGGGCTCTAGCTTGTCGCTGAACGTGGGTGGCTCTTCGATTGTTATTTCCGCATCAGGCATCAAATTCAGTGGCCCAGCAGTTTCAGTCAACGGAAGTGCCATGGGTGGTGACGCCTCAGCAGCTTCCCCAAGTCCGCCCGAAGCCGCACTGGCGCCCGATTTGGTAGAGCCACCCATCGATCCAATTCCCTGAGGAATTTTGCCCAGATGTTGACCGTTTACGGTGTGGCCCCTTCTGAAATTGTGTCTGGCGGATCGACGCTAGTGCAGTTTCCTCCCTTGTCGGGGCGGGCTGTGGGCGGAGTTATTCCAGTGGATTGCCAAGTCAGTGTGCTGAAACTTGCAGACTCTGCCTTGGGCTCTACTGCGTCCTGGCCCTGGAAGCCCGTGGATCGAGGCTACGTAATTTCCAGCAGAAATGTGCAGTCCAGTTTGCTTAAGAATCACCTGCGACAGGTTCGTCATCTTCAAGATTCCTCTGGCTGTAATCGAATTTGGCCCTGGTTTGATCCGCGTTACCTGAAGCTTGCCTTGAACACCCTGGCAGGACAAGAGTTGGTCAAACTGTTTGGTCCAGTGGAGTCGTTTGGTTTTGCCGATGAATCCGGTGTGGAGGTGTTTCAACTGAGGTCTGGGCTTGTTCATGTTACACAGGTGCGCCGTTGATCACGATTGATCTTCAAGCCAGTTTCAATGAGCAGGCACGCGCTGATCACTTGCGGCGCATGCATGTGCTGTTGAGCTCGCTCGATCTTGACCAAAGCTACAGCTTAAAACCAGATTTCACCGAGTCACTTTCAGCCGCAATTGATTTGCTGGAAGCTCATGATGTAACCCAGGCGTATTCGCAAGCCTGTGTCTTGCTCAGCTTGTTTGCAGGTCAGGTGAGCATTCAGGGTATATCGAGTGAAGCCGACCCTCAAACCAATGTTTTGCGTAGCATGCAACAGGCTTTGAGCGCCGGAGTGTCCCCAAGCGCCTTTCATTGTCTGTATGAATCATTGGCCGGTCTTGGGCGATTTGATCAGCCGTGGCCAAGCGGGCAATTGCAGATCAATTTGATCGATCTGCTGGCCGCCGTTCAAATAGGCAGTCAGCCAACGAAAATTCCGTGCAATCTAACAGGTTCTTTGGCTATTGGCGTTAGCACCATTGCTGGTGAGCTGGTGAACTGGTTCAGAACAGACTCTGGTTTTGTACATCAGGTCTTCGGACAATTCACTCCCGATTATCTGATTGCACAGGTGTGTAAAAATTCATTGCCAGCAAATGATTTGGTCATTCATGTAGACCCCGTATTTGAGCGCTGTGAAATTGGTCGGCAAAACACGTCTGGATTCTTTTCACTTCAGCGTATGGAGCTGATTGACACGCGGCTTACACAGCTGGATTTTAAACAGCTCAGTTGGTCCTGCTCACCCGAAGAAAAACAGGGCTTGCAATCAAGATGGTCTGATTCAGACGTACTGATTGAGCCGGTGGTGCAACAGTCCAATTCCTGGCTCAGCACGGATTTGAACTTTCGTGCCCAATGGACGATTCATGAAGGCTTGATTGAATTTGTTACCACAGCGGACATGCAGCTTCGTGCAGCCGCAGATGATTTCAAATGGCAGGCCCAACTGATTCACAACCATGTGCCGGTGAATTTGAGCATACAAACCGAACGCGATATCCACGTTCACTGGCAACACAGCGAGAAACAATTGCCAGGATTGTTGCCGCTGGGCGAGCCATTGTGGTTGGCGCAATACAGGGTGCCTTTGCATGTTCAGGTGTGCAGCGTTGTTGGTGTGGGTAAACCGCTCATTCGCGCTGCCAGCCCTTTGGCGGGTCAACTTGTTTTCAGTGTGTCAGCGGTGGTTAATCCTGAAGATAGGGCACTGGAGGTGGTACTGACTGTTGATCATTCCGAATTGGTCTGCGACTGGCAAAGTGTCGATCCAGTCAAGGGCTGGGCCTTGGGCTGCTGGCACTTGGCAGCGCCTGCACGAATCATGCAACGGGGCCTTCAGCATGGATAAAACCCTGTTGTTGCGCGCCAGTGTACAGGGTCAGAATGCTTTGCTGACTCTGAACGGCATGGTGCTTGGCAAGTTACAAAATGGGCGAGAACTGGTGTTGCCCATCCATGAGTATGTTCAGTCGGGCGAAAACAGAATTCAGGTGATTCTGTTGCCAGGTGCTTCAATGCGAGGCGCATCATTGAATCCTGATCATGCCCTGCTCACGCAAAACTGCAGCACAACTGTGTGGGTTGAACTTCAAAAAGACCGTGGGCCTGATGTGCTGGTGCAGCCACGGGTGTTATTTGAATTGAAAACTGCTTTTCAACGTGGGCAGCGTTTGAGAAAAAACCGTTTGCTGGATTCGACAGTTGACTTGCCTGTTTCCTTTCCCCGTTGGCGCTATCTCGATGTATTGCCTTCCACACACGGTGCAAATGATTCGGCACTGATTGAAGATTTTCTGCTGAATATGTTTGCCCAATTCAAGTCAGGCAAGGCATCTGCCTTGCTGCCGTTTTTTACCGTTCGCAATCGCGAATTGGCTGCGGCTTATGGCCTCGACCCACAAAATGTAGTCAGCGATTTCGCAGCACATCTGGCACATCTTTGCACACAATCCGAGTTGCTTGAATCCGCGCTGGATCCCCAATGCTGGCAGTTTCAATGCGTTCGCCAATCTCCAGTTCACGCATTGCTGGATATCAATCACGCGCCGCTGCTGCAATGGAAATGCAAGCTGAGCGGAGCCACCCTTCAACTGCCCATGCATGTGGGTGTGTTGGGTGGTGAAGTTTTTGTATTGCGTTAAGGGTGGGTTGAATGTATTCCAACTTTGAATTCCAGATTACCCGCGATGGTCAGGCGGACAAGGCAATCGAACAGTGGCCTGTGCCCTTGCAGGGGGGATCGATTGGCCGCTCGCCCGATTGCACCTGGGTGTTGAAAGATCCCCAACGGGTGGTGTCGCGTTTGCACGCACAGGTACTTGTTGAGAATTCCCAATGCCACTGGACAGACCTTGGCACCAACAGTACCTTGGTTAACGGCAAACCCATGCCCCAGAATCAATCCGTCCCCTTGAGTCCCGGCGATGTGCTGCGAATTGGTGATTACTCAATCATTCTTGCGAAGGTTGCCGCGAATTGGAACGGATTCGAGGACCTGATGCCGAGGCCCGAAATTGATCCACTGGAATCCTGGTTGCCACAACCAGCTTCTAACGTCGATATCGACGATCTGTTGGCAGCTTTCGATATGGCCTTGCCGCCTGTCGAAAGCGATATCGAAGAGAACATTTCGCCGTTGGCCCAGCGTATGTATGTGGGTTCCCAACAAGCTGATTCAGCAGTTCGAGGTGTGGTGGCTGAACAACCGACAACACCCTCCACAATTCAGGATGTAGAGAAGTTGCACCACTTGTTGGGTATCTGCGTTCAAGGTTGCATGCAATTGCTTTCAGCGCGCCGAATTTTCCAGGAAGAAACGGGCAGCAAGCTGACCAGTATTTCCGCGAAGGGCAATAATCCACTGAAATTTTCTGCATCACCGGCGCAAGCCATGGGCAAACTGCTTGGTGATAATTCACTGGCTTATCTGGATGCAGAGCAGGCCTTTGAGCAGGCGTTTCAGGATATTCAGGCGCACATGCAACTGAGTGTTGCGCGAATTCAAGTATTGATTGAGCAGGTTCAGGGTGGTCTGGATCCAGCTGTGATCGAACAAGAAATTAATCGGCAAGGTGGATTGAGTTTGAGCCTCGAACTCGCCAGAAAAGCACGTATGTGGGACCTTTATTGCGATCGCTACCGGCATCTGGCGGGCACATGGAGTTGACCATTCAACTGGGTGGCGCACACGAAGGGCGATTGTTGCAAGTACAGGTTACACAGCGTACCGACATTGGTAACCGCCCGGAAAATCAGGACGCTGTTGGGCATAAATTATTTGGAGACTGGCTGGTGTGCGCGCTGGCAGACGGTGCTGGTGGTCATCGTGGCGGGCAGCTTGCTGCTGCCTTGGCTGTTGAAATGTCTTTGAGTGCATTTGAACAATCACCCACGCTGGAAAGATCACGCTTGCTGGAACTGATGCAACAGGTGAATCAAAATATTTTGCATCAACAGACCACACACCCTGATTGCTCAGACATGCACACCACCGTTTGTCTTTTGGTGATCAATCAACGATCTGCACAGGCAGTTTGGTTGCATGTCGGCGATTCGCGTGTGTATCACTTTCGGCAAGCTGTGCTGCGCTCAAAAACCAGGGACCACAGTGTGTTGCAGTGGATGATTGATCATCAACAATCCGATGGTCAAGCCAGTCGAAACGCGCTGTATACCGCATTGGGTGAGCAAAATGAACATCTTCACATGGATGTGACCGAGCCTTGCTGCTTGTTGGCTGGGGACTGGTTCTTGATGTGCAGCGATGGTTTGTGGGAACACCTCAATGACGACGAGCTCGCATTGCTGGGTACCAGCCTGTGGTGCGCAGAGGATTGCAATGCCCATATTCATCAACTGGCATTTAATCGCGCCTTGGGGCGGGCAGACAACCTCAGTAGCATTTTGGTCTTTGTGGGTGAGGGGGGTGCTCAATTCGGTTGACACCATACCAATGACCCAATTTCCTGATTTCCGGTTTTGATGTTTCACTCCGGTTCGCTCTCATTCCAAGTACCTATTCCATGTTGACCAACCGATACACAATTGCCCTGTTGCTGTACACACTTGCCTGGCCGGTACAGGCCCAGGTGTCTACGCCTGCCCCCTTTATCAATCCCGAGTCTGCTGCGCCTGCTGCGGAAAAAGAAGCAGAGCCTGTCATCGACAATCAGGCTGAAAGAAAGGCGGCCCCTGAGTTGGGCAAGCCGTTGAACGATGTGTCTCTGAATGTCAGCGCTTATCGAATTGAAGGTGTCGAAGCCAAGCATCTGAACGATATTCAGAAATTGCTGATGCCGTATGTGGGCGAAAAGCGTTCGTTTGAAGACCTCAGCAGTGCAGCACAGGTGGTGACTGCATTCTTGCAGCGTGAATTGGGCTATTACCTGGCGTATGCCTATTTGCCCGCGCAAGACATTAAAAACGGTGTGGTGACCATTGCCGTGTTGCCCGGTGTGCTGGAGTCAGTCGAAGTGGCTTGGCCTGCAGAAGAACTGCGCGTGAATCGGGATATTGTTGAATCGCACTTGAAGCGTTTAAAGCCCGGTACGGTCATTCGTGTGGAAGAGGTAGAGCGGGTGGTGTTCCTGCTCAATGACTTGCGTGGCATTCGAATGTCATTTGCCATCAAGCCTGGCACACAAGCAGGCAAAGCGATTCTGGTTGCAACACCCAGCAACGACAAGGCACTGACCGGCAGTGCGGGCCTGGATGCAAACGGCTCGCGGTACGCAGGCACGTACCGTGGCATTGCCACCTTTTCCTGGGAAAGTCCGTTTGGCTTGGGTGACTCGTTTTCGGTCAGTCATCTTCAATCTGAAACAGGTGGTTTGGACTTCACGCTGCTGGGTTACACCCTGCCGGTTGGTGCGGATGGATTGAAGTTGGGTGTGAACGTGTCTACCGTGAATTATTCACTTGAGGAAAACGATTTTCCCTTGGGCTTGAATGGCGATGCAGAATCGCTGGGTGTATTCGCGCTGTATCCCCTGGTGCGTTCACGCAACCTGAATGTGTTTGCACTGACTGGGTATGACAAAAAGGAGTTCACTGACAGGCAGAGCCTGTCTGGTTTGGAAACCGTGAAGGAAGTGGATTCATTTCGCCTGGGTCTCAGTGGCGACTCCCGCGATAGCCTGGTGGGCGGCGGTCTTAACTTCTTCAACTTCAACGTAGAGGAAAGCAAAACGAATTATCCGGGTGGTGTGCCGTTTGGTCTGGACGATGAACTTAACACCATGCGTGTGAACTACTCGTTTGGTAGGTTGCAATCTGTTGTGCCCGGCAAGTTGATGCTGTGGAGCTTCTTGCGTGGTCAATATGCACTCGACAATCTTGACAGCAGTGAACAGTGTTCGCTGGGTGGTGCTACGGCTGTGCGCGCATTTGCACAAGGTGAAACTTCTGGCGACAGCTGCGATTTGTTCACGCTGGAAGCGCGCTATTTGCCCTCTGCCAACTGGTTTGGCAGTGCGGCGCGTGAATTGTCCTTCAATGTGTTTTTTGATCAAGGCCGTGTTCGTTTTCGCGAAGACACCAGCAATCAGCCCGCAGGATTCAACAACCATGCCGAACTGGCTGGTTACGGCCTGGGTTTGGCTTGGGACAGGCAAGACATTTTCACATTCAACTTGAGTTTGGCCTGGGAACTGGCGGGTGTTCGGCAGTCTGATCCGAAACGCCAAAGCCCAAGAATCTTTGCATCTTACATCTACTATTTCTAAGAGAATTTTTATGACTTCCGCAACTTGCAAGCTGAATTCGTCTTTCCCACTCAAGCCACTGGCAGCTGCCGTGTTGCTGGTGTTCAGTGCCAATGTGCAGACTGCGCCGATTCTTGATGGTGTCTTGGGCAATAACCTTGATCTGAACGTGTCATTGCCCGGCACCACTGTGATCACTCAGACAGTCAATCAACGTGATGTGATCAGGTGGCAGGAGTTTTCCATCGGCAGCGGCGAAACCGTTCGATTTGTTCAGCCCGGTGCCGATTCTGTCATTTTGAATCGGGTTGTCGGGGGTAATTCATCTGAAATTTTCGGCAGCCTGGTGGCCAATGGTCGAATTTTCCTGATCAACCCAAGTGGTATTGTGTTTGGTGCGGGTTCTCAGGTGAATGTGGGTAGTCTTGTAGCGTCTACATTGAATCTCAAGGGCAATGGTAACGGCAATGGCCAAATGCCTGGTCAAACAATTGAGTTTGAAACAGGTGCAAATGCCGGAGGTATTCTCAATGCTGGCAGCATCACTGCCAAAGACATCGTATTCCTGGCGCCTTCCATTACAAACTCGGGAAATCTGACAGCAGGATTGCAACCACAACACCAGGCTGGCTCTGGCGTGTCGGTGAATCTAATTGCAGCCAAGGAGGTCACCGTAAATACCTCGGGCAGCGACCTAATTGTTCAGGCAGTTGAAGGTCACAACAACGCCTTGATTCAACAGCTTGGCCAGGTGCTGGCCGAGGGCGGACGGATTATTTTGTTGGCCAGTGCATCGAACAACGGCGATCCCAGTGTCATCAACACGGCCGGTGTAAACCAGGCTTCACGAATTTCAATTGAAGGTGATTTGATTCAATTAACAGGTAGCCTCAACGTGGGTAACCCACAGGGTACTGTAGATGTTATTGCGGGTGAAGTTGGCCAGATGCGCAACGGCCAAAGTGCGGCTTTGCTGTCTGACGGTGGCCTGAATATCAATTCAAGAGGTGGTTTGAGTTTAAACAACGCTGGCAATGACTTCACTGGCTCGGTCGATTTGACAGCGACAGGGTCAGTTGCAGTTCATGATTCCAACAATCTGCAAGTTTCGGTCGATTCAGGCGGTGAAGCCACACTCAGTGCTCAGAACCTTGCAATCAGAAGCCTTGCTTCTGATGGCCTCACAGTCAATGCCAGTGGCAGGATCGAGCAGACTGGCCCAGTGCAGGTGAATGGAAGCACCGTATTGAATGCGAATGAAATCAACCTGGGGAATCAGGCAAACCAGTTTGATGGCGAGGTATTGATTAACAGCACTGCGGGTACTACTTTACACACCAATGGTGAGTTGAACATTTCAGGTTCTGCCGCGCAACTGAATTTGACAGCAGCCGAAATTACACAGAGCGCTGCGCTGTCCGTTGCTGGTTTATCCACCCTGAATGCCAATCAGGTCAATCTGCTTGAGTCCGACAATGATTTCGCAGGCAATGTCGAACTTGCGGTGACTGGTGCAGCCATTTTAATGGACATGAATGATCTGGCTGTGTCGGGGTCTGCGGGTGCAGCCACTTTATCAGCAGTCAATCAAGTGCAGTTAAACGAACTGACAGTTGAAAGTTTGAATGTTACTGCGGCCAGCATTGCACAGAACGGAACACTGACTGTGCAGCAAGGTACAAGCTTGAATGCAAGCGCGGTTCAGTTGGCGGACATATCCAATGATTTCGGCGGCAATGTCGAGCTTGGCAATGTGGGCACCGCCGAGCTTGCTGATGAGGGTGAGTTGTCTTTGTCAGGGCAGGTCAACAACCTGACTGCAACCGCCCGCAATACCACGCAGTCGGCGCAGGCAGGGCCGTTGACAGTTAACAACACGGCAACTTTCAATGGCGAAAACGTTGAATTAATTCAGTTTGGCAATACATTTCGCGGCCAGGTCGTTCTCAATCTGGATGGTCAGGTTCAATTGGGCAGCGCCGAGGGTATTGCGGTCTCAGGGCGGGCTGCAAGCGCAGTTTTCAACGTAGATTCGATTCGTCAAGGCACCACTGAAGTCGATGCGCTGAATGTGCTTGGGCAAACGCGCATTAACAACAGCAATTCTGTTCAGCTAAACAACGCGGCAAACCGTTTCGGTTCAACTGTGGTGCTGCACAATGCAGGCGCAGTAAATTTGAATGGCAACGATACTCTGACTGTTCAGGGTTCTGCCGATGATGTCGCTTTGACCACCGGCTCCAATGGGCAGATTGTTGTAAACGGCTTGAATGTAAACAGCCTGAGTGCAACAGCAACACGAATTGATCAAACTGATTTTTTGAATGTGACAGGCACCAGCGCACTGAGTGCACAACATATTGATTTGACTGAGTCAGGCAACAATCAATTCGGCTCTACGGTCACACTTACTTCCAGTGAAAGCGCAGCAATAAAAGCCAACGGTACATTGACTGTGGCAGGCAATGTTGTCAGCGGTAGTGTTGAAGCCGATTCCTTGGTGTTCAACGGTTTGACCGCAAGCAATAGCCTTGCAATGAGCGCAGACAGCATCACGCAAAGCATGGATGTTGATCGTGCCCTGCAGGTGCAAGGTGAAACCCGGATCAACAACTCGGGTGCCGTTGCGTTGAACAATGCAATGAACGATTTCAATGGCGATGTGGTTTTGAATACCCAAGGCTCTGTGCGTTTGCGTGACAGCAATACCTTGACGATCGAGGGGCAGGCTGGTTCGCTTGACCTGACAGCGCTATCCATCGCACAAAGTGACTCACTTGTTGTGGGGGCCACCGCTGCATTGAATGCCGCCGCAGTCAGCCTGAATAACCCTGCGAATGATTTTCAGGGGCAGGTTAACTTGCTTGGCAATGCACGTGTCAGTTTGCGCGACGAAAACACACTGAACGTGGCAGGCAATGCACAGGAACTTGTGTTGAATGCAAACACTGTTGAAATCAGTAACGCGCTGACAGTGAATGAAAATTTGACCTTGACTTCAGATGTTGTGACACAGGCTTCCTCGGGTGCGGCGGCCTTGATGGTTGGAGGTGATGCGCGCATTGAGCACCGCAACAACAGCAGCAATACCTTGGTACGGTTGAACAACGCCAACAACGATTTTGTTGGCCCGGTTACTTTAAGCAACCAAGTCAATGTTGAATTGGCTGATCGAAACACACTGACTGTTCAAGGCCAGGCAGGTCGTTTGTCCGTCAATGCAACAGAAGTAAATCAGCTTGGCGATCTGACTGTTGAAAACCAAGCCACATTGAATGCAAACACCATTTCCTTCATGAACGCTGCCAACAACTTCGCAGGCCCCGTGGTGCTGAATTCTGCTGGCAGTGTGAACCTGCGCGACCAGCAAGTAATTGAGTTGCAAGGTTCAGCAGGCAGCTTGAACGTGCAGGCAGGCACAGCAATTAATCAGTCGGGCGCATTGAATGTAAATGGCAACAGCAACCTGGCTGCACCTACAATCAGCTTGACCAACGCGGCGAACAGTTTTGGCGGTGGCGTTACTGTTAATGCCACACAGCAGGCAACAGTGAATGCCAGTGGAGACCTCTCGGTAGGCGGCAATGCAGCAGCATTAACCGTGACCGCACAAAATGAACTGGACTTGAGCAATTCAATGCTGGGTAGCTTGAATGCGGCCGCACAGCAAATTGGTCAATCTGCCGCTGTATCAGTGACGGGTCCAACAGTCCTGGTTGCACAAGGTGCAACGTTATTGGATGAGGGCAACGATTTCAACGGCACTGTCACTCTGAATGTGGCGGGCCAAGCCAGCATCGCCGACACAAACAACCTGTTGATTCAAGGCACCGCGCAAACCCTGACCACATCAGTTGTTGGTACGTTGACCGCCGGA
>NZ_DKTN01000015.1:31962-38916 GCF_002473065.1 Limnobacter sp. UBA7229 | reverse complement strand
AGTTTTCGGGCAGCGGTGACCCTTCAAGTTCAACTCTTAATTCGCCAGCAAGTGCGACACAAGCAACCCGCGCTTCAGCCGACCACTGCTTTCTTTCTCCCTGGCACGAGAATCACAGCCATCGCACCAAGAATCAAAACCAATGCAGCAAAGTCAGGCCAATGCGGCACCTCGCCCAGGAAAAAACTACCTGCCATCACACCCACCACCGGAATAATCATGATGGACAAGCTCGACACAATGGGTGGCAGCGATTTGGCCAGGCTAAACCATGCAACCTGGCAAAATGCGAACACACCAAAAGCATTGTAAAAAATTGGCCACCACTGCGACCAACCCTGCGGCGCACCCACATCGGTTCCCTCAAACCAAAAACCAGCCAAACCCATGGCCACAATGGTCGGCGGCATCATGGCATGGGTGAAGGTGAGGGCATGCAAACCAGTGGGGTAATGCCGAATCAGCGTAGTGCCAAACCCCCAGCAGGCGGCGGCCACCAGCATTAGCACAACGCCCAATGGGCTGCCTGCAATGGCAGCAAATTCAGAGGAGAGCAGCAGCATGGCGGCAATCATGGCAAGGCTTAAACCGATCCAGCCACGACGCCCCACCGGGTGCGCAAACGCAAGGCCCGACAACACCGCCCACACTGGCATGGTGTAGCCCAAAATAGCCGCGCGGCCCGAGCTCAGTTCCTTCACAGCCAGAATACAAAACAGGTGCCAACCAATCATGTTCGGAATGCAAAGCAAAGCAAGCCTGCCCCACATTTCGCGGGGAACCTTGAGCGACACCTTCATTTGCCGAGCCACAAACCACATGGCCACCATGCCAAACACCATGCACAGGGTGCGGAAATGCAAAGGTGGGTACTGCGTTACCGCGTATTTCATGACAGGCCAGTTCAAACCCCAAATGGCGGTAATGCCAAGGAGTAACTGAATTTGAGGCAGGGATAATTTTGCAGCTGGCACGTAAGTGAACGATCATTCAGTAAAGTGCCCCAGTGTAGTGCATTGGCCCACTCTTGCCCCTAGGGGCTTGCCCTGATCCTGTACAATAGCGACACCTTCCAACTGTTTTCGCATGCAATGGCCAGCAATCGTTTTTCGCAATTTTCATCGTTCCCGAAACGCCTTGCGCACAGTTGGCAACACAGCAACTCCATGTTGTGCGTGGGCCTGGACCCCGACATTTCCCGCATGCCCGAAGGCTATGGCACAAGCCCCGCAGACATTGAACGCTTTTGCATCGAAATTGTGAAAGCCACTGCCGAGTTTGCCTGCGCATTCAAACCGCAAATTGCCTACTTTGCAGCCAACCGGGCCGAAGCCGCGCTGGAAAACATTCTGGCGTATGCCAATGAAATTGCGCCACATGCCACCACCATTCTGGATGCAAAACGCGGCGACATTGGCGCCACCGCCAAGCAATACGCCATTGAGGCGTTCGAGCGTTACAAGGCCGACAGCGTAACACTAAGCCCCTACATGGGCAGCGATTCCGTTGAGCCCTACCATGCCTATTCTGACCGGGGGCTTTTTCTGCTGTGCCGCACCTCCAACCCCGGAGGCAACGACCTGCAATTTTTAAACACCGAAAAAAGCGAACCGTTGTACCAAACAGTCGCCAAACTGGCCACCACGGCCTGGAACCCGCACCAGCAAGTGGGCCTGGTGGTGGGTGCAACCTACCCGGAAGAAATTAAAACAGTGCGCGCACTGGTGGGCGATTCGCCCCTGCTGGTACCTGGCATTGGCGCACAAGGCGGCGACTTGCTGAACACGGTAAAAAATGGCCTGTGCAGCCAAGGCTGGGGCTTGTTGATCAATTCATCACGTGCCATTTTGTACGCCAACGGTACAGCCAGTTTTGCAAGCGCTGCCGCACTTGAAGCGCGAAACACCCGTGACGCAATTCGAGCCGCGAAAGCCACGGCACTTTCAGGCTAGAATCAAAGCAATACACATATTCATGTTCAGGTAAAAAGAGCCACACCGGCCGGCCTGCACTGAGGAGACAGGGATGAAAATACTTCTGGCCGAAGACGACAGCTTGTTGTCTGAAGGTTTGTCGCAGTCGTTGCGACAGGCCGGCTACGCCGTGGACTGCATGTTCAAAGGCAGCGACGCCGACACCGCGCTGACCACCATGAACTACGACATTTTGATACTCGATTTGGGCCTGCCAAAAATGAGCGGGCTTGAAGTGCTGCGCCGCCTGCGCGCACGCGGCAACAACATGCCCGTGCTAATCCTGACTGCAGCCGACAGCGTTGAACAACGCGTACAAGGCCTGGACGCCGGTGCTGACGATTACATGGCCAAGCCTTTCGACCTGAAAGAACTCGAGGCCCGGGTGCGCGCATTGGCGCGACGTGGCACAGGTGGAGGCGCCAGCATCTGGAAACACGGGCCACTTACCTTCGACCAAGTGGGGCGCATTGCCTACATCAACGACGACATGCTCGACCTTTCAGCGCGTGAAGTGGGTTTGCTGGAGGTGCTGCTTCAACGCGTGGGCCGCTTGGTCAGCAAAGAACAATTTGTAGACCACCTGTGCGAATGGGGCGAAGAAGTGAGCAACAACGCGATTGAAGTTTATATTCACCGCCTGCGCAAAAAAATTGAAGTCAACGGTGTTCGAATTGCCACGGTACGTGGCCTGGGTTATTGCCTTGAAAAATTTGTCGAGAAAGAAGCCACACCCGATGCCAATGCCAACGCCAACACATAAGGCGGGTGCCTGATTGGCTTGGTACAAACGCAATCCACTGGCCTCGGGGCAACAACAACGCCGCTCGCTGTTTGGCGAAATTCTCGACTGGATGTTGGCACCCCTGCTTATTTTGTGGCCCATGAGCATTGGTGTGACCTACCTGGTCGCCAAGTCAATTGCCAACGATCCCTTCGACCATATTCTTGACGACAAAATAACTGCACTGGCTCAAGAGGTAGCAGCGCAGGCGCCCAGCAACCAGTTTGCCATTCCCAAAGAAGCGCTGGAAATTTTACTGGCCGACGGCACGGACCAATTGCGTATTCAAGTGCTTGGCAAAGGTGGCGAATTTTTATTGGGCGACGAACGGACCCTGCCCATTCCGCAACGCGAGGCCCGGCAAATTGGGGTGGTTAATTTTCGGGACATTGTGGTCAATGGCGAAGACTTTCGCGCAGGCCACCTGTGGATTGAACTGCCCACCGTGGGTGAAAACCGGTTCATGCTGATTCAGATCGCGGAAACATTGGGCAAACGCGACAGCCTGGCCAACGAAATCATCAAGGGCGTGATTCTGCCGCAATTCGTTATTCTGCCACTGGCCGTGTTGCTGGTGTGGTTTGGCCTGTCGCGAGGTATTGCCCCCCTGAACAGCCTGCTGGACATTATCCGCACCCGCAAACCCGACGACCTCAGCGCCCTGCAAACCAAAGACACACCCGAAGAATTGCTGCCGGTTATTACCGCCTTGAACGAGCAACTGGAAAGGCTTGAGCAAACCATCGACACCCAAAAACGCTTTGTGGCCGATGCTGCCCACCAGCTTAAAACACCCTTGGCCGGCTTGCGCATGCAAGTTGAATTGCTGAGCGATGAAACCGACGAGGCCGCCAAACTTCGCAGCCTGCGCCGATTAAAAGTAGGCACCGAACGGTCAACCCGCCTGGTCAACCAGCTGCTGGCGCTGGCCCGCACCGAGGCACCGTCGGTATTGCAGTTTGAAAAGCTCGATTTGACCCACATTGCGCGAACAGTTACACGCGACTTCGTGCCCGAGGCCATGAACAAACGCATTGACCTGGGTGTTGAAGTGCCTGATCACCCGGTGTACGTGAACGGTCAAACCCTGATGCTGACCGAGATGATGAAAAACCTGGTGGAAAATGCCCTGCGCTACACGCCCGAAGAAGGCTGCGTGACCGTGCGGGTGGACGACAGCCCCCAACGCGAAGCCATTGTGCTGGAAGTGGAGGACGATGGCCCTGGCATTCCGGAAAGCGAACGCAACCTGGTGTTCGACCGTTTTTACCGCGTGCTGGGCACCAGCGAAGACGGCTCGGGCCTGGGGCTGGCGATTGTGCAGGAAACTGCACACCAACACGATGCCAACGTCACCATTCATGACAATCCGAAATCCAACCACCCCGACAGGCCAGGCACTTTGATGCGTGTCAGTTTCCAGCCTCGCCACCGGCAAATGGAAGATTGAATGCTTAAAATATGAAGTCCACTTTTCTAGAAGCACCCAATGAAAGCAAAAGGCAGTGAATGGCACGCCCCGGAAGACGACAACCACAAGCTGGCCAACCTGTGTGGCCCTGTGGATGCCAACCTTCGGCAAATTGAAGCCGCATTGAATGTAAAAATTGCGCGACGCAACGGCACCTTGAATGTAGTGGGCGACAAGGAAAATGCCAAACAGGCTTTTATCCTGATCAATCATTTTTTCGAGAAAAGCGACAAGCCGGTTACTGCCGACGAAATCCAACTGGCCTTGGTTGAACTGAAAAACACCAGCACAGTGGCCAGTATCAAAAAAGAAATTCCGGTGATCGCTGGCGCCGAAGAACCTGTGGTGTTGCGCACCAAAAAAGGCGATTTGCAACCCCGCACTGCCCGCCAGAAAGACTATTTGAAAGCTGTGCTGGAGCATGACCTGACCTTTGGTATTGGCCCGGCAGGTACTGGCAAAACCTACCTGGCCGTGGCTTGCGCAGTGGATGCACTGGAACGCGACAGCGTGAAACGAATTATTCTGACTCGCCCCGCCGTGGAAGCTGGCGAACGCCTTGGCTTTTTGCCGGGTGACCTGAACCAGAAAGTAGACCCCTACCTGCGCCCCCTGTACGATGCGCTTTACGATTTGGCAGGCTACGAACGCGTACAAAAATGGTTTGAACGCAATGTGATTGAAATTGCGCCACTGGCCTACATGCGCGGCCGCACGCTGAGCCATGCCTTTGTGATTCTGGATGAAGCACAAAACACCACGCCCGAGCAAATGAAAATGTTTTTGACCCGAATTGGCTTTGGCAGCAAGGCGGTGATTACCGGGGATGTCACGCAGATCGACCTGCCACGTGGCCAGCAAAGTGGTTTGGTACAAACCCAGCATGTGCTGCGCAATGTAAAAGGCATCGCCATGACCTACTTCACCAGCGCCGACGTGGTGCGCCACCCACTGGTGGCCCGCATTGTTGAAGCCTACGAGCGTTTCCACAACCCTGAACGAACCGGCACGGCTGGTGAAACCAATGACGAGTAAAACCACCAGTAAAATCACAGCGCCGGTCAGCGTCGCCATTCAATGGGCCATGCAAGCCGACCACCCTCCCTTCTCGGAAGTGGACAACAGCCGCATTCGCCGCTGGGCAAAAGCCTGTTTTATGGACAGGGCTGAAATTACCATTCGCCTGGTGGGAGAAGAAGAAGGCAGACAATTGAACCGCGACTTCCGCGGCAAAGACTACGCCACCAATGTGCTGACTTTTCCCATGGACATGCCCGACCTGGGCGCTGATTCAGGCCTGCCCGTGTTCATGGCCGACATCGTGATTTGCCCCGCCGTGGTCGAGCGCGAAGCCGCCGAGCAGGGCAAAGACCCGATTGACCACCTGGCCCACCTGATTATTCACGGCTGCCTGCACGCCCAAGGCTATGTGCATGAACGCAACAATCAAGCCGAATTGATGGAAAACCGCGAAATTGAAATTCTAAAACGTTTCAAGATTTCAAACCCTTACGTGATTTCAGCCAAAAAATAGTGGCTTTTTACCCGCGCGGGGCTTGACCACTTTTAAAAACTTGGCCATAATCGCGGTCTTCGGTTGAGGGCCAACGCCCGAAAGCGAAATGTGGGTCGTTAGCTCAGCTGGTAGAGCAGAGGACTTTTAATCCTTTGGTCGTGAGTTCGAATCTCGCACGACCCACCACAAATTCAAGGACTTAGATGCGAAAGCGTCTAAGTCCTTTTTCATTTGTTAATTATAGACAGGCTAACCCAATACCTACGGTTCGCGATCATCGCTAATTAATCATAGCGTTAACCAAACATTCGAGAACCTGTGTATAGGCTCACAGATGCGTTTGAGGCTAGTTCAAGCACCCAAGGCTACTTTTAATCAATCAAAACCGACCTGACGACAGTTGTTTGACAAGTTGGTATTTGTTAAATCTTTTTCGCTAACACTTGGCCATATTAATACTCAATTTTTTATCTTAGATGATGCGCCCTCGCATCGACGGTCTACCCGAGCACATCCGCATCGGTAACGATATCTCGGTAGAATTCACAAACGATGTTAAAGTCAGTATTAATACAAATTCCCAGTAAATGCATTTCAGCGAATGGAAACATCCCAAGCTTTGACAAAGAAAAAGACGCCGGAGCTATTAATAATATTAGAAGCCTGCGCATTCTCAACCCGCATGCACGCTGGTCAGAAGCGCAAATACACCGACGAACCTTACGTATTGCATTGCCTAGAGGTGGCAACAATTGTTGCAGGCGCTAACGGTAACACCGTAATGGTAGCGGCTGCTTTACTGCATGATGTTGTTGAAGACACCTCTGCAACTATTGCGGAGATTAAGCAGCTTTTCGGTACTGAGATTTCCGAAGCTGTAGCTTGGCTAACAGACGCTAGCACAACAGCAGATGGCAACCGCGCGACTCGAAAAGCCATAGACCGAGATCATTTGGCCAAAGCACCTGCGGACATAAAGACGGTGAAATTGGCCGACATTATTTGTAACACGAGATCAATCGTAGAGTACGGCGGCGATTTTAAGAAAGTGTATCTATCTGAAATGGAGGCGCTACTCGAAGTTCTAATCGAAGGCGATTCAGCTTTGTGGCATCAAGCTAAAAAAGAGGTGAACCGAGGTTTAGTAGATATCAATAGTCAACAAACTAAGCCCAAATAACATGCCCCTAGACCTCAGGTTTTCTAAAAT
>NZ_DKTN01000015.1:0-31648 GCF_002473065.1 Limnobacter sp. UBA7229 | reverse complement strand
TCTAAAATCATACGGAAACCTCCTGCAATTGAATCAGTAATAAATTATCACTCCGAGTCTAGGATCGCATTTATGTTCGCGGTCTGAATACTTAGAGACTTCCTTATTTGGACGCATCGTTTGTCATCGTGGTCTTGATCCAGTAACTTTCTGCTCTTGTGTGCATAATCGTTTCGCAAGTCATTCAAAGACTTCTCTCCACTCCCGCTCTTAGCAAATCTCTTTAACTCCATGACACGCTGCTCGTCGTGACCCGACATAGAAAGGATCTTCTGAGTTAGTCGCCAACGCGTGTAAGTGTCATAGGCGGTCGTGAGAAAATTTTTTGTCAAGTGTTCGCCAAACTTCTCGGGATCCAAAGGTAAATCTTGCGATTTTTTTGAAGCACTACATACCCGCTCGTCGACTATGGACTTGAGGTACTGAGCTACATCAGCTTGCTGCTTATTATCTAACTTGGGCCAAACCTTATTGAAAATCTCACAAAACTGAGTGTCTATTTCCGAAACACCCTCCATCAGCAAGCCTCTCACCTGCTTCACTGTTTGCTCCCGAACCAATAAACTACCTACGACACTCTTAAATTTAACAATGAGAGCGTCTCGGTTCGCGACGTATACCCCGTCTATTTCTGCCTGCCTTACCGCGTCGAGGAGATCACCCACCGCACTAGAGGAGTAGAAAATAACGGGTAAATAAATATGGTCCGACTCACGGATTGATCGGACAAGTTCATCTCCTTGCAAACCTGGCATGTTGTAATCTACCATCAGTAGATCAAGATCTCTATCCTTCAGATGGCGATCCAATCGTTCTTTGATCGACCCATCTTCAGGAGCCTCAACAAAATTTATTTCCGCTCTAATTCCCAATTCACCAAGATATTCGGTTACGTCTTCCTGATCAGTGTCTGTGCTCCTCGGTTCATCATCGATCCAAAGAATCTTATAAGCAGTTTTCATGCCTTAAACTCCATTCTGACAATTGCACCAACTCCATTAATCCCGCTCGAAATGGATATCTTGCCCTGAAGTTCATCGACAATTTGCTTGACATGGTTTAACCCAATACCCGATCCAGATGTGTTGGTGACCCCCTTCTCAAAAAGCTCCTCTGGAGAAAAACGATCGGTTAGGCCAGCACCATTGTCGGCAAACTCTAGAACAATAATTTTGTCAGTCTGGAAGGCCCGGATAACCACCTTCGTAGCGCCAGCTTTGCCTGCGTTATCGATCAAATTATCAACTAGCATTGTCATCTCAACCGGTCGAAATGACCTAACCAACTGACAATTCTCAGAGTTCTCATATGTTGTTCGCAAATTCCAACCAAGGCCTACATCTTTGAAGTTCTGTAAATACTCATCAACAAACTGAAGCATGTCATCGCGAACCCTGTTAGTAGAAATATCAAAGTCGGCCTTTGATGCCAACTTTGACACATTTTGAATCTTTTCAATCTCGAAAAGGCTGGCCTCGATAACGTTGAAAAGGTCTGTTTTTGAGTAAGTAGACTCATCTTTCCGGTATCTACGTACGACACGATCCATACGCTTCAGTAAAGCACCTGCCACCAAACCGATCTGATGGTGCAACTGAATAATTCGCGTTTGATCAGCCGTACTTTCGAACTCTGCAAAAATCCTTTTCTTCTGTTCTGACTGAAGCTTTTTATTTGCCTCGTCAAATTTGATTTCTAGGCCACGATTCGTCTGATTCTTCTGCGCAAGTTCTTTCGCTTGGCGACTTATGAAACGGGATAGATCTCTTTTCTCGGATGGTTGCAGCTTGTGAATCGGAGTACCGTCAAACTTGTCCTCGAGGGTCTCGATAAGGTCATCGTAGTCCTGAGTCTCTTGGTCTGCGAGGGACGACAAATACTTGAGATTGATATCAATGTCGATTATGTGATTTTGCGGAGATCTAATCCTGACTACTGAATCTATGGTTTCCAATACGGGCTTCTCACCTTGCAGGTATTGGTAATTTCCAGCAAGAAGCTCTTCTTCATTGTCTTCGCCGATCGTTCGATCAATTCGGTCCCAGTCAAGACCATCGACGACAAATTTCTCGAGCTTTCTCATTGCCTTATGAAAAAACCCATAAACCAGCTCATCGTCTAACGAACTAGGGATGGACTGACTATCCGCAGAAAGTTCTCTAAAAGCAATATTACGCTTAAGCCCCTCACGGCTGGACACAGGTTCAAATTTTTCGTCTTTATCTGTAATTTGAATAAAACCCACCAGCTCCCGCAGACCGAAAAAACGACGCTGCCCCTGAGCTTTGCGCTTATCGATACCTAGCCAATCATCTCCGATCGATCCGTAGGGAAAGACCCTGAAGCTGTTAAGAAACAAAAATACCGAACCGTAATCCACGGATCTATATCCAGTGCGCCGCTTGAAGAAGGCCTTTGCTGGTTGATTTAGATAAAACAAAGTCAACCGGATGTTTTTCAGCTGCGAATAGGGATTTAGCTCAGTACTCCTGAATAGGAAATCTCCATCATGACGCAGCTCAAATGTTATCTGTTTCCCCTCTGGATCGATGTCGGCCTGAATAGACGAAGCGCGAAAATCTAATTCGTCAAAAATTTTGTTTTCAATCGGGCCATTGATTGGATGGTTTTGATCGTATTTCCAATGAGAAAACCGAACAGAAAACTTGCTACCAGGATCAATTATGAAACGCTCAAGTTCCTTGCGGAGAGACCGTAAGCGGTCGGCGCCCCACTCGCTGCGCAGGCCTCTTATCGTAAGGACTGTCCCATAAGGAGTTCGTCCTTTGCCCACCGCTTGCTGAAATTCCTCGATCGTTGGCTCGCTCGCAAACAGCTCAATGCTACCAATCTCATGATCTCGCCCATCGACCTCGAATTTCGTCCAATCCACATCCAACCTGACCGATGTCTGACCATACTTTCGAGTCAATATCTGGAGACTTGTGCCTAGACGGTCACAAGAAAAACGACCTATGCCCTTACTACCGGCATATGCACCGACGGTTGGGGCTGAATTCTTCTTTTCAGAGTATGCAATGTTTAGCCATTTATATTGAATGTCACTCAAACTCATTCCGAGCCCATCGTCGGATATCACAAGCTCAGTCGCCTCGGTTGAACAGATCTGTCGAAACTCAATCCATACGTTCGACGCGCCGGCGTCTTTGGAGTTTTTTATCAACTCAATGATCGCGATATCGTCGCTTATAATAAGGCCGCGACCAATAATATCCTTGAGCCTAGCGTGCGCGCTAAATTTCAAAGGTGCGAGATTACTCATATGACGCTATCTCAAGTAGCGTTTCACCAATCGCTTCGGCCAAAAGAGGCGGCACAGCATTGCCCACCTGAGTATATCGCGGACACTCTTGCTTCCGACGATGCCCGCCAGTTGTATACTTCCCTTTGAAACTGAACCAATCCGGGAATGTTTGGAGTCGCGCACTTTCTCTCACCGTCAGGATTCTAGGCTCTCCGTAATGAATCATGTCATCCGGAAGTGTTGTAACTGTACGAGCAAGCATTTCTGGATGCAGTGGAGTCAAACACTGCTTTTTAGTACTGAATTTTTTCCTATTTTCTGGGGACAGCGAGCGACCAAGTGGACATTGCGCCAAAATTCGAGAAAATCGCTCGATAATTTCAGGTCGATGATTAGGAAGTCGCAGGCTATCAGGCGCGAAACCCTTCTCTACATCCAATCGCATAAGCCGTTGAAATGCAGTTAAGGGCTCTCTGCCGTCATACAGTATTTGCTTAAACCGACGGTCTTCGGGATATTCGACAAGCTCCCATCGCCGAGTTTCTAAATCCCCTATAGCCTCCCGCACCCCGACTTTGTGCCCATTTAAAGACCGGCGGTTACGAAATGAGGGAATATTTTTCGACAAAATCTTGAGTGGATCACTCGGACTGGTATTTTGATCTTTGCGGATACACAACATTATGAAACGCTTCCTCATCTGAGGGACGCCAAAATCGCATGTGTCAATCAAATCTGAATAAACGTGATATCCAAATTCACCTAACGACGCCAAATGTAAGGCTATTCGGTCGGAATATGGCATTTCATCTTCAGAGAATGGGTGCTGAAATCCGCGAACATTTTCCAGCAACAGATACTTGGGTTCTACAAGTCGAACAATCTCGATATATTCTTCCGAAAGACGATTGCGAGGATCATCGTTACTTCGGAGGCCCGCCATGGAAAACCCTTGGCATGGCGGTCCGCCAGCAATAAGGTCAACATGACCCCTAAGCGATTTCAGCTGTGCCTGATAATTTGTTATAAGATTGGATGTCGTCATCGCCTCACACGGAAGCCATTCCGGCCATAAAAACCTGTACCGCCCGCCTCCGCATAAATTGGCCTTAAACGTGGAGAAGGCATCCTTTGATTTTTCAACAGAGAATAATCCATTCCACCCTGCCATCAAAAGCCCCAAAGAAAGCCCCCCACAACCCGAAAACAAATCAATGAACGTATTTAAGGTTTTTGTTTCCGTCTTGGAATCAGGTGTTTTACTTCTCATTTAGACACCAGATCGTTTGCGTCAAGACTTCGATCCAGTTCCTGACTCAGCGCTGCCGCGATTTTGTGCAAAGTCAACTCTGATACTATGCCACCCTTCTCAGCCTTAGAGACAGTTGCCCGGTCTAGGTCAGCAAGCCTCGCGAACTGATTCAAAGACAGCTTGGCTTCCAATCGCAAGCTTTTGATCTTGCTAATTATCATAAAACTCCTGTGGCACAACACCAATTCAAGTGAATATCATACCTAATTTTGCCCAACCACATACGCGCAAATCAGCAGAAGTCCACACAATTCTACCGGAGCAAACAGTTAGCGTCGAAAGGGAAAAATGCTGTCGACGCCACGCCTAGAAAGACAAGAATCTGCCACTTTGATTAAACAGCGCTAGACAGCGAAAAGAGCAGATTAGATTTGATCCCGATATCGTAATAAAAGATTTTTGAATGGCTAGGGCGCAAACACCGCACTTTGTTTCTTCGACCTCAATCCACCACCGTAAGCCCCAGCAAACGCGTCTTGAACTCACTTGAGTTTCAAGAGTTGCTGATGTTATTCAGATCAAATTCGTTTGGGTCAAATGGCCCGCTGTTCCAGACCCACACCTGTTCGTGACCAGGGTGGGGTGGGATGGTTTGTGTATTGTGTCAAGGAAATCCATTTATCCACCTGCACCACCAACATCTTCTGGTTGTGCCGATCGGTCAACGGCAAGGCACATCAGCCAGAAGTTTTGCTTGTCAATCGGCGAGATTTTTCCCACTTTGATTTTGTGTTCCCATCCGTCACCGAAGTCGTATTCGTAGACGAAGGTATCGCCCCCGTCGGGGGCGATCGTTTCAAGAGTCATGGATTTCTCATTCTTGAAGTTCTCGGGATGGTAAAATTCATCGGGGCCCAATATTTTGCAGAAGATTCGACAAATATTTACGTTCACGGGTGAATCACCGACCTCCAGAATATGTCGGGGCATGGCTATCAAGCACGCTAGGACGCTTTATCTCCTTACTGAACCGGGGAATAATGGGCGTTGACTAACATTCGCTCCTTTGATCAAACTCTTTGGGTGCCAAATGTAATACCTCTTTTCATCCATCACGCCAGCCCAAACAACCCCACCGAATCCGTTAATAATACTGCCGGGCTGCTTTTGGGTTGCATCAACTGCTTGCTGATCTTTCAACAGATGCGAAACATGGCCAAGGCCTTCAACTTCGAGAAAATGTAGTTCCCGATCAACCGACCAACTAACAAAACACGGTCTTGTAGTTCTTGCAATGCGCCCTTACAGGATTATTCGTACCCATAAGCAAACCAGCCAAGGACATGGGAACCCCTACCAACAACACGAAAAGGCTATGAAGATACATATATGATGCGGTAGTGAAACATCCTGGGGCATTAGGACATTACTACTGCATAGAACGCACCTCAATCATGTAACCCTCTAATTGCTATACCGTAAATTAAACCTGGTAAAAACATCGCATTCACGATTTCTAACAATTGGACAAGTGTCGGCCTTTTTACATTACTGGCATTCTTTGTGTCACAAATACATCTAAAACTTTCTTCCCTTCAGTAACAGTAAATCTCTACCAATATTTCAATGGGGTTTGCCTGATGAATGTGAAAGCACTTCTCGCCCTTGGCGCAACCGCAGCACTCCTTTCCGCTTGCTTGTCCAGCGGCGAGACAACCACCAGTTCAAGCACCAGTGGCGCAGGCCAACCAGTCACCCCCAGTGAGACACCCTTGAAACCGTCCGAATTCTCGGTGGCAAATGGCTGCTTCGGCTTGCAATCGGCATTCAGCCGGCAATTTGTGCAGCCCGCCGCCGCCCGTTACGCAGCAGGCCCCGCCACGCAAGCTGAAAACTTCACCATGCGACCCACTGAATTGGGCAAGTACCTGATTTACGGCAGCGACCGGCAAATGATCACGGCCCAAGGCAACACGCTGGTGGCCAGCGCTGAGCCCACGGATGCTGCCGTGTGGCAAGCCAGTTTTGACAAAGACAAAAGCCAGTTCACCTTCACTGACACGGCAGGTCGGTTCTTGGCGCTGGATGAAACTGCCGGGCTAACCACAAGCACTGAACAAACCGAACGTACACAGTTCAAACTGGCCCCCGCCAGCGATTGTGCAGCCTACCCCGAAATGCCCACCGCCATGGAAGGCACACCCTACAAAGGCCGCGGCGAGAATCAACCCATCATTGGTTTTGCTGATACGCACACGCACATGGGCATGTCCAGCGAAATGTCGCTGGATGGCAGTGTAGGCCCATCCGCAGGTGGCGTGCTGTATGGCGAGGTGGTTCACCGTTTTGGTATTCCGCATGCCTTGGGCAGTTGTGAAGGTTTCCACGGCCCCAACGGCATACGCGATGCCAACAACATTCTGGAAACCACACCGGGCGCCCAGCACGACACGCAAGGCTGGCCCACATTTGTAGACTGGCCACGCCGCAACTTCCTGACCCACCAGGTGATGTACCACGCCTGGGTTGAACGGGCCTGGCGCGCAGGTTTGCGCGTGATGGTCAACCACGGCACCAACATTGCCGCCCTATGCCGGGTTGGACAGACTTACTCGGGCAATCCGCAGGCTGACTGCAACGACATGGGCGTGGCTACAAAACAGGTGGAATACCTGTATGACGTGCAAGACTATGTGGACGCGCAATTTGGCGGCCCCGGCAAAGGTTGGTACAGAATTGTGAAAACCCCCGCCGAAGCCCGCCAAGTAGCCAATGAGGGCAAACTGGCCGTGGTACTGGGTGTTGAAGTGGCGCAAGTGTTCAATTGCGGCGTCACCTTCCTGCCCGGTGGTGGCGAAATTCGCAAATGTGACCAAGCGCAAATTGACGCCGAAATCGACAAACTGTGGGCACTGGGTGCGCGCCATGTGTACCCCTTCCACGACATCGACAGTTCTTTGGGTGGTGCCGGTATTTTCAGTGGCGACGTGATCAACTTCCTGAACTTTCTGGACACCGGTGCTTTCTGGAAAACCACAGAATGCCGCGACTTCCCAGAGAACGAACCCTCGGTGCGTGAACCGGGTACGAACATGACCACAGCCGTACCCGGCAGTAGCAGCAATGCGCTCACCAAAATGCTGTTGGAAGCGGTGGGCGGTATTA
Source organism: Limnobacter sp. UBA7229 (assembly GCF_002473065.1). NCBI lineage: Bacteria > Pseudomonadati > Pseudomonadota > Betaproteobacteria > Burkholderiales > Burkholderiaceae > Limnobacter > Limnobacter sp. UBA7229. The sequence goes on along the minus strand of NZ_DKTN01000015.1, from coordinate 23,966 downwards.
CACCGCTGTACCCGGATGGCAAACGTTGTAATGCCCGCACTGTGACCGACCTTGGCCAGTACGCACTGACCGCACTGATGAACCGAGGCTTTGTGATTGACATTGACCATGCGGCCTACCACAGCAAAGACATCATGCTGGACCTGGCCGAGACCATGAACCCGCCCTACCCCATGGCTTCCTCACACGATGCGCACGGTGGCCTGACCAGCGACCAGGCGGTGCGTATGCTCAAAAGTGGCGGTGTTATTTACCCCTACAAAGGCAATGGCATCAAGCACGTGGAATTTCTGGAAAAGTTGAAATTCTGGCGCAACAAAGCGGGTATGAATAACACCCTACTGGGCCTGGGTTATGGCGCAGACGGCAATGGCTTTGGTGGACACCCTGGCCCCCGTGGTGGCGACAGCGTGCCGGTTCAATACCCGTTTACGCTGTTCCGGGGTGAAGGCTGGGGCCCGCGTTACCAGTCCTTGCCTGCCATGAAAGTGAACATGCTGACCATTCCGGAAAGCGGCAAGTTCTGGCACATCGATGAAGTGGGCATGGCGCACTATGGCATGGTGGCCGACTTCGTGGAAGAAGTACGCCTTGAGGGCGGTGGCGAGGCCATTGATGCGTTGTACAACAGTGCTGAAGCTTATGTGCGCATGTGGGAAAACGTGTACTACCGCAACAATCCAAAATGATTGCGCATTTGCTATGCTCGGTGCTGCTGGCAGCACCGGCCACCGCCATGGCACATGCATTTGGTGAACCCATGCAACTGCCCATGCCTTATGAGCTTTACATCGCGGGATCGGTGTTGGCGCTGGTGCTGTCGTTCGTGTTGCTGGCTTTCAGTGGTCGGCCCGGCAACAAACTGCTCAAGGGGCTGAATGCACAGCGCACATTGCCCTGGCCTGCCTGGCCTGCGCAGTGGGTTCATCGGGCGCGCGCAGCGGGCTCACTGTTCTGGTTAAGTGCCCTGGTGTTCTGCATCGTCACAGGTTTGGTGGGCAGCAATGACAGCCACCGCAACTTCAACATGACCTTTTTCTGGATTCTGTTTGTGCTGGGCGGTGCCTATGCCGCCATGTTGATTGGCGACTGGTACCAGCACCAACATCCCTGGCGCTTTTTGCTGCCTGGGAACTGGAATGGAATTCGAAAATACCCGCGCTGGCTGGGCCACTGGCCCGCTTTACTGCAACTGGTGTGCCTTGTTGCCATTGAACTGTTTTTTCACAGCACACCACGCAAGCTTGCCTTGCTGTTGATTGCGTTTGGTGTGTTCAACCTGGCGGGCATGTGGCTGTGGGGCACCCGGCGCTGGCTGCAACGGGGTGAATTGTTCGCAGTGTTGTTTCGACTATTTGCAGCCTGCTCACCACTGCGCAAAATACGCAGCACCGATGGAAAATACCGCTGGCGAATTGCCCTGCCCTTTTCCGACCTTCGTCGCCTTCGCCTGTGGCACCCAGCGCAATGCCTGTTCGTGTTGTTTTTGCTGTCGTCCACCGCTTACGACGGGCTGCGTGAAACCGCGGTGTACTTCAATATTTTCTGGCAAGACCCCTTTGGTATTTTGACCATCGCGTTTGGTGACCACCCGTTGAAAATTTATCCGCAAGTGCGCCCCTGGTTTATTGCCTGGGAAATGGCCTTGCTGATCGCATCGCCATTTTTCTACTTGCTTCTGTTCGTGCTGTTCATTGCCCTGGGGCGCATGCTGACTGGTAGCAAACAACCCATCGCTTTGCTCCTGTGCCGCTATTTACCAAGCCTGGTGCCCATCGCCGTGGTGTACCACTTGACGCACTACTACACCTTGCTGTTTAGCCAGGGTTTGAAAATACGGGGCTTGGTGTCCGATCCCTTCGGATGGGGCTGGAATATTTTCGGCAATGCCATTACAGGTCGTCTGCCGTGGCTACCCGACATGGCCAACATCTGGACCAGCCAAGTGGTGCTGATTCTGGCTGGGCATGTTGCCGCTGTGTGGCTGGCCCACCAGCAGGCTTTGCAACTTGAACGCAGCAACAGGCTCGCCACATTGAGCCAGCTGCCCATGCTGGTGTTGATGGTGGTTTTCACCAGCGTGGGGCTTTGGATACTGGCTCAACCGCTACAGGGTTAATCCATTCCGGTTTGGCCAAAACCCATCAGCAACACAGAAGTCAGGTTATGCAAACTACCCTGTGGCGCGCGCGTTTTGGGCGTTAATCCATCCGTAAAACCCATGGCCCTGAAGCGGTCCAGCAGGCGCTGGTCTTTTGAAACAATGAATACAGGCACGTCCCATGGCGTCGGTTCTCGCGACACACTGCCCGTAGGCTGATGGTCACCAATCATCACATACACGGTTTCTCGTGGCTCTGGCTGGCTGAAATAACCCGCCAACCAGGTATTGGTGTAATTGATTGTGCGCAAGTAATCGGGCTTCATGTATTCCCAATTCACTGGCTCGGCTTGTGCGCGGGCTGCGGCTGCCGAATCGAATGGCTGGGGGCTCAACAGCTTTTTCCAGTCAGGCTGATACGGCGGCACTTGATGAAACGGAAAGTGACTTGAAATGGTTGGGAAAAAAGTAAACCGGGGCTTGGCCGATTCATTGCGCGGGTACAACTGCTCTACGCGCGCAGCAGCATATTGGTCTGGAATTTTCCAGAAACCAAATGCCGGGCCTTCGTAGTTCAAGGCAGGGCCATCAATGTATTGGTCAAAGCTGTAAAAGGCGCGCTCAACCCACTCCCAACCGACAGAATGATAAAGGCCAAAGGTTTCGTAACCCTCTCGCTCAAACACATCGAGCAAGGTCGGCCGCTGGGTGGTTAACAGCACATCGTGTTTGCGCGAGTCTTTCAAATCAATGCCCGACAACACCGACAAGTGCGCAAGGTCGCTTGCACCACCAATGGTCGGCGACACATAAAATGCAGACACCACATTGCGGCCGCTGGCCAAAATGGACTTTTCAAGTTGTGCACGGGTTTGTGCAACGGCATCTGAAGAATCTTTCTGGTCATAAAGTACAGCGCCATATGTTTCCAGAAAAATCATGTGCACATCGCGGTTGTTCAGCGCCGCCAAGGCGGGTGTGTGCGGGTTGGCCAAGGCCTCGTCGATCACCGTGGTGGCTGGCAACAACTGCGCCGCACGCGAGGGCACCAGTATGTCGCGCAGTTTCATCGCCTCTTTCCAGTAAACCGGTACTACAGCCTTGGACACAAAGGTGGGCTTGTCCGGATCTTCGGAATAATTAACAAGTACCACCATGCCAGCCAACAGCAAGGCACTCCACAACCACAGCGTTTTTGAAACAGGTTGCACTGCATTGCTCACGGTGTGCATGGCAACTAGCAGCAGCCGGTAATAAGCCCACACAGCGGCACAAACCAAAAGCACAACCACGGCTGTCAGCCACACGGGCAAGCCCTGCACGGTAACCCACACAAAGCGCGGAAGCTGTGGCACATCCCAATACAAATTGACCGGACGCCCCAATAAATTGGGCACCACCACATCGGCATAGTGACCAAATGCCATCAGCAAATACAGCGCAGAAACAACACCCAGTGCCCGTACGGACGGCTTGCCAAACACCGCAACCCATGCGGAAAGCAACATGATCAGGCACACAAACTCGGGCGATACGCCCAGGTCGGGCAGCACATACACCGTGGGCCAAATGGCCGAGAAGCAAAGGGTGGAATTTAAAAAGATCAAGGCCAACAACAATTGACCGCTGAAGCGCCACTTCGACACCTCGTTGGTACCACCGAGGCCCATGCCAAGACTGCCTCGCAGTGCTGTATCTGTAGAACTCATGACTGCTTTACACCAATTTCATTGTGCACCACAGCCCTGGTGGGCGCAGCACTGAGTAAGGAAACGACAAACGCCGCGACAAAGGGCAAGCCTTGAGAAATCAGAACAAGGCACCAAGCCAGGTTTTCTTTGGAATCAAAGCCCAACCGAAAATAAATCAATCCCACTGCACACAACAACACAAAAGCCAAAACGGATTCATCACGCGCTGCATTCACCGCATGCAATACAGCCATCCGACTGGCCATTTTTGGCGTGCGAATGAAAGGAATTTTTCGCCCCACGAACAAACCCGACAAGGTCGCTCGCCCGATTGCATAACTCAGCGACAAGCCTGCCAAAGTAGCTGCCATGGCGGTGCGAAAACTGGCCTTGACCTGCACCAGATACAGCGTAAACAGCTTGGTGATTTTAAATGCAAAAAACATGATGGGGACCACGCTAATCAATAGCGGCGGTGCATTGAAGGCCAAAGGATCGAACAACATCAATCCCGACCAAAGCACAGCGAGCAAGGTAAAAACCAGATTGATGCCATCGGCGATCCAGGGCAACCAACCCGACACAAAGTGGTAGCGTTGGCCTGCGGTTAACTTGCTTTGTTTGAAACCGAGCAACTGGCCTGCGTGTTCGCGCAAAATTTGCATGGCGCCATAAGCCCAGCGGTGTCGCTGTTTTTTGTAATCGGTAAAAGTGTCGGGAATTAAACCGTGCCCATAGCTTTGGTCGATGTACACCGCTTCATGGCCCTGCTCAAAAATTCGCAGCCCCAGTTCCGTGTCCTCGGTAATGGTGCTGATCCCCCAACACCCCACCTGCTCAAGCACCGATCGGCGAACCATGGTCATGGTGCCGTGCTGAATAATTGCGTTGCGCTCATTGCGGGTCACCATGCCCAAATGAAAAAAGCCCTTGTACTCGGCGTAGCACACGGATTTGAATGCACTGTCCACGCCATCGCGATAGTCTTGCGGGGCTTGTACAATCGCAATCTCGGGTTTTTCAAATTCGGGGGCAAGGTCTTTCAGCCAATGCGGCAACACTTTGTAATCTGCATCAATCACAGCCACCACTTCGGCTTGCGGACAGGTTCGCTCCAGTGCGTAGTTCAAGGCACCTGCTTTGTATCCACTCAAGGGGCTTACATGAAAGAACCGGAAGCGCTTACCTGACTGTTGGTCCAACTGCTGGCAATGCGCCTGCACCGGGCGCCAGGTGGTTTCATCTTTCGTGTTGTTGTCCACCACAATCACTTCGAAATCGGGGTAATCCAGCCGGGCCAGTGCATTCAGGGTGTCGATCAGCATTTCCGGTGGCTCTTCATAGGCCGGCACATGAATAGACACAAACGGCTGATGGCCTTTTGCAAGCGCCGTCTCAGCCTCACCGCGCTTGGGCAAGGTCAACAGCCTGCGCCGGCTGCTGTACCACATGGCTTCGGCCCATTCATGGGCTTCCGACATCACGATCACAAATACCCCCACCACGCCCAGCAACAAAAACACGGAAATGGCCACACTGGCCCAAGTGTGGTACTGCAAGGTGAAATCGTAGATCACGTAAATGATCAGGGATGAAATGACAAAGGCATTGAAAATCAAAAAAGTGCGTCCGCTGTCGCGCAGGGTTTTACTGTCGATCAGCAACAGGAAGGTCATCATCAACGCCACCACGATGGAAGCGGCAGCAAGCAACTTCCATTGCGGTATGGCAATAATTGGACGATCGGGTTCAAACTTTGCCTCGCGGAATGAATCAAATACACCCCAGTGCCCGCCCACACTGCCTTCAATATCTGACTTCCAGGGTTGATCAAAAGCCTCCATCACGTAGAACACGATGTCTTCTTGTTCAGCACGCTGAATGAAGCGACGCAAAAACTTGGCCTGGTTGGCCTGGGATGCGTCGGCCTGCTTGATCGAGCGCCCATTGCTGGGCCAACCCACTTCAGTCACCACAATCGGTTTGTCAGGAAACGCCAACTGCAATCGCTTGTAGGTATTGATTGAAAAATTAACCGCGTCGTCCAGCGCAATGCCCTCCCAGAAAGGCAGCAAATGCACAGCAAGGTAATCCACATGCTCAGCCAGCTCCGGGTTTTTCAGCCACACATGCCAGGGCTCTGCAGTGCTCACAGGAATATCCGTTTCAGCGCGCACCTGGTCCAGGTAAGCAGTCATCTGCTTCAGGTTCAGGTCTTCTCGCAGCAAGGCTTCGTTGCCCACAATCAGGCGGACTACGTTGTAGGGTGGGCTGTGGGCCACACTCAGCAAACGCTCAAGTTCTTTTTCATTGGCTTGCAGGTCGGGGCTTAACCACGCACCCAAGGCCACATTGATGTTGTGTGCTTTGGCCAGCGCGGGAATTTCTCCGAAAATACCCGCCACGGTGTAGGTGCGAATGGCCAGCGTTTTACCGGCCAACAGGGACAAATCCCGGTTGATGTCTTCAAGCTTGGGTTCGATGTTGTCGATGGGGCTTTGCCCGGCCTGGTAGGGCGAAAACGCGAAGCCCGGAATAACCTGATTCCAGGGCGGCTCCTGAGCAGGTTGGTTGATATAACCGTAACCCCCGACAACCAGCAACACAAAAGCAAACAGTGCAAAAACGGAGGGCATGGGCGTACTGCTTTAAAATCGATTCAGTGAATTCTATCTTGACCACGCAGATGCGCAAGAAGTTCTTGCAGCACTGCGCCTGGTTGCTCAGCTTGAAGAAAATGACCGCAGCCCCTCAAGGTGCAACTTCGTACCCCTTTCGGAAAATATCGGGCATCGACCATGGGCTCAAGCAGGGCCGCCTGCATGCAACCATCATTTTCACCTGCCAGTACCAGTGTCGGTACATGCAGTGCTTGTCTCGACAAGGCATAAATGGAACGGGTTGGCGCATGATGCAAGGTAAACAGCGAGCGGTAATAACGTGTAGCAGCCCAGGCTACCCCCGAATTTGAGAATGCATCGAACACGGGTTGAATCTCGGACTCTGCATATTTCCAGCCCGGGGACCAACTGTTCCAGAAAGCCCGAATTCGACCAAACTGGTTGGCAACCAACCTGGCTGGCGCAGAGGCGGATTGCATTTCGAGCATGTAAGCAGAAAGTACCAGCTGCTTGGGCAATAATCGCCAAGCCCTTTCCACTTTTTGAAATGGCGGAATGGCCAGCAGGCTGAGTGTTGTCCAGGCCTGTGGATCTGTGGCCGCGGCGGCCATGCCAGCCACGGCACCCCAATCATGCCCCACCAGGTGAACCTCACGCCCTTGAAATAAATGTCGCCAGGCCAACAAGTCAAGCCCGGCATTGAACGGATCATAAGCAGCGCTTGGGCTGACTGAACCGGGGGTGTACCCACGAAGCCACGGCCGCACCACAAGATAGCCCGCCTGTGCCAGCCCATCGGCCACACCGTTCCAACTGTGTGGCGTGTCGGGAAAACCATGCACAAGCATGGCGACTGGCCCATTTTCCGGACCTTGCACCATGGCACTAAGCCGCAAATTGTCGTGTTGCAGGTAAATCGTTTTATACGTCATTTGGAACGGCTAAAGTTACCTCTGAAAAATGCTTCCAGACGAAAGGTCAAGGCCACATAGGGATCTCGATTGCCCTCAGTTGGGAAATGAATTTCAGGAATAATGTCCATGAACAAAATGTTCTTGTGAATATCGCGCCGGTAGTAAGCCTGCAAAATGTAATCCTTAATGGTTTTCTCTCCGCGGTCCTCGCCCACAATAATCAGGGCGTATCTCAACGCCGTACGCGAGTTCAGCACCCGGTTAATTTCCGCAGTTTGTGAAAACACTGTGGAGTCCCGCATTTCTTCGTATTCTGCATAGGTTTGAAAGCGCAGGGTTTTTTCTTCATCAAGCGGTTTATTCAAATCGAAATTCGTGCGCACTTGCAAGCCGCGTTGGTTGAATTGGGTCACCCGGCTCGATGAATTGATTTGCCATTTGCTCTCGCTGAAGTTCCACTGCCTCAGCGCCGAGTAGCGAAGGTACGGATCCAGTGGTGCACCAAACTTCACACCCAAACCCAAGCCTTGCACCCACGCCTGTTTGGGATCTTTGGACGAACGCTGCTCCAGGCCCACAGCAGAATTGTTGGTGTCAAATCGCTCACCCCCACGCACTTCCCGAATGCCTTGTTCAGAAAGGCGACCCAAGGGTTCTTCAATGTCGCTTTCAATAATCAGGCGCAATCGCTTTTTGGTGGTGGGCATGTCCACCCGAAAACGAACGCTGGGATCAAGCTTTGAATCGCCGGGCTGAAGCCGCGTGTCCAGCGCAACGCGAAGAAAAGATTGGTTTTCAACAAACAGACTGTCTTCGGTACCAAAAAACTGATCAATGTTTCGGGCAGTGTTGTCGACCATTCGGGTCAAATCGTAATGCACAGGCTCAAAACGTTCTTGAAGCCAAACTGGCAAATCACTCTCGGTATTTGCAGCTTGAGCGACACGGCCCAAAGTCAACACGCACAAAAAAACTGCAACAACGGTGGGGGCTATTTTCAAAGCCTTCTCCTGATCAAGCTGTACTGCAGGTCAATACACGATATCAATGTACGCCTTTAAACAATGGGGCGTAAGTCCCTGAATCTAGTGATCAATGCTGCTAAACACATCGAGTTCAAGCGTTTGAATTTCCCTCCCCGCCTTTTCTATGCAACAAACTGACCACCAAGGTGATCACCGTGATCGGCACGACAAAACTCAACATGGTGTTTGAATAAAAATCGAGTGCATCATGCCCCTGTGCATCCAGAATCAGATACACCACATACGCGGTGTAATAGGCCAAAAACACACACCCCTCCCAACGTGCAATTTCTCGCCCGGTGAGAAAAATTGGCAAACAGGCAAAGGCCACTGCCAACATCACCCACATGTCAAACGCGAGCAAAGAAGACGCGACCTGTAAACCCGCCGGAGCTGCGACCAGACTTGAAATACCCAGGCAGGCAAAGATATTGAAAGTGCAACTGCCCACCACATTACCCACCGCAATATCGCGTTCGCCCTTGAGGGCTGCCGCAATTGATGTGGCTACTTCGGGCATGGATGTGCCCGCAGACACAATGGTCAATGCAATCACAACGTCGCTAACGCCCATGGCCTTCGCAAACACAACAGCCGAACCCACCAGCCATTCAGAGCCCAACACCAGCAAACCCAAACCCAATACAATCAAGGCCAACTGCACTGGCAATTTGGAATCCCAACTGCCTTGCTCAGCCGGGTGCAATTCTTCATCAAATTCGGTTTGCGTGGCTTTAACTTGCGAGCGGGATTGAATAACCAGAAAAGCGGTGTAAGCCACCATGAGCACCACAAGAATGCCACCATCGCTCCACGACAACTGCCCGTCCAGGCTCAACAAAAGCAACAACACCGATGCACCAATCATGATTGGTACTTCCTGGCGAATCAGCTGAAGATTCACCACCAACGGTGTGATCATGGCGCTTAAACCCAAAATAAACAGCACATTGAAAATATTGCTGCCCACCACGTTGCCAATCGCAATGTCGGTGGTACCCGCCAGCGCCGCGCCAACCGACACGGCCACCTCGGGCGCGCTGGTGCCGAAAGCAACCACGGTCAAACCCACCACCAAGGGTGAAATACCAAATGAAAAGGCCAGGTTGGATGCACCACGCACCAGTACATTGGCCCCCAACACCAGCAACACCAGCCCTGCCACAAACAGCAACACATCAATCAACATTGAACTTCCCCTGTGCAACAACCCCATTGTGAGGGATAAGAACTCGCTCGATTTCTCACCCCAGATGCATTTCTCGTACGATACAAATGTTACCGCCTGAATTCTAAAAACGCATGAAACCTGTAATTTTCTGCCTCGAAGACTTTGAAATGCATCGTTTTGTTCTCGAAACGCATTTGACTCGGCTGCTGGCGGATCGGGTCGAGGTGAGATACTTCAGAAGCCTGGCCCAACTGAAAGCCTCGCAGGGCGGCTGCCAGCTTCTTATTTCAGATCTGAATGTGATTGACTCCAAAGCGGAGAACACCGCCCGCTTTCTGCTTGAGTATTGTAAACACACCCCGGTCATTGTTCAGTCCACCGAAGAGGAACTGCCTTGGCAACTAGAACAACAAGCCGCTGGCCGAATTCAGGCTGCGGAAAAAGGTGGCCAGGGTCAACGGTTTACTCAGGCCATTGAACACTTCATGGCGCAGTTTGATCAAAAAGTAGTTTAAGCGCTGCGCAATTTTTATAGCTTGTCGCGAAAAATAAAGTAAGCGGCCCCCACCAGGCACAAACCAGCCCACAAGTAATCCAGCTTCAGCGGCTCTTTCATGTAGAAAACCGCAAACGGCACAAACACCGTCAGCGTGATGATTTCCTGCATCACCTTCAACTGCCCAACCGACAACACGGTGTACCCAATTCTGTTGGCGGGCACCTGGAACAGGTACTCAAACAGTGCAATACCCCAACTGATCAGGGCTGCAATAATCCAGGGCTTCTGGCTCATGTCTTTCAAATGGGCATACCATGCAAAGGTCATGAAAATATTGCTGATCAACAGCATGGCAATAGTGACCGGAACAGCGGGCATGGCAACTCCAGATGATTAGGCGAAACGGATGCGATTAATCTGCGGTAGTGTAACCAAATTGCCGCACCGAGCGAATACGCTCAACAAATGCACATCCAAATTACAGAGCGCTCCTTCCGCCATGCTTAAACTTCTAAAAACATTGTTGCTGCTTCTCGCCCTGTCGTTGGGCAACACCAGTTTTGCAGGCGAGTTTGACCACAACTACACCGCGTGGAACAGCCTGCTGGCCAAACATGTGAAGTGGTTACCCGACAACAAGCAAACCGCCGTGGATTACGCCGGCTTTCAAAAAGACCGGCAGGCATTGAAAACAGTGTTGAATGATTGGTCTTCGGTGAGCCAAGCCGATTTCAACGGCTTCTCGAAAAACCAGCAAATGGCATTTTTAATCAATGCCTACAACGGTTTCACCATTGAATTGATTTTGACGAAATATCCAAAAATCAAATCCATCAAGGAAATCGGAGGCGTGTTCAGTAGCCCCTGGAAGCAGGAGTTTTTTACATTGCTGGGCGAAAAGCGACACCTGGACTGGATTGAACACGAGCAACTTCGCCCCAAGTACAAAGAACCCCGCGTTCACGCTGCTGTAAACTGCGCCAGCATTGGCTGCCCGGCCTTGCGCAACGAAGCCTTTACCTCAATCAAACTGAATGCCCAGTTGGACGACGGCATGCGCCGTTTTCTAAGCGACGCCAGTCGCAACCGGGTCAAGAACGGTGAGTTGCAAGTGAGCCCGATATTCAAATGGTTTGCCGAGGACTTTGAAAAAGGACATCAGGGTTTCAAAGAAGTGAAGGATGTATTTGCCAAATGGGCCAAAGATATGGGCTCTACGCCGGAAATAGTCGATAGAATCGCATCCAAATCATTGCCGGTGACGTATACAAAGTACGACTGGTCGCTCAACGACATCCCACGTTAATCCTGATTCACCGATTCATGCCTCATCCAAAAACGCTGCTACTGTTTAATTACGACTGGGACGAACAAGGAGCCAACCGGCTTCGTGCCCAGTGGCCCAGTGTGGCTTCAGGATTTGATTTGTTCAGCTTTCCGAGCAATGCACGCCTGGCTTGGTTCGACACCGAGCGCTTCGTGGCCAAGGCTGCAGTGCTGGCCAAACTTCACGGTGCAAAAGCTGTGGCGTCCAACCACGAACAGTTTGGTGCCCTGTGCGCTGCCCTGCTGGCCGAAAAAATGGGCTGGCCCGGCACGCCTGTGAACGCCATTCTTGCTTGTCAGCACAAATTGCACGCCCGCGAGGTGCTGGAGCAAGTAGCGCCGGAAGCGAACCTGCCTTTCGCCAGACTGAATGCAGCCTATGGCGGCCCTGTGCCCCAAGGTATTGAATATCCACAATTTGTGAAACCTGTGAAGGCCGCTTTCTCGGTGTTGTCACGACAGGTTAAAAATGCCCAGGAACTGCACGACCACACCCGCTTTGGCCCCTGGGAACTGTGGGTGATCAAGCACCTGGTTGAGCCGTTCGAGCGCGTCGCCAAGAAACGGCTTCCTGAAGCAGGCACTGCGCACAGCATGATGCTGGAAGCCCCCATGCGTGGGCGGCAATTCAACCTCGACGGCTATGTGTGGCAAGGCCAGGTTCGACCGCTGGGCGTGGTGGACGAGGTCATGTACCCAAACACCGATGCCTTCATGCGCTTTGAGTACCCCAGCAAATTGCACCCTGATGTACAGGCACGCGCAGCCGATGTAGCAAGGCGTTTTCTGAACGCCGTTGGTTTTGATCATGGTTTGTTCAACATGGAATTTTTCCATGACGAAGCCACAGACAAAATCACCGTGATTGAATTCAATCCACGTATGGCCTCGCAGTTCTCCGACTTGTATTTGCGCGTGGACGGCATCGATCTGCATGAAATTGCATTTGCACTGGCGCACGGCATTGACCCGGCCACACTGGCACGCCAGGTGCCCACTGCAGGCGCCACCGCCAGCTTCGTATACCGCTCATTCGATCCGAAAGCCACGGTACCATTTCCAAGCTTTGTACAAAAAACCACCTTCCGGAAAGCCTTTCCGGATGCCTTGCTTTTTGAATACCCCAAAGACACCAAAGAGTTGCACCGGGATTTCAAGTGGCTGCGCAGTTACCGCTATGGAATCATCCACTTGGGTGGCGACAACCCTCGTGATCTAAGGCATCGCTGCGAACAGGCGAGCGCCATGCTAGGCTGGCCAGCGCCCTACCTTGAAGACCCGGCAGGAACTGTTTTCAGCGAAACAGGTCAGTTCATCGACTTGATTCAACCCCGCACAGGAGAAGTATTTTGATATTTACACGCACCCACAAACTATTGATCGCCGCCAGCCTGGTGTTGGGCCTAAGCGGCTGTAGCGCAATGACCGCCCAAAACCCCGCCAGCAAATTGACGCCTGTGAACGCCGCAGAAATGGAAGGTGCAGATCGCCTGATGCTGTTTGGCGCCGATGTGGTGGCCTATTTCACACAAAACGCCTACGTGCAGGGAAAGCCTGAGTTCAGCAGCACCTACCAGGAAGTGGATTTTCACTTCTCGAGCGCCGAACACAAGGCGCTGTTTGATGCAGAACCCACGAAATACATTCCTCAATATGGCGGCTACTGCGCCAACGGCATTATGTTCGGCATTCCCTGGGGTGGCAATGCCACCGACTTCAACGTGGTGAACGGGAAACTGTACATTTTCGGCGGCACGGTGTCGCAGGCGGCCTTCGAGCTTGAAATGGACAAAAATATTGCCTTGGCTGACGACTATTGGGAGCAAGAAGTAAAAGGCAACAACAGCTTCATTCAACGCGCAAAGCGCCTCGTCATTCGCGTACCGCACTACAAAACCGGAGAAGAGCAAGCCGCTGAAGTTCAGGCCGCCGGTAAGCTGGGCAGCTAACGATTAAAAATTAAATGTTAAAAAAACAGTCGTACAAACATTTCATCATTGAAACGTGAATTGTTTGTGCGATCATCAATTTTCGAGTTTTTTCCAATCGTTCTATATAACGAGGTACTCATGAAAAGTTCAGCAATTTCCATTTCACGTCGTCTCTTTTCTGTGGCAGCCATTGCGCTGGCCGCTGGCATTTCAGTGTCTGCACACGCAGAACAGGTGTTGAGAGTAACCACCATTCCCGAAGAGGCCGCCACCGAGCAAATTCGCAAATTCGAACCACTGGCTGCTTATTTGTCCAAGGCCGTGGGCATGAAAGTTGAATTCACACCAGTAAGCGACTACCCAGCCGCAGTTGAAGCCTTGGTTAACAAAAAAGTAGACCTCGTGTGGTTTGGCGGCTTTACCCATGTACAGGCCAACTTGCGCTCCAACGGCAAGGTCATTCCAATCGCCCAACGCGTGGAAGACACCAAGTTCCAGTCTGTATTCATTGCCAAAACTGATTCAGGCATTAAAACCCTGCAAGACATGAAGGGCAAACAAATTTCATTTGGTTCACAAAGCAGCACCTCTGGCCACTTGATGCCACGCAGCTTCCTGCTCGAAGCAGGCCTTGAGCCAGAGAAGGCATTCAAGCGCGTGGCTTATTCCGGCGCGCACGATGCCACCATCGCATCAGTGGTTAGCGGCAAAGTAGACGCAGCAGCGCTGGACATCACCGTGTGGAAAAAGTTTGTGAACGAAAACAAGGTGGACACCAAGGCTGTAGACGTGTTTTACACCACCCCACCCTATTTCAATTACAACTGGACAGTACACCAAGACATGCCAGCCGATTTGCGCAAGAAAATCCAGAAGGCCCTGTTTGACCTGGACCCGGCAGTGCCTGAGCATGCTGAAATCCTGAAGTTGAACCGCGCCACACGGTACATTGACACCAAGCCTGAAAACTACAAAGGTTTGGAAAGCGCCGCTCGCAGCGCTGGCTTGTTATAATCAAAGAGTAGAAGGGGGCCCGCACTTGGGCCCTCGCAGTAATATGGGGAACGCAGCGCAGTGAAGCTTCAAATTCAGGACATTGACGCCTGCCATCCCTCCGCACCTTCCAGCAGCGTACCGGCGATCAAAAAAATGTCGCTGCAAGTTGGCAGTGGAGAACAAATCGCCCTGATCGGCCCGTCGGGCGCAGGCAAAACCACGCTGCTTCAGGTGCTGTCATGCACCCTGAAACCCTTGCATGGCAAAGTTGCCTTAAACGATCAAAGCCCTTGGGCTTTAAGCAAGCGCAATTTGCAAAAACTGCGTGGCCAGTTGATTGTTGCACCCCAAGTGCCACCGCTGCCACCAAGGCAGCGTGTGATTACCTCGGTGTTGGCCGGGCGTTTGCCGGCCATGAACCTGGCACAAAGCATCAAATCACTGTTTTACCCGGTTGACATCCCGGCTGCGCACCAAGCGCTGAGCAAGCTTGACTTGCCCGAGAAAATTTTTGAACGCGTTGACAGGCTTTCCGGTGGTGAACGCCAGCGTGTTGGCCTGGCCCGCTTGTTCGTATCCCCTGCCAAACTCTGGCTGGTGGACGAACCCTTGTCAGCACTTGACCCCACGCGGGCTCGACTGGCCATGTCGGCACTCACCGAAACAGCACGCGAAAACGGCATTACCTTGGTGTGCACCTTGCACCAGGTAGACATGGCTTTGGCATTTTTTAACCGGATTGTGGGCCTGCGCCACGGTCAAATCGAGTTTGACCTGCCCACCGAGCAAGTAACGCCTGCCATGTTGAAATCCCTGTACTCCCAATACGAGCACGAACTTCTGGGCCAACAAGACCGTGAATTGATCGAGAAACAATTCGAGCGTGTAACGCCGGCAGTTGTGGTCAACAATTGCCGATGAACAGCCTGCACTTGCCAGTACACAATCCGCGTTTTGACGTGCCGGCACGCGACCCGGCGTGGCATCAACGGCTGTTCTGGATCATTTTTACGTTTCTGCTGTTGTGGCCCCTGACAGAGGCCACGGAATTTCGACCTTCGGTTTTGTTTGAAGCCGAGAACATAAAAATCAGCGCCGAGTTTATTGGCAGCTTTTTTCCACCTGTACTCGAACCCGATTTACTCGCCAGAATTCTGCGCGAAACCTGGAAAACCGTTGCCATTGCAACGGCCGGCATGGTGCTGGCCCTGATCATTGCTTTCCCGCTCACCATTTTGTCCACCCGGGTTTTGTCGGTGTCCGCCATCTCGGGAAAAATGGGTGCCTTGCCCTTTGCCATTCGGCAGGCCATTCGCTGGACACTGATTGTTCTTCGCAGCATCCCCGAACTGGTGTGGGCACTGGTGTTTGTTCGCGTGGTGGGTCTTGGCCCCACGGCAGGCGTATTGGCCATTGCGCTTACTTACGGTGGCATGCTGGGCAAGGTGTATGGTGAAATTCTGGAAAGTGGTGAAACCACGCCAACAGAGACATTGCTGAGAAACGGCACCGGGCGCTTACAGGCATTCTTCTACGGCCTGCTGCCCCAGAACGTGATGGAGCTGACCTCCTATACAGTGTACCGCTGGGAATGTGCCATTCGATCCTCGGTTGTACTGGGCTTTGTGGGTGCTGGCGGCCTGGGTCAGGAACTCGACAACTCCATGAAAATGTTCAATGGGGG
Organism: Limnobacter sp. UBA7229; assembly: GCF_002473065.1. Taxonomy (NCBI): domain Bacteria; kingdom Pseudomonadati; phylum Pseudomonadota; class Betaproteobacteria; order Burkholderiales; family Burkholderiaceae; genus Limnobacter; species Limnobacter sp. UBA7229. The sequence goes on along the minus strand of NZ_DKTN01000015.1, from coordinate 8,007 downwards.
TGAAGTGTCGACCATGCTGATTGTGTTTATTCTGCTGGTGGCTTTGGCCGATGCGGTCAGCGCGTTTTTCCGGAAACGACTGGTATGAGCAATTTGCAAAATACCGCCTGCCCCACCAAGGCACCACCAGTGATGAAAGGCGGCACAGCCGCTTTGCTGCTGGGCATGCTTACCCTGATCACTGCCAGTTTCTGGACACTGAACCTGAAATGGGGTGAATTTTTATCCATGGAAGCGTTTCGATCCATGGGTCGATTCATCGCCGAATTTTTCCCGATGGACACGCAGTCCGCTTTTCTGACCAAAGTTGGCTGGGGCACACTTGAAACATTGGCCATGTCGCTGTTGGGCACCGCACTGGCTGCAGTGGCTGGCCTTGCTTTGGCCATACCCGCAAGCAAGCTGCACAGCAATGACAAAAGCCGCATGCGCACACCCACGCGTTGGGTGCTGAATGCCTTGCGCTCAATTCCCGAGTTGGTGTGGGCGGCGCTGCTGCTGATTTCTGCGGGCCTGGGTCCTTTTGCAGGCACGCTGGCGCTGGCCTTTCACACCACGGGTGTGCTGGGCAGGCTGTTTGCTGAATCGATTGAAAATGCACCACCCGAACCTGCGGACGCGTTGCGCACGCAGGGCATTGGCAACTTGAAAGTATTTTATTTCACCACCTTGCCGCAAGTACTGCCCCAACTGATGAGCTACACCCTGTACCGCTGGGAAAACAACATTCGCGCAGCTGCGGTGTTGGGCGTGGTAGGTGCCGGCGGTTTGGGGCAATTGTTGTCGTTCCACATGGGCTTGTTCCAGATGGGCAAAACCGCCACCATTCTGGCAGCCATGTTGCTCTTGGTCGCAATTGTGGACAGCATGAGCTACCACCTGCGCCGCACCTTGACCCGATGAATTCGTTCAACCCAAGAAAGCCATGAACCCAACACCGCAATTCATACAGATTTATCAAGGCCAGGCCGAGCACATTCGAGAAGAATTGCTCAGTGGCCTGCGTGCCAGCAAGGCACACACCTCGCCCAAATACCTGTACGACGAATTGGGCTCGAAACTGTTCGAAGCAATTACCTGCATACCCGAGTACTACCCCACCCGGACCGAAGCGCTGATTTTTGCCAGCCACGGGCATGACATGGCCAGGCAGGTGCCCAAGGGCTCGGTGTTCATCGACCTGGGAGCAGGCAATTGCGAGAAAGCGGCCAGACTTTTTAATGTATTCCACCCGGCACGTTATGTGGCCGTGGACATTTCCGTGGACTTTTTAAAAGGCTCACTGGAATGCCTGCAACGGCAATTTCCTGAACTGGAAATGGCGGGTGTGGGCCTCGATTTCTCCAGCGAACTGAACCTGCCCGCTGGTCTGGCCCTGAACCCCTCGCAACCGCGAATCATGTTTTACCCGGGTTCCAGCATTGGCAACTTCACACCCGAGGAAGCACTGCTGTTTTTAAAACAGGTGCATGCGGTATGTGCCACGGCCACAGGGGGTGGCCTGCTGATTGGGGTCGACCTGGTAAAAAACAAATCTGTGCTTGAAGCCGCTTATGACGACGCATTGGGCGTGACTGCAGCATTCAACCGCAACATGTTGCTGCACTTCAATACGCTGGCTGGCACCAACTTCCAACTGGAAGACTGGAAACACATAGGCCTGTACAACACCGAACTGAACCGCATTGAAATGCACCTGGAAGCACTGCGGGATGTTGTGGTGACCTGGGAAGGTGGTGAACGCCAGTTTGTGGAAGGCGAGCGAATTCACACTGAGAATTCATACAAGTGGACGCTGACCGGGTTTGAGGATTTGCTGAAACGCGCAGGTTTTGGTGCTTGCAAGGCTTACACCGATCCCGAACAGAAGTTTGCGGTGTTTTGGGCGCAGGCTTGAAGGCTGCCAATTCGTATCGCCAACTCAGCGGGATTGCCGGTTTCTTTCTTTAACTCGGCGGGGTTACCCGATTCCGCACTGAAAACCGTTTGATCCCTTTTTGAATTAATTCTTGCTCACCGAGCTCGGCAAAAAAGACGGCCGACTCTCGGTGTTGGCTGAAAGCCAAACGCATCGAATGAATCCAAACGGGACGGTTTTCATGAATGTGCGAAACAGGCAAGCCCACTGCCGAGTTGGCGAAAGAAACCGCCGGCCGCAGGCGTGATCAATCACCGTCCGGTTAATTCGTCACCGTCTCGTAGCTTAATCGGCAGCGATGTCCCAATCGCTTCGCCTTCAAGAAAACCTGCCCGTTTGAATTCACACGCCACGGTCAGCCGCAGGCTGACAATCCGATCGACCATCTGTTTTGTCGAGCGGATTGAGTCAGTGTGAACTTCAAAAAGGGAAATACAGGTTTTCAGGCGAACGCATTGGGATTCGCGCTGATTAAGCGATAAGCGAAATGCGGATCTAAGAAGCGATAAAATGCGCGACGATTAAGCGACAACAGCCGCGCTAATCACGCAGCAGCAAGTCGCCACAAACTGGTCACTTCCTTCGACCGTGCATCAAACAGCGCATCACTGGCATCAAAGGCCTTGCCATGCTTGGGCTTTGCATCTGTGCGGCCCAATACTTTCAAGCCCGCCAGCTCAATCCAGCCCAGCAACTCTTCCCGCGTGCGCAACTTTAAATGCTCGGCCAAATCCGACAAGATCAACCAACCTTCTCCGCCCACATTCAAATGCGCAGCCAGGCCAGCAAGGTAAGCTTTCAGCATGCCGCTGTTTTCATCGTAAATGGCGCGCTCGATCGGTGAAGTCGGTTTGCCCGGCAACCAAGGCGGGTTGCACACAATCAGGTCGGCTTTGCTGTCGGGAAACAAGTCTGCCTGCACCACTTTCACCTGTTTGCCCATGCCCAAATTCTGGATATTGAATTGCGCACATTCCAGTGCGCGTGGGTCGTTGTCGGTGGCCACAATATTGCTCAACCAGCGCTGAGCCAACACCGCTGCCAACACACCGGTGCCCGTGCCCACATCCACCGCCGAACCGTTGACCTCACAGGCTTTGGGCAAAGGCGCTTTCAGCACCAAATCCACATACTCGCCGCGCACAGGCGAAAAAACCCCGTAGTACGGGTGAATGCGGTTGCTGGGCGGGTCGCCAAGAGCGGGTACATCCACGCCCTTCTTGCGCCATTCATGCGCACCCACCACGCCCATCATCTCGCGCAGCGAAGTCACAATCATCGGGCCATCTACTGGGGGCTCACCCCATGCTTCCGTGCAGGCTGCCAGCACATCGGGCGCACGGCGCAGTGGAATGCTGTAATCGGCGTTGAACGGGATCAGGATGGAACCCAGAATTCGCGCGCGTTGGGCTTGCGCCTGACGGTACAGGTGAAATTTCTGGGGGTACTCCACATTGTCCTTACCAGACTTGGCAGCTTTGCTTTTTTTGTGTTCCGCGTTTTTGTCCACCCGTCGCACCAAGGCCTGCATCAGTTGGCGGGCATTCTGAAAATCGCTTTGCCACAAAAACACATTGCCCTCACAGGCCAGGCGATAAGCCATGTCGGCAGTCAGTGTGTCGTCGGCCAACATCACTTTGCCCGGCACCGCCAAATTGCGCTCCGACTGCCAGCGCGCACTAAAGGTTTCATCGCCTTTGGTCCATTGGATTACAGGGTTTTCTTGGGCTGAGTGCATGCGGGTTCTCGCGGTGAATGGCGGGTTGGATCGTGTAAACTTCTTCAGGGTCGCAGTGTACCACCTTGGGTGGTTCGCCCCCCAATTCACCCCTATCCAATGAAGTGGCTGTTGTCTTGATTAAACCGTCCGTCGTCATCGTAAGCCCCGCTCTTGCCGATTCAAATAACGGCAACTGGCAAACCGCCCGCCGCTGGCAATTGTTTTTATCCGGGCATTTTAATGTGCGCATTGTGAAGCATTGGGAAAACACGCCAGCCACACAACGCGACGTTGCAATGATCGCACTGCATGCGCGGCGTTCTGCCGACTCAATTGCGGCTTGGGCGCAAAGCCGCGGCAACCATGCACACGGAAGCCCCGGGCTAGTGCTGGCACTGACAGGAACCGACCTGTACCGCGACATTGAAACTGATGAAACCGCGCAAAAGTCGCTGGAGTTGGCGCGGCATTTGATCGTGCTGCAAGAAAAAGGCACCGAGAAACTTAGCGAGGACCTGCAAGAAAAAACATCGGTGATTTTTCAATCAACCACCTCACGCAAAACCTTGCCCAAACCCAAACGCCGATTGAAGGTGGTGATGGTGGGGCATTTGCGCGATGAAAAAATGCCGCAAACCCTGATGGAAGCAGCAGTGCTGCTGCGGGGCTACCCTGATATTTACATCGACCACATTGGTGGGCCCTTAGACCCTGAATTGGCCCAGGCTGCTGAAGAAACCATGCAGGCCTGCCCCAATTACCGCTGGCTGGGCAATCAGCCCCACGGTGCAACCCGAGCACGCATTCAACGCGCCCATGTACTGGTTCACGCCAGCAAAATGGAGGGGGGAGCACATGTGATCATGGAGGCCGTGTGCAGCGGCACCCCTGTGGTGGCCAGTTATATTGATGGGAATATCGGCATGCTGGGTGCTGCCTACCCGGGTTATTTCCCTTTGGGCAACTCGCATGCACTGGCCAATGTGCTAACCCAGTTGCAAGAGGACATTGTGAATCCGAAACCCTTGCCACCGGGTAAATCCAGTATGTACACCAAATTGAAAAGCCAATGCGCCGAGCGGGCCAAATTATTTGCCCCGGAAAACGAACAAAACCGGTTAATTGCACTCGTACAACGAGCAGTTCAAGACAACAACGAAGCCAACCCACAAGAAGTACAGCATGCAAACATCTGACCAACCCATCCTTCGTGACATTGTGCTGGTAGGCGGCGGCCACAGCCATGTGGGTGTGCTGCGCATGTTTGGCATGAAGCCTTGGCCCGGCGTGCGCCTTACCCTGATTTGTACCGATATCCACACCCCCTATTCCGGCATGCTGCCCGGCTACATTGCGGGCCACTACAGCTATGACGATGTGCACATTGACTTGGGCCGCCTGTGCGCCTTTGCAGGTGCACGCCTGTTCAAAGACGAAGTGGTGGGCATTGACCGAGCCAATCAAAAAGTAATTTGCAAGAATCGCCCGCCAGTGGCTTACGATGCGCTGTCCATCAACATTGGCAGCACACCGCAGGTGCAATTGGTGCCCGGCGCGTTGGAAAATGCAGTGCCCGTGAAACCGATTGCTCGATTCAATCAGCGCTGGGTTAACTTGCTGGACCGAGTAAAAACCCATGCCGGCAAAACCACCATCGCCGTGGTGGGTGGCGGTGCTGGTGGCGTTGAACTGGCGTTGGCCATGCAATTCCGCTTGCGCAATGAACTGAGCACCATGGGCCGCAACCCGGATGAGCTTGAATTTCACTTGTTCACCGCCGATGCGGATGTGTTGCCCACCCACAACCCCGGCGTGCGTGCTAGGTTCGAGAAAGTATTGAATGAACGTGGTGTGGTGCTTCACCGCGACGCGGAAGTGGTGCAACTGGATGGCCACACCCTGCAAACCAGGCAGGGCGAGCGCCTGCATGCCGACGAAATTATGTGGGTGACGCAGGCTGGTGGCGCGGCCTGGCTAAAGAACACCGACCTTGAACTCGATTCACGTGGCTTCATCAATGTGGGCCCCACCCTGCAAACCACACGTGACGCCAAAATTTTTGCAGCAGGCGACATTGCGAACTTGACCAGTACACCGCTTGAAAAAGCCGGTGTATTCGCTGTGCGCATGGGCAAACCCCTGACCAAGAATTTGCACCTGTTTGTACAGGGTGCCGACCTGCTGGAATACCGCCCCCAGAAAACCTGGCTGGCTTTGATCAGCACAGGCGACAAATACGCAGTGGCCTCCAAAGGTTCACTGGGCTTTGCAGGCGCTTGGGTGTGGCAGTGGAAGGACTGGATTGACCGTCGCTTCATGGCGAAATTCAGTGACTTTCCAGACATGGACCCCAACGCAAAACCAACTGCTGGCAACAGTACACCGAATTTGGCACTGACGCAGGAAGAAAGCCTGCAGGCCATTTCTGCGATTGCCATGCGCTGTGGCGGCTGCGGTGCCAAGGTTGGCTCCACAGTTTTATCTCGCGCACTCGGTAACCTAAAACCGGTGGATCGCGAAGATGTATTGGTGGGGCTGCACGCCCCTGACGATGCGGCGATCGTGAAAGTGCCACCCGGCAAAGCCATGGTGCACACAGTCGACTTCTTCCGGGCCTTTGTGGACGACCCCTATATATTCGGGAAGGTTGCTGCCAACCACGCTCTGGGCGATGTGTTTGCAATGGGCGGCGAGGCGCAATCAGCCACGGCCGTGGTCACTGTGCCGCCGGGGCTTGAATCGAAAGTAGAGGAACTGCTGTTTCAAATGATGAGCGGTGCAGTGGAAGTACTGAATGAAGCGGGCTGCGCATTGGTGGGTGGCCACACCGGAGAAGGCCGCGAGTTGGCTTTGGGTTTTGCCATCAATGGTTTGGTGGATGAAAACCTGGACGGCGTGATGATCAAGGGTGGCATGCGCCCTGGCGATGCAATTTTGCTGACCAAACCAATTGGCACCGGCACCCTGTTCGCCGCCCTGCCGCAGTTGAAAACCAAAGGCCGCTGGATTGATGCTGCGCTGGAATCGATGGTGAAAAGCAACCGATTGGGCGCACAATGCCTGCGTGAATATGGATCAAAGGCCTGCACTGACCTGACCGGTTTCGGGCTGTTGGGCCACTTGGTGGAAATGACCCGCCCTTCCGAGGTGGATGCCGAACTTGATTTAAGCGCCTTGCCCCTGCTGGACGGTGCGCTTGACATGGTCAGCGCAGGAATTGTGAGCTCTCTGCAACCCGCGAACGTGCGCTTGCGCCGAGCCATTCGAAATCAGGCTGAGTATGTGAATGACCCGCGCTACCCACTGATTTTCGATCCGCAAACCGCAGGTGGTTTGCTGGCCACAGTGCCTGGCGAGCAAGCCGAGGCCTGTGTGGCTGCATTGAAGAAACTGGGCTATGAACACACCGCCATTATTGGCCGCATACTGCCGCAAGGCGAAGCCATTGAGCCGATTGTATTGAAGGGTTGAGGAAGTACCAAATGCCACAGGCTGTTCAACAACACTGGAAGAAAACAACACTGCTGCTGCTTGCGGCCGTGTTGCTTTTAGTGTGGCTGAGTGCGGATGTGTCGCTGCAGGACATGCTGGCTGCGCAGCGCGAATTGGCCATGCACTTTATGGACAACCCAACGCTGGTCACCTTGATTTACTTCGCTGTGTTTGTGCTGCTCACAGCACTGTGCCTGCCGGGTGCAGGCGTATTGATGTTGGTGGGTGGGGGTTGCATGGGCTTTGGCCTGTGCATGGTGGTGTCAACCGCTGCCTCAGCTTTGGGTGCCTTGCTCACCATGCTGTTTGCGCGGCACTTCTTTCGATCCTCAGTTGAAAGCCGGTTTTCCAACAAGCTGAACGAGATTAACAAGGGGATCGAAAAAAACGAAGTAGCCTACCTGCTCAGTCTTCGCCTGGCACCCATCATTCCTTTTGTTGCATTCAATTTGCTGGCTGGCCTGACCCGAGTAAAGCCGTGGACATTTCTATGGACCAGTTTTCTGGGCATGCTGCCCGGCACCATGCTGTATGTGAATGCGGGCAATGAGCTGGCCAAGGTGAACCGGCTGGAAGAATTAATTTCACTGGAAGTGGTTATTTCTCTGGCCGCACTGGCTTTGGTGCCGTTCCTCATTCAGTGGGGAACTCGGCAATTTCAGCTGCGCAAGGCGGCTTGAACCCAACTGACTTGAGTTCCGATCTCTCGTCTGCCGGTTAACTGCCCGATCGGCTTGGGTTCCTACCTCTTGGCGGTTATTAATCGCCCACTCGGCTTGGGTTCCGATCTCTCGGCGCTTCTTAACCGCCCATTCGGCTTGGGTTCCGATCTCTAGCCTGCCAGTTAACGGCCCAATCGGCTTGGGTTCCGATCTCT
>NZ_DKTN01000014.1:65440-136363 GCF_002473065.1 Limnobacter sp. UBA7229 | reverse complement strand
CGGGCAGTTCACCACGCAAGACCCAATCGGTTTGCTGGGTGGAATGAACGCCTACCAGTACGCGCCGAACCCCATGACCTGGGTGGATCCGTGGGGGTTGAAGGGCGAAGAGGGGACAGAGGTACTGGCATTGCCAGCACCCAAAAACTCAGAACCTTGGATGCCTGGTGCACCTCTAATATCAGAGCCAGGACCAAAGGGTGGAATGATGATAGAAATGGCGATGTCGCCCGGACAGACCCGCCCTGGAGGGTGGGCAACCACAGATAATATTCCAAATGTAAATTACGTGAGAAACGAGCTGGCTGTGACACCAGAATTTAAACCAGAGGTGGGGACTGTGCAAAAGTTTCTGATTCCGGAGGGTGTTCAGATACAACGAGGTACAGTGGGACCTCAAACTTTCGAAGGTACTGTTTATGCTGGTGGCGGAAGTCAAGTGCAAATTTTGAATTATTCTGATCGAGCAAAGTTGATTCCTATTGGTGAACCGAGGCCAATTAATTGAGGTCAGTATGGAAAATTTTGAACTAAAAGAGATTTATGCACCTTACATGTCGGGGGCTAACACCTTGGGCCTAAGCGTTGGAGAGCGACTCCCAAAAAAGGTTGTTTGGAGTTTTAATGGAGTGGAGTTTTCGCTTGAGTGTTCAGATGGGTTAGTAGCTAAAAATTTTCAATCAAATATTTTTGTGATCGAAGCTCCTTACGAAATCAAGAAGAATCGAGCATATGTATTGTCTGCCGATGGCCATCGGATAGCTGATCTACCGAAAAATAAAGGTGATGTTCAATTCTGTTACTACGACATATTTCTTCGAGGATCTGAAGCGATTTTTCTTGCCTCAAGTAATGACGGTGATTTGCAATTAAGTTTTGACCCGGGCAGTGGCGCGGTCACTTCAATTAGTGAATTTCGTTAGCCATTAGGAGGGTTTGTTGAGCATTCTGGATTGAAAACCCAAACGCTGAAGTCATTAAGTGAAGTCCCCGGTGTTTACGAGATTGATACGGGTTTTCTCGAGGAGAATCAGAATTTCCTAGTCAATATTACTAAGGAGTTTGAATTTGAAATTGAATGCCGTTTGGTGTCTGTTTGCACCAGATCGGTCAAAGAAAAATTGTATTCGTATTTTTCCAAATACTCCCCTGAGAGAATATCCTGCTCCCTTTCTTCCATAAAGTCCTCAGAAACTTTTTCGCCTTCGAACCAACTGCCCCATGTATTCGATAGTGATTTTTTCATTAGTCAATCCCAACATGTAAGTAACGTCCAAATCCAATAAAGCAATCAGTCCCCGTCAACTCCCCCTTCGACCCACCCGTTATTACCTCAACCGCAAACACCTCGAGGTAGTACCCATGAAGCCGTTCATCGCCTTAACCGCAACCGTGACCGCATTTGCATTCACCGCACCTGCCTTGGCTTGGGGTGGCGGCGACTATGGCTATTGGGAACGCAGCAAGCAAGAGTATTGGGATGGCCCGTGCCTGGTCAAAATTGAATCCAAGCCCTATGAATACAAAAAAGAAGTGAAGTGCGAAGATGGCTTTTCGCCTGTGGCCGATGCACCCTGGAAAGAGGAATATCGCGATGGCGAATGCAAGGTGAAGCGAGAGGCCAAATACGACGAGTTCAAAGAAGAAATCAAATGCCGTTGAGTTTCCGCAATACACCGCGAAGCGAAAGTATTGCTGTGACAAGACTGGCTGGCGCAGTGTCACTCATACCCATGGCACGCATGCATTTTTCCAGCCAGTCGGGCTTGTCCAGTAATTTACCAATTGCTTTATCAAGGTCTTGCTGAATACTCTGGCCGTAAGCTGTTTCAGCTTTGACAAGCGCTTTTGCAAACACGTCAAAACCTGGTTTCATCATGGCAAGGTCAATCAAGTCGCGATTGAACACACCTTCATCCGCCCAGCGGTCGGAATTCGCGAGCAATTTGCTTGCAAGCAAGTCAACAACACTCAGCGTGGCAACCCCGCACACTTCATCAGTAGGTTTGGGCATCTCAAACTCTATTCGGCCTTCCAGCACAATTTCAAATTTGATGTTGTGTTGGCCCAGTCCAATTGCAGTGCGAATGCCGTATTGGTCTGCACGCACTTCTCGAAGTTGCGAAATCAAAGTGGTGTTTTCATTGAAAAGCCCCAGCACGCTTCCAGACTCTCGTACCAATGTACGCAAGGCCCTGTAGCTGGCAAGGTCAGATACCATCAAATCGATGTCCACTGACTCCCTGTATTCCCCATGTCGCAGCGCAATTGCCGTACCTCCGCCAAAGTAGCACTGGTGTACTTTCAGCAAGTCGGCATTCATCAAGCGAAGCACCTGTTCAATCGCCTGGTGGTGTGTGCGTTTAAACATTCAGGCACCGTCCTTCGAACCAGGTTCAAACTTCGCCTGCAGTCGCTCGATCAACTGTTGTTCATCCTCAGTTATTTTCGTTTCATCAATATGCCGCCAGTTGCGCACATAAATATCCCAGGCTTGCCGGGGAGTAATCGATTCAGCCCCCTGCACATGCCAGGCAAGCGATTTCAATTGAGGGTAGTTGCCCAAAGCGATCACTTCAGGAATCGGTGCAGTTCTATCATCGCAAGTACTCACAATTCCGCACCTTAAGCCCAGTGCGGCCACAGCAGCCCAATAGGCGCCCGCGGCTACAGAGGGCTCCCCCAGTTCAATCCGGTGCAGAGTAGTTCGTGAAAGGCCTGCGGCAGTGGCCACCGCCTCGGCACTTAATTTGTTGGCCTTGCGGTATTGCTTCAATTGTTTGCCCAAAGCAAGCAATTGATCTCGCGGTGTGGCAGTTTGTAAATTGAATTTGGCTGGCATAGTGTTTCTCATTCTATACAAAAATAGAATTTTGTATACAACCAGAAACAAATTATCGCTTATTCCACCGAAAAGCTCGACCCACAGCCACAGGTACTTTTTGCCTGTGGATTGTTGAACACAAAACGTGAAGCCAAGGTGTGGGCTTCATAGTCGATGGTGGTGCCTTCCAGGTAGGGGGCGCTGACCTGGTCTACATAAATGTGAATGTAGGGGTTGATTTGCACCAGTATGTCGTCCTCGTCCGTTTCCTTGGCCAAGTCGATTTTGTATTCAAAACCTGAGCAGCCGCCACCTTGCACATACAGGCGAATCATGGCCGGTTTGTGCATATTGTCACGCAGATCCAGAATTCGCTCTTGGGCCGCGTCGGTCAGGGCAATGTTACAAGTGGGTGTTGCTGCTTCAGTGGTCATGTCAAATCAGGTTGGTTTCCGCTTTCTCGGTCTCGCAGCTGGAAATTCTCCAGGTGCCGTCCGGGCGCTTTTGCAATACGTAGTATACGTTCCAAAGCGTTTTCTGGCGGTCGATCATCTGCACCGCGTGTAGTGCATTCATTCCATCGGTCTCGAATTTCACGAAGCGCACTGTCACGGGCTTCACCACCACGTCGTAGCCTTCACGAACCATTTTCATGAAAGTCTCGGCATCGCCAAACATGGTTTGAATATTGGGGGTTGCGTAGGAAAAGGCCTTGGGGCCGTCGCCTTGTTTAAAGGCTTCGAGTTGGGCTTCAATCACTGCTCGGGTTTCTTTGCGGTCGCTGGCTTCGTCAGCCTGGACCATGCTGGTGGTAAAGGCCGCAGTTAAAACTCCAGCAAAAATTACCAGCCATAGCTTCCATATTCGCTGTCTGAAACTGTTTTCTTTGTCAAACCTGAATTTTTGTTTGGTGCTGGAAGGGGGGCGGGAAGAACTGTCACTTGGCATTTGCGAACTACCTGTGCAAACAATCGAGTTTTGAGTTTGCATCGAATCGGGCGCATTTGCAAGTCCGAAAAGAACAAAGGGCAACCTTCCGAAGAAGATGCCCTTTGTCAACTGAAGTCACAAACAATCAATGACTTATGCGCTTATCAGGTGCCAATAATGCCACCGTCTGTGCGGCGAACCACCACGGTTGCCGAGCGTGGGCGGCTGGCAGTTGCGCCATCGGGCCAGCTTGAAAACGCGGTGGGGTTGGCAATCAATTCAGCCTCGGTGTATGGCATACCCGTGGCTGGGTTGGTGGCGTTGGGGTGACGGCCAACTTCGCCTGGGTGCTGAATGTCCACGAACATGGTTCGCATGTCAGGTGTCCATGTCACGCCGGTTACTTCGCAGCCGTCCGGGCCCACAAAGAAACGCTGAACTGTGCCTGCATCCAGGTCAGCAACAAGCATCTGGTTGTTGCCGTGGCCTGCGTAGGCGCCCGTGTTGCTGAAGTTACCGTCGGTCTGCACCCACAAGCGGCCCAAACGGTCAAACTGCAAACCGTCGGGGCTGTTGAACAGTTCCTGGCCAGGCTCGCCTGCCAACAGGAAGATGTTCCAGTCAAAGGTAGTACCTACAGCGTTTGCATTGGTTTCATTGATGCGAATAATGTGGCCGTAAATGTTGTTGGCGCGTGGGTTGGCTTCATTCACCTGACCCGCTGTACGGGCACTGTTGTTGGTCAATGTTACAAACACCTCACCTGGCTTGTTGGGGTTTGCAGCCAGCCACTCTGGGCGGTCCATCGGGGTGGCGCCTACGGTGCTTGCAGCTTGGCGGGTGCGAATCAACACATCGGCCTGGTCGATATAACCGTTGCCAGTGGTCAGGCCGTTTTGGCCATGCACCAGCGGAATCCATACACCAACACCCACGCCGTCGCCAGCTGTGCCATCGTCATTGAACTGGGCCACATACAGAGTACCCGCGTCCAGAATGTCGGCATTGGCTGCCATGTTGTTTTCGTCGTAAGCCGCGTCCGAAACAAACTTGTACACGTACTCAAAGCGCTCATCACAACCCATGTACACCACCACTTTTTTGGTGGTTGGGTCAATTACCAATTCGGCATTCTCATGCTTGAAGCGGCCCAAGGCAGTGCGCTTTTTGGGTGTGCTTGCGGGGCGGAACGGGTCAATTTCTACAACCCAGCCAAAGCGGTTGGGTTCGTTGCGGTTACCCGTTGCGCTAATGTCAAAGCGGGGGTCGCTTTCGTGCCAACGGTAACCAAAACCTGTTTGGCTCAAACCATAGCGGGCTTCCAGCGCATTGCGTGTAAATGTTGTGTCAGTCCAGCCAAAATAGCCGTTGAAGTTTTCTTCACAAGTAATGTAGGTGCCCCATGGGGTTTGGCCGGCACCGCAGTTGTTCAGCGTGCCCAGTGCACGTGTGCCTGTGGGGTCTGCTGCAGTTTGCATCAACACATTACCGCGTGCAGGACCAGAAATATCGATAGGCGTGTTGCCGTGAATGCGACGGTTGAATGTTGAGTTACGGTTCACAGTCCAAGTGCCGTTGCTGTTTCGCATAACTTCGATCACAGATACACCATGGGCGGCTTGGCCTTTACGTGCATCTTCAAAAGTGAATGTGACTGTGGAGTCGCTGACCACCTTGTCATAGTAATACTCAGCGTTCAGGTACTCGTGGTTAATACACAGCAGGCCAACATCGCTGCGTTCGCTGCCATCTGCATTCTTGAACGGGAAGAAGTTGATCGCATCGTGGTTGTCGCCGCTTTGCTGTTCCGCCACCGCAGATGTTTCGCTCAAGTCACCTGCGAATGCGGGTGAGCCGGCAACGCAGGGATCACCCCAGCGGTACAGAATTTCAGCCACGTAACCATTGGGTACTACCACTTCGCTTCCCGAAGATGCCGCTGCGGCTGCAAAGGCCACCTCAGTGTTGGCGGGGGCAGTTGCTGCCACTGAACCATCCGATCCACAGGCATTCAAACCAAAAATTGACAGCGCCGCTAGGCCGGCACCGCTTTTCAACACATTGCGACGGCCCTGGTTCACCTTGATCGCGCGTTCAACGATCTCGGTCAGGCTCAATTCTTTGGCGGTATTTACGCCAATGTCTTCTGGTTCAAGTTTGTATGACATCTCTCAACTCTCATCGAATAGGTTATTTGAAAAAGCAGGCGTATCTAATCGCGTTTTGTATGCAGAAATGTGACAAACCGTCATATGGCCGCGATGTCATAAAAATTTCAAAATTAACGGGGAAAGTGATTGCTTTAGTCGCATGTCTGTCGATGACACGGTGCGACAGAATTCAATTTGAATCCATGCAAGGCGCATGTGGGTACAATTGAATTGAACCGGTTTTTTCGGAGTAGTTTCAGTGGCAGCAGCATTCAGCAGGGCAATTGCAGTGGCGCTTTGGGCGCTTCCCTCCATCGGGTTGGCGCAGGCTTCGAATGTGGTTACCACCACAGCCACGCCCACCCCCATGCGTTGGGTGATCAACATGGGCAATCAAACGCAGGGCACCGCACCCGCCGGTATGTTGCAAACTTTGCAAAACACCCTCGGGGTTCCTGTCAGCATGGTTCGCCCCCTGTTGCAGCCCAACAGCTACCTGGTTGAAATGCAAAGCCTGCCTGTGCTGGGCAGTTTGCAAACACCCCAAGCCATTCGTGCGGCGCTTCAGGCCCTGCCGGGTGTGCGCTTTGCCAGCCCCGACATTCAATTGCAACGCACGGCAGTGCCTGCCCCAAACGATGGCGCCTATGCGGTAAACCAAGCCAGTTACATGCACACCGGCGCGTATGCCTCACTGCGCATGCAGGACGTGTGGGAGCAAACCCGTGGCAGCAGCAACGTGGTGATTGCTGTGCTCGATTCTGGCGTGTTGTTTGAAAACCCTGAACTGAAAGGGCGCTTGTTGCCCGGGTATGATTTTGTTAGCCGAGTCACCCCGCCCACCGGTACTCAGGAAAATGGCACAGTCGTTGACTCGGGTTCCAACGATGGCAATGGCCGAGACCCCGATCCCTCCGACCCTGGCGATGCACCGCCCCCCGGTTTTAACTGCCCCGATGGTTCAACCACCAGTTCATGGCACGGCACCACGGTGGCCTCGGTTGCGGCTGCGCAGTCCAACAACGGGCAGTTTCTGGCCGGTATGGACTGGAATGCCAAGGTACTGCCGGTGCGTGTCTCTGGCCGATGCGGCATTGCCACCAGTTCGGATATTGTGGATGCCTTTTATTGGGCCACCGGCTCGGGCCGGGTTGATCCCACCATTGGCGTGAACCCCAACCCCGCCAATGTAATCAACCTCAGCTTCGCCACTGACACACCTTTGTTTGGCGGCGGTTGCGCTGCAAACGACATGGTGGCGTTGGCCATTGCCGATGCCAGGGCTCGCAATGTGTCCGTGGTGGTATCTGCGGGTAACAATTCCGGCGGGGACGTGCAATACCCAGCCAACTGCGCGGGCACCATTGCAGCAGGCGCAGCCGAGCAAGACGGCCAACTGGCCACTTACACAGCCAAAGGTGCAGGTACCGGCTTTGTAACCCTGCACGCGCCCGGCAATTCAAATGGCTTGTATGTGGGGGCCAGCAACACAGGCACTTCCTCGCCCAATTCCAATGGAAGCACCGCATTTTTGTTTGCAGGCACCAGTTTTTCCGCGCCCATGGTTGCGGGCGCCATTTCATTGCTTAGGGCTGTGCGCCCCAGCCTTACACCCAGTCAAATTGACTCCCTGTTGCGCAACAGCGCGCGCCCTTACCCCGCCAATGCCAGCAACTCTACAAATTTGGTGGGAGCCCGTCTGGACTGCACACCCACAAGTTGTGGCGTTGGTTTGCTGAATGTGCTTGGCGCAGTCCAGGCTGCCCGGGTCCTGAGTAACCCCTTGCCTGTGGCCAATGTCCAGCAATCGGCAGTGGTGGCCAGCAATGGTCCCTTTGAGCTGGATGCGGCTTTGTCCACCAACAGCGCCGGTGGCGGTGCCAATCTCACCTTCAGCTGGCAACAGGTATTCGGCAACCCGGTGGCGTTGGCAGGTACCAGCACCAGCGCCCTGCAGGTGCAGTCTGGCATGGCGGGTAATATTGCTGAATTTGCACTTACGGTAACTGATGCCACCACCAACCGCAGCAACACCAGTGTGGTTCGTTTGGCCAATACCTCTGTAAACGAGCGCACCTTCACTCCCAGTAGCGCCGGCGGCGGTGGCACCAGCACGGGTGGATCGGGCACGGGTACTTCCGCCCCAGCTCCCGTGGCCACCAGTTCCGGTGGTGGCGGTGGTGGGGGAGTGTTGGGGTTGGCAGGATTGCTAGGTATGTTGATGCTGTTTGGGGTTTGGCGGCAAAGGCCTGGGGTTGCCTGAAAAAGTTGGGATAGAATCGGGATTCACTTGGTCATACCTCAACCGACAATCAGCCAAGAATCCAAATGCCCAGCCCAGTACCGCAGCATCAAGAAAACATCACCCTTCGTTGGGAATATGCGTCCGTAGTCGGCATTTTGGCCATTTGGGTCAGCATGTTGAGCCTCAAAATCGGGGTTGGCCTTATTGCCGGCCTCGCCATTTTCGCCCTTACCCGCTTTACCCGCCGTGGCTTTGTGCGCCTCTTGCAGCCGCACATCAACAAATTCAAGGGCCGCTTCATGCGCGGCCTGTTTGGCTGGTTGCCCACCTTTTTAACCACTGCTGTGGTGGCTGCGGCCGTGGTGTTGTTGGGAATCGGCTTGAACAGTGGGGTGCGCTTTGTGCTGGCCACCATGACCCAGCAAGGCCCACAACTGGTTGAAGAAGCACTGCGCAACCTGAATTCGGTCACCGCCAGCCTGCCCCAGGCCATTAAAGAACACATACCTGGCAAACCCAGCGAACTGTTCCGCATGATCAGCAAAGACGACAGCGACTTTGTGGGCTACATTCGCAGCTTCGGCGGCGCCAGCTTCTTTATCTTCCTGCAATTTGTATTTGCCCTTATTCTGGGTGTTTCCGCAGCACTCATGGTGCCAGCCCCATTGGCGGGTGGCCCTGCCAAACCTTTGGCTGATGCCTGGCTGCAAACCCTTGAAAAGTATGTGCGCTGTTTCACTTTGCTCATGGGCGCGCAGGTGTATGTCAGCATTTGGAACACCTTCTGTACGGCCGTGTTTATCTACGGCATATTGCCCGCATTCGATGTGGTGCTTCCCTTCCGGGAGTTGCTGCTCATGTTCACCGCCGTGGCCAGCCTTATCCCGGCGGCCGGCAACATCATGGCCAACACTCTTATTCTGGTGCTTACCATTCGCTACGGCGTGTTTGTGGCCATGGGCTCGGTACTTTACCTGTTCATCATTCACAAGCTTGAATACTTTGTGAACGGCTACATCATTGGCCGCAACGTGCGTGCCAGCGTGCCTGAAATGCTCATCGCCATCATTCTGGGCGAAGTGGCTTTCGGCCTGCCCGGGCTGATTACCGCGCCCGTTACTTACGCATTCCTGAAAATGCACTGGCAACGGTGGGGGTGGGTTTGAACTTTGTTCAGCGAATCAACCCAGCCTGGTTTCTGGCTGGGGCAGCGTTTTTTTTGCCGATCAAGCCGGCGCCGGTGAATTTGCTACTGGTGCTCGCAACTTTTTTTGCTTTACTCAATTCTGAATGCAGACGCAGTATGGGAAGTTTCTTTTCCCGGGCTGAATTAATTCCACTGTGGTTATTGCTGGGTTTTTTTGCAATTACCTACTTTTATCCAAGTAATGACAAAACAAGTTATCTGGAATTTATCAGTAAATACGGACGTCTTGCATTGATTCCTGTGCTGGCCAGTGTGTTGATGAGTCAAGCAAACCGCCACATTATTGGACAAGGTTTTCTGTCAGGAATGGCGCTGGTGCTCGCAATGTCATACGCTATCTGGTTCGGAATTGATCCAGTGTACTTTGGCGCAAAAGCCACCGACATGTATGCAATCCCCAGCAATCCAACCGTATTCAAGTCGCACATCACACACAATTTCTTTTTGGTTGTGGCGATTTATCTTTGGTTGTTGTGTTTTTTTAGAACAGAAAAACCGGCTTTGAAGGGGGTCTATGCTGCACTCGCCTTGCTTGGGCTCGTAAACCTGTTTGGCATGATTGATGGCCGAACAGGGTGGCTGGTGTTCATGGTCATTCCGCTGTACTTCGGTTACCAGAAACTGGGTTTGAGAGGTTTTCTTTTGGCGGGGCTTGTATTCGCTGCCATGCTGGTCGCCGCCTATTTTCTGGTCGACAATATTCATGATCGTTTCTCGACAACCTGGCTTGAAATTCAGCAGGTTCTTCGTGACAAACCCCAACAGGGAACCAGCATTGGTGAAAGGGTCATATATCTCACATCAGGCTGGTCTGCTTTCCTCCAGGCACCTTTCTTCGGTTATGGCTTGGGCGGCGTGCAAGGCGCTGTACAGCCTTTCACTTCGGCGGCCGGGTGGCCCACCTTTTACAATCCGCATAACCAGTTTTTAATGCTGATGTTACAAGGTGGCTTGCTGGCATTGGTTTTCTACATCTGGTTTTTTGGTTTGGCGGTTTTCAAAAGCGCGACCAGTGTTTGGTCAAGTACCTTTGTATTGCCTCTACTCATGATTTATTTCGTGGGCAACTTATTGAACTCTTTTCACTTTGATTTTGCGGAGAGTGTCGCATTCGTCATTCTTTACGCCGTGCTTTTGGGGGCAACCGAATGGGATTGATTATTCACGCCCCCAATGTGCATCAAGGTGGTGGTCGAACGCTGTTGAATGCGCTTTTGACCTGCGCCGATCAATCGACTTGTTGTGTGGTTGATGAACGTATGCCCACAAACAAGATAGATCCAGGTGTTGTTATTTGTTCAATCAAGCCTACGCTTATTGATCGATTCAAGGCCGAGGTGTTGCTGGCAAAAAATGCGAAATTTGGGGACACAGTGCTGTGTTTTGGCAACCTGCCTCCACTCATTAAATCGCCGGCTTCAGTCAAGGTTTTTCTACAGAATCGATACTTGTTTGGTAAGCATGATTTCTCAAGCTTTTCGATTTCAACAAGGTTACGTTTGCAACTTGAACGTTGGTGGTTTCGAACCCGCATGCAAGTGCATTACACAATCATCGTTCAATCATTGACCATGCAGCGAGAATTGAAGAAAAGTCTTGGGTTTGACTCGATTGTGCTGCCTTTCTCTGCCGCGGGTACAGATCAGCCCGATTCAGGGAATCACGACATTCCCGAAACTAAAGAATTTGATTTTGTTTATGTGTCCTCTGCGGAGCCCCACAAAAACCATGCCGCACTTTTGGACACGTGGGCAATTTTGGCCGATCAAGGTGTTCGTCCAAACCTCGCGCTCACTGTGAGCGAGTCAAGCCCGGTGGCCCAACTAATCGAACGCAGTAAAAATACACATGGCTTGAAAATCACGAATTTTGGTACCTTACAGCATGGTGATGTTCAAGCGCTGTACGCCAATTCCAAAGCCCTGATCTTTCCATCAAAACTTGAATCATTTGGTTTGCCCTTGCTTGAGGCCCAACAACTGGGCATGCCGATTCTTGCGCCTGAACTCGACTATGTTCGCGATGTGGTCGAGCCCAATGAAACATTCAACGCGGACTCCCCTACATCGATAGCACGGGCTGTAATGCGCCACATGAATATTGAAAGCGCTAAAAGCCAACCTATTTGCGCGGCTGAATTTCTGGCGCGAATTCAAGAAACAGGCCAGGTATGAGGATCCTGATCGTCACCCAATACTTCTGGCCTGAAAGTTTTATGATTAACGACGTGGTCAAAGCACTGGTAAAGCAGGGGCACCAGGTGGTGATTGCCACAGGCAAACCCAACTATCCAGAAGGCAAGGTGTTCGCAGGCTACCGGGCCAATGGCGTTCAGCGTGAACTGTTTGATGGTGAAACGCTTGTGGTGCGCATTCCCACCTGGCCGCGCAAGCATGGGGGTGCCAAGAACCTGATCTTGAATTATCTTGTTTTTGTTTTGGCCGGCATGTTCTGCTTGCCATGGGCTTTGCGCGGTTTGAAGTTCGACGCCATTTTGGTTTATGCACCGTCACCAATTACGCAAACGATTCCCGCAATTTTATTGAAATGGATTAAGCGCGCGCCGTTGGCTTTGTGGGTTCAAGACCTGTGGCCAGAAAGTTTACAGGCCACTGGGTTTGTTCGTAATCAGAAAGCCCTGTCGGCTGTGGGCTACATGGTGTACTGGATCTACAAAGGTTGCGACCTGCTGCTGGCCCAGTCCAAAGCATTCATTGCACCGTTGAATGAATATGCAAACTGCAGCAAGATCCGGTATCAGCCCAATTCTTTTCCCGAGCAAAGTACAGACGCGCTTGTGGATGCGCCTGCACCGTTGCTCGCCACCCTGGAAAGCAAGTTCTGTGTGGTTTTTGCAGGCAATCTTGGACAGGTTCAAGCGCTCGATTGCGTTGTTGATGCCGCTGAATTGTTGAAAGATCACCACGATATTTCAATCGTACTCGTTGGCAGCGGCAGCAAAAGCGAATGGTTGTTCCAACAAAAACAGGAGCGGGGACTTGGCAACCTTGAGTTGCCGGGCAGGTTTTCGATGCAAACCATGCCCTCAATATTTAACCGGGCAGGCGCATTGCTCGTTTCACTGGAAGACGATCCGATTTTCGGGCTAACGGTTCCTAGTAAAATACAGGCCTATCTTGCAGCCGGTAAACCAGTATTGGCCAGTTTGAACGGCGAAGGCGCCCAAGTGGTACTAGAGGCAAAAGCTGGCCTGGTCTCGCCCGCCGGGGACAGTGCTGCTTTGGCAGCAAATATTCTGAAGATCAAGGCGATGACAAGCGAAGAACGCGCCAAAATGGGCAGCCATGGAAAGTCGTATTTCCTCGAATATTTTGAAACGGAAAGCCAGGCGCGCCACCTGGCCGAAACGCTCAGCGCAATGGGCAAGGGCACACCATGAAAATTCTGGTCTTGGGTATCACAGGCATGCTGGGGAGTGCAGTTTTCAAAGCGTTATGCGAAACCAAACAATTTCATGTTTGGGGTAGCCAGCGCGGCAATACTCCTCATTCAAAGCTGGCGGGTTTTCAGGCGTCTGGAATTCTCACCGGGCTCGACGCGCTGGATCAGGATTCACTGGTCAATGCCTTTGCGACGGTAAAGCCTGAGGTGGTCATCAACTGCGTGGGCTTGATCAAGCAGCTTGGTCACGCCAATGACCCACTGGTTGCCTTGCCGATCAACGCCATGCTGCCGCATCGCCTGCTGAGGCTCTGTAATTTGCTAGGTTCTCGCTTGATCCACATTAGCACTGACTGTGTGTTCAATGGCAAAAAAGGGAATTACCTGGAAAGTGACCCCTCAGACGCAGAAGATCTGTACGGACGCTCCAAGTACATTGGCGAGCTCCACGACAGCCCGAATGCAATCACCCTGCGCACCTCTATTATTGGTCATGAACTGGGCACAAGCTTTGCCCTGCTTGAATGGTTTCTGGCTCAACAAGGAAGCGTGAAAGGTTTTTCGAAAGCCGTCTTTTCCGGTGTGCCCACTTACGAATTGGCGAGAATCATTATGGAATACGTTCTGCCAAATCCCCAGTTACACGGTCTGTATCACGTAGCAGCAGAACCTATTTCCAAGCTGAATCTGCTGCAGTTGGTGGCCAAGGAATATGGTGTACAAACCACAATCACGCCCGACAACAGTTTGGTCATCGATCGATCACTATGTGCTGAGCGCTTCCAGCAGGCAAGCGGGTATACTGCCCCTAAATGGCCTGATTTGATTCAAAAAATGCGCCAATCCCGAATCCAATAAATACTGACGAGTCCCCATGTTCGACGGAAAAGTACTCATGATCACCGGTGGTACAGGGTCGTTTGGCCACACCGTGCTGAAGCGTTTTATCGAAACTGAAGTGAAAGAAATCCGCATCTTCAGTCGTGATGAAAAAAAGCAGGAAGACATGCGCATTGCCTTGGGCTGCGACAAGGTCAAGTTCTACATCGGTGATGTTCGTGATTATGACAGTCTTGCGCAAGCCATGACTGGCGTTGATTACGTGTTCCATGCTGCCGCACTGAAGCAGGTGCCTTCCTGCGAGTTCTACCCTATGGAGGCCGTGCGCACTAACGTGTTGGGCACCGAGAACATGCTGAACGCAGCCATTGCCAAGGGTGTTAGTCGCGTGGTGGTTTTAAGTACCGACAAAGCGGTGTATCCCATCAACGCCATGGGAATTTCAAAGGCCATGGCGGAAAAGCTCATGGTTGCGAAGTCCCGCACCATTCCCGAGGGGGGTACGGTGGTGTGTGCCACCCGATATGGCAACGTCATGGCCAGTCGCGGCTCGGTCATTCCCTTGTTCATCCAGCAGTTGCTGGATGGTCAGGAAATCACTGTTACCGACCCCAGCATGACCCGTTTTTTGATGTCACTTGAAGAGTCGGTTGATCTGGTTTTGCATGCGTTTGAACACGGTCAGCAAGGCGATATTTTTATTCAAAAAGCACCAGCCTCTACTGTGGCGGATCTTGCCCAAGGATTGAAAGAACTTCTAAACAAAAACAACCCGGTTAAAGTCATCGGTACCCGGCATGGTGAAAAACTTTACGAGTCCTTGGTGTCGCGCGAAGAAATGGCCAAAGCTGAAGACATGGGGCGTTACTTCCGCATCCCAGCAGACAATCGCGACCTGAACTACAAAAAGTATTTTGTAGAGGGCGAGCAGCGTATCTCCGAATTCGATGACTACACGTCTCACAACACGCATCGATTAGATGTGCAGGGCGTAAAAGAGGTGCTCTCAACACTCGACTATGTGCGGGGGTTCCTGAATGCTTAAGGTCATGACTCTGGTTGGCACACGACCCGAACTCATCAAGATGAGTCGCGTAATTGCAGAACTAGACAAACACACTGAGCACACCCTCGTGCACACCGGTCAAAATTACGACTATGAATTGAATCAAGTTTTTTTCGATGACCTGGGTATTCGCAAACCCGACTTTTTTCTGGAAGCGGTGGGTGAAAATGCAGCGCAAACCATTGCTCGTGTAATTGAAAAATCGGATGCCGTGCTTGAACAAGTCAAGCCCGACGCGTTGATGCTGTACGGTGATACAAATTCTTGCCTAGCGGTCATTTCTGCAAAACGTCGCAAGGTACCTGTGTTTCACATGGAAGCGGGTAATCGATGTTTTGATCAACGCGTACCTGAAGAATTGAACCGCAAAGTGCTGGACCATTTAAGCGACATTAACTTGGTGTTGACCGAGCACGCGCGCCGTTACTTGATCGCTGAAGGTATTCGCCCTGAAACCATCATCAAGACCGGTTCGCATATGCGGGAAGTGTTGGACCATTACATGCCCAAAATTCAGCAAAGCACCGTGTTGCAAACCATGAAGCTGGAAGAGGGCAAGTTTTTCATCGTGAGCGCACACCGCGAGGAAAACGTAGACAGTCCTGAGAATGTGGCTGATCTGCTTGAAACCCTGAATGCTTTGGCGCAGCAGTACAACTACCCTGTAATCGTATCCACGCACCCGCGTACCCAAAAGCGCCTGGCAGAACTTGACTTGAGCCGTATGAACCCGCTGATTCAGTTCCTGAAGCCGTTTGGTTTCACCGACTACATTCGCTTGCAAATGGGTGCAGCATGCGTAATCTCCGACAGCGGTACCATCACTGAAGAAACTTCACTGCTTGGGTTGAAGGCTATTACCATTCGCAATGCACATGAGCGGCCCGAGGGTATGGATGAAGGCGTTCTCATCATGTCAGGTCTGAAGAAAGCGCGTGTGCTGGATGCTGTTCGTGTGGTAATCGAGCAGAAAGCCGAACAACCAGGTGTAGCTCCGGTTGTGAAAGATTACGAGAATCCGCACGTGGCCCGCCAAGTTCTGCGCGTTGTTCTCAGCTACACCGACTACATCAATAGAACCGTGTGGTCCAAGTGAATGATCAGCGTATGTTGGTAACTGGCGCTACCGGCTTCGTTGGCCTGCGTGTTTGCAGCTTGCTCGAAAGTCTGGGTGCTGTTGTCGTAAAAGCCAGTAGATCACCTTCTCGTGAACCCAACACATTTCAGGTCTCTGCATTGGGTTCAAATACCGACTGGCGTAAGGCACTTCAAGGCTGTACTGCAGTAGTGCATCTTGCTGCGCGCGTGCATGTGATGAATGACCAAGTGGTCAATCCATTGCTTGAATTCCGCCAAGCGAACACAGAGGGCACCTTGCAGCTGGCAAGGCAGGCTGTGCAAGCTGGTGTAAAGCGCATGGTGTTTGTTAGCTCCATCAAAGTGAATGGAGAAGCCGGCCACTTCACTGCAGGTTCAAAACCGAATCCGATTGATCCTTACGGCATTTCGAAATTTGAAGCCGAAGAACAGTTGTTGGAGTTTGGTCGGCAAAGTGGCTTGGAAGTTGTCGTACTGCGCCCGCCACTGGTGTATGGGCCAGGTGTAAAAGCCAATTTCTTGAAACTGTTAAGCGCGGTTGCGCGTGGAATACCATTGCCCCTGGGGGCGGTGAACAACAAACGCAGCTTGGTGTTTGTAGGCAACTTGGCTAATGCCATTGCGACTTGCCTGGTACATCCAAAGGCTAAGGGTCGAGTCTATTTGGTTTCAGACAACTCCGATGTTTCCACTGCGCAGTTGGTTCGTGAAATGGCGCAGGCTTTTGGCCGCAAAGCCAACTTAATCAGCATATCGCCCAGGCTTATGGAGTCACTGGCAGCTATATTGGGCAAGCGGGCAGCAGCGCAACGCCTGTTAGGCGACCTAACAGTAAGTCCTCAAGCCTTGTGTGAAGAACTGGACTGGAAGCCCCCTTTCAATATGCAGGCTGGCATGAAAGAAACGGCCGACTGGTATATGCATCAGGGGCAACTGAAACTACGATGATGAAACGATCATTCGACTTTTTATTGTGCATTGTTGCTTTGGCCATTTTGGCCTTGCCAATTGTATTGGTTGCTTTGGCTGTACGCCTTACCTCCAAAGGTCCCGCTCTTTACTGGAGCGACCGCGTTGGAATTCGCAATCAAATTTTTAAAATGCCAAAATTTCGCAGCATGCGTGTGGGCACACCCGCTGTTGCAACTCACCTGCTGAATGACCCGCGATCGCACCTTACGCCGATCGGTTCATTCATACGAAGAACAAGTCTTGATGAATTGCCCCAGCTGTGGAGCATCCTCAAAGGCGACATGAGTTTTGTTGGTCCACGCCCGGCCTTGTTTAATCAACACGACCTCATTGAATTGCGCACGGAAAAGGGTGTGCATCAAATTCTTCCCGGCTTGACAGGCTGGGCCCAAGTGAATGGTCGTGATGACATACCGATTGACCGGAAGGTGCAGCTAGATTACGAATACCTTCAAAAGCAAAGTCTGCTTTTTGATATGCGGATACTTTGGCTGACTTTTCTGAAAGTGGTTAAACGCGACGGCGTTTCGCACTAGGGCACACGTTCATCATGTTTCTTTCAAAATTCGCCAGCCCTGTTCTTAATTTACCTCGCATTGCCAAGCGTTTAATCGTATTGGCAGTGGACGCTAGCTTGTGTGTTCTAACCGTTTGGCTTGCCTATTATTTACGCCTTGATTACTGGATCTCATTGACCAACCCTGACTTTGGCTGGAATCCAATGGCTGCAGTGGGTATGAGCTTGCTGGTTGCGATTCCACTGTTTATTGTCAATGGTTTCTATCGAGCAATATTCAGGTATTCAGGCTTGTCCGCCATATTCACAGTCACAAAAGTTATTGCTGTTTACGGTGTCATTTACGCCGCAATTTTCACGGCCATGGGTGTATCTGGTGTGCCGCGTACGGTAGGAATAATTCAACCAATTTTACTGATGGTATTTGTGGGGCTTACTCGCTTGTTCGCACGTTTTTGGCTGGGTGGTTTGTACCGAAACCAATTGCAGCTGGCTAACCTGCCACGTGTGCTCATTTATGGCGCTGGTTCCACTGGTCGCCAGCTAGCGGGGGCACTGGCCAACAGCCACGAAATGCGTGTAGTGGGCTTCATTGACGACAACAAGGCCTTACACAAACAAACCATTAACGATCTGAAGATTTTTAATCCTAAAGATCTGCAAGGCCTTGTAGAAACACTTGGCGTAAATACTGTTTTGCTGGCATTCAGTGCGGCAAGTCGTAAACGCAGGAATGAAATTCTCGATAGCATTTCAAAGAGTAAAGTGGCTGTTCGCACCCTGCCGCGAGTCACTGAAATAGCAACAGGCAAGGTCAGTGTTTCTGACCTGCGTGAACTAGATATTGACGACCTGCTAGGGCGCGACCCCGTAAGTCCTGACCCTGAACTGCTGTCAAAAAATATTCTAGGCAAAGTGGTCTTGGTGACTGGCTCTGGTGGTTCAATTGGTAGTGAACTCTGTCGTCAAATTTTGAATATAGGTCCAACGCAGCTTTTGCTCGTCGAACAAAGTGAATTTGCTCTATATCAAATCCACCAGGAACTTGAGCACAAACTGTTAGCGAGCAATAACTCGCAAATTGCTCTGGTTCCCTTTTTGGCTTCCGTTCGGGATGAAATCCGTATGGACAGTATCCTTGCCAAATTTAAACCTCAAACAATCTTCCATGCAGCCGCATACAAGCACGTACCGCTGGTTGAGCACAACCTTAGCGAAGGTATTTACAACAATGTATTCGGTACCTTCACAACAGCTAAACTGGCTTTGAAACACGGAGCAGAAAACTTTGTGTTGATCAGCACCGACAAAGCCGTGCGGCCCACCAATGTGATGGGGGCCACCAAACGCCTGGCTGAAATGTCGCTACAGGCGCTTGCCGAAACATCAAGCACAACCGTTTTTTCTATGGTGCGTTTTGGAAACGTACTCGGCTCATCGGGTTCTGTTGTTCCCCTGTTCCGTCAGCAAATCCGCGACGGTGGGCCAATCACTCTTACTCACCGAGATATAACCCGTTATTTCATGACGATACCCGAAGCCGCGCAGCTGGTGATTCAAGCCAGCGCTTTGGCGGAGGGCGGGGATGTGTTCTTGCTGGATATGGGTGAGCCCATCAAAATTTATGACTTAGCCGTACGCATGGTTGAGTTGTCCGGGCTCTCGTTGAAGGATGAGTCGAATCCAGAGGGTGATATTGAAATTCAGATTACAGGGTTGCGGCCAGGTGAGAAGTTGTATGAAGAATTGTTGATTGGGAACGAACCTCACCCAACGGTTCATGCGCGTATTATGCGTGGAAGCGAAGGATCTTTAAATATTGAAACCTTAGCAAATAACCTTGAAATTCTAAAGAATTTGGTAGCGGCTCAAAGATTCGATTTGGTTCAAAATTTCTTAGTTAAAAATGTGATTGGTTACGATCCGAAAAAAATTGTGGATTGGATTTTTTCATCAACAAACTAGAGCCGTTTGTAGTCAGACATCAATCCAAAAACACGCATAACTTCACTTTTAAATCTTTGATACGCCCTGGAAATTAGATTTAAATAATATATGAGATCGAGAGGCATGTCGTTCGATTTTTCAATGCGAAACTTCTCAATATGACTGCTGCTCAAATCAGTTGGATGCTGGACTAAATTGCTGTAAAAGTAAGAAGGAATAGTCTCTTGGAAAAAATATCTCCAGTCGTCGGCGACTGTTGTGAAGTTAACGGTACGCTCTAAAATTTGTATTGCCGTAGCTCGGTCGACTACATAACAGCAGGTTCTCCACAAGTGTTTCCCAGAGAACGGATGTAATCGATATACCGGAGGGAAAATAGTGGGTTTTCCTAAAAGATAACGTTGACTAGGTAACCCGTTTTGACCACCAGGAATAAATATTGAGTGTTGAGGTAGCGTAGCATTGACTTGAAGTATTAAATCAATATCTTCATCGGTAACTGAAACGTCATCTTCAAGGATGAGTGCGTGAGAAGAATCTGATTTAAGAAATCTATTAAGTGCAATCTGATGGCTTAAAAAACACCCAATTTCGCCTGGTGACAATAATCTATTTCTGATTTTGAAGTGATTTGAGACATGTCTATAAAACTCATTGCATGGTAGGTCGGAGCCGTTGATAGCATTTACGCACTGAATATTATCATAGTAACGAGGCAGTCTACTCGCGAGTATTTTTCTGCGAGCTTCGTCTTTTTCGAGACTGATAAGCAATAGAATTGTAGATGAATAGCTCATGATTGGGTTGTTAGCATCGATTAGGCTGGATAAAAGGATCTGAGAGTTGAAAAATTTGTCATTATCAATATGCATACCAACTTACAACAGAAAGAATAAATTGGAGAAAACTTTGGATGTGCTTGTTCCAGCACTGAGAAAATTTCACAATTTAGAAATTATAGTATCAGATAATTGTTCTGTCGATGGTACGGATCAAGTTAGAAAGAAATATGCTGGTAGCCTGAGATGGAATACAAATACGAAGAATCTGGGTTTACTTGGAAATTTAAATAAGCTCTATGAAATTTCGAATGGTAAGTTCATATGGTTTGTCGGTGATGATGATTATGTGCCAATTGAGGCTGTTGCTTATATTATTAAGATAATAGATGAAGTTGATATCGATCATATATTTTTAAATCATGAAATCGTGAGTTCAGGGTCATTGACTGAAAGAAGAAGTGTTATCGAGGGAGGGGAGGATCTATCACTGACTGAGGGATCATTTGAACTGATTGATCGTTTGGGTCCTAATTACTTTTGTCAATTAATGTTTATAACTGCCAATGTATATAAAAAAGAAAAAATAGAAAAGGCGATAAATGATGTCCATTCTATTGCTTTGCCACTATATTTGACGCTTTATGTGATGGCCTGTGGCAAGTCTCGTGTCGTTGCTCGGTCGATGGTAGTTAATGACTGGTCCGAAATAAGTTGGTCGGATCGTTATGAGGAAATCTATACCAGAGATATCCCGAACATATTCTATTTGATAACGAGAAAATTCCCGTCTGCTAAATTAAAATTTAATTTTCTATTTAGGTTTCGTTGGATTGTTAAATATAAGAGTTTATATTTAAGGTTCATCTTTCGGGCGCTGAGATTAATTCGATTCAGTGGTGAGGTGAAATGATTTGAATTCAGCATTTGATGGCGCATCGCTTTGGGGTGGGGTATCTGCATTTCTGCGTTTAATGCTTGGTCCAATAACCCTATTGCTTGTTGCTTATAAACTAACCCCAGCAGAGATGGGTTTTTACTTTCAGTTTTTTTCTCTTTATGCTTTTCAGCAGGTTTTTGAAGGTGGCGTAGGGTTTTTGTTGTTGCGTTATTGTTCTAGATTGAAAGCATCTGGTGTTGAGGATGTGAGGAATAATTTAGAATTAATTGAAAAAATAAATTTTTCTTTAGTCTGGTATCGAATTATATCGATCATACTGATTCTGGCATTAGGTTTTTCGGGATTTTATATTTTTATTGGGGATCAGTTTCAATCGACGGTTAGTTGGGAAGTACCTTGGGTTATTTATATAGTTTTTTCTTGTTTAACTTTGGGTCTCTATCCGTATTCTATTTTGAATGAGGTTTTTTATTCGGCTGCGGAAGTTTATAAAAAAAGAGCCTTTGTTAACTTGGCGCAGTTTGTTGTTATTTCATTGTCTCTTCTGCTTGACATGAAGTTGTTCGCGCTATCTCTGAGTGCAATATTCGTATTTATATTGAGTCGATTTTTGTATTATAATTCTGGGTTGCTTATTCTAAAAAGATTTGCATCGGTATCATTGAAGTTCTCAAATGTATTTAGGGTCTATTTTGTTGAAAATTGGAAGCTAATCCTGGTTTGGGTTACTGGATATTTTTATTGGTTTTCGCTGCCATTACTGATTTTTGTGATGGAGGGTAGCAAAGTATCAGGTGCTTTTTCTTTCACCAATTCCATTGTGTTGGCGATCTCAACACTTGCCTCTATGATGGTTATTGCCAAGGCGGCATTCTTTTCTGAAAGGTTAAGTTCTGGTTGTTTTCTTCAGGCAATTGATGTGTTTCGGAAGTCTAATTTCTGGTCAATTGTTTTATATTTACCGACTTTTATATTAATTTTTATAATTGATTTCTCGGATATATCTTTGCTTAAGGGAAAAATTGTAGAAGGTTCTGTGTTATTTTTTCTTGCTTTGAATCAATTGTGTGTTCTGGTTTTTTCGAATCTAGCTTTCTTTTGTAGATTAAAGGAGGGCGATCCTTTTTTTTGGGTGAGTATGTGTTCAAATATTTTAACGCCAGTCGTTTTGTTGATTTTTTCCAGTACTGCTGATGGGGTTTTAGTTTTGATTGTTACTAGTTTAATTTTGAATTTATTTTATTTAATTTATGGTTATCTAATTTACAAGGGTTTTGTCAAAGATTTAATTATTGGTGATGGTTTTTAAGGTATGAGTGTATTGTGAGATCAAGTCCTTCATGCATTTTTATTGTAGGGGTCCAATCTATTGAAGAAGTCCATTGTAGGTTGGCGGAAGAGGAGCTTATTTCACCATTTCTCTGATTTACAGCTCCATAATTTCTTTTCGTGTGAGTTCCGATTGTAGTGGCTAAGTATTCAATTAAATTTTTTAGTGGCACCGCTTGTCCTGTTCCAATTTCCAGTTCTACGCATTCAGGTGATAAGTAAGAATAATTGGATAGTATCAGATGCATGGCATTGCATACGTCGTTAACAAATACGAAATCTCTTGATTGTTCACAAGATGAAAGATCTATTTTTTCAATATTATTTGTGAATTGTCTAATTAAAAAAGGTATCAGTTTTTGCTCGTTGTCGTCTGGACCATATACATGTTCCAAGCGTGCAGTTATAAATTTGCAGTCTGTATTTTTTGTAAGGTCATCGCCGAGGATTCGAAATAAGTTTTTAGTCTCTGAGTATGCTTGCATCGCAGGATAGCTGCGTCCTCCCTTCGTATAGTACGAATCCGTGTTTAAAAATAATTGACCATTTTGCTCTAAGAACTTGCTCAATATAAATAGGGGCATAGTGAGGTTCGACTCGTGAACCTCCTCGGTTTCTCCGTTTCTTCCGTAGTGTGTTGCTAGATGTACAACACAATCAATTTTAAATTTCGCAAACAGATCCTCGACCTCATTTGCTCCGACCCAATGCATACCTAGTTGTTCTAAAGTTTGCATTGATGTGTTTTTGTGTTGTTGTCGATGAAGTCCAAATACAGCATATTTATTGTTTAACAATCTTCGGGCTAAGTGTTTTCCTATAAAACCTGAGGCGCCCGTTATAAACACGTTTTTCAAAACCCAACCCCAAAAAACTCTTCCATCTTTTGCACCACGTAATCCAAATGCTCTGTGCTTAAACCTGGGTACACTCCCAGCCAGAAGGTTTGGTTCATCACAATGTCGGTGTTGGTCAAGTCACCACTGATACGGAAGTTACGTCCAATCATGTAAGGCTGTCTTGTCAGGTTGCCTGCAAACAGCAACCGCGTGCCAATCTTGGCTTGGTCCAGGTAGTTCAAAAGGTCAACGCGCTTCACTCCGCTTTCTTCCCTCAGCACCAAGGGGAAACCAAACCACGATGGTTCGGAATTGGGTGTGGCCACAGGCAGGTGGAAATAATCCTGAAGGCTTTCAAGTTTGTTGCGCAGGTAATCATAATTCGCACGGCGCTGTTCAATGAATCCTTCCAGTCGGTCCATTTGTGCCAATGCGCAAGCAGCTTGCATGTCTGTAATCTTCAGGTTGTAACCCGCGTGGCTGTAGGTGTACTTGTGGTCATAACCTTCGGGCAGTTCACCCAGCTTCCAGCAAAAACGCTTGTTGCAGGTGTTGTCTTTTCCGGGGGGGCAATAACAATCGCGGCCCCAATCGCGGAAGCTTTCCGCGATTACTTTCAGTTCATCGTTGTTGGTAAACACAGCACCACCTTCGCCCATCGTAATGTGGTGGGCAGGGTAAAAGCTTAATGTTGCAATGTCACCAAACGTGCCCACGGTTTGCCCCTTGTATTTGGCCCCCAAGGCATCGCAAGTGTCTTCAACCAGCCAAAGGTCATATTTCTTGCAAAGTGCGCTGACCACGTCCAGGTTAAAGGGGTTGCCCAAGCTATGCGCCAACATAATTGCTTTGGTTTTAGGGCCAATTGCAGCTTCAATTTTCGTGGCATCAATATTGTGGGTGTGCAGGTCTACATCTACAAACACGGGCACCGCACCAAACTGCAAAATTGGGTTCACCGTGGTTGGAAAGCCTGCAGCCACACCAATCACTTCATCGCCAGGTTTAATGGCTCGGTCGCCCAGCTTAGGGCTAGTCAATGTTGAAAACGCCACCAGGTTGGCTGATGAACCTGAATTCACTGTAAGCACATGCTTAACACCCAAAAACTTGGCCAAGCGGGCTTCAAACATGGTGTTAAAGCGCCCTGTGGTCAACCAGCAATCAAGGCTGGCCTCCACCATCATTTGAATTTCAGGCGCGCCCACTACTTTGCCTGAAACAGGTACAGAACTTTCACCGGGAACGAACGCCTTGGGTGCGTGTACTGCATCTGCATACTGCTGAACCAATTCCGCGATTTGCGCGCGCAGGGCTTCCGGGTTGGTTTTGTGGAATGTAAGGGGTTCGCTCATGCTGCTTCCTGTGTGCGGGTATTTGTGTATTCGTTAATTTGTTGCAGGCAAAGGTCGCGGGCATTTTCGCCAGCCAACCACGCCTTGTGCCACTTAGTAATCTTTTCCAACGCTAAGCCCAAATTCCATTTGGGCTGCCAATTTAGGTGGCGCTTGGCCTTGGAAATATCTAATTTTAAATAATTGGCTTCATGCGGGTTGGGTTGACCGTCTAACTTCCAGCTCGCGCCCTGGCCCCACTGTTTCACCATGTGGTCGCAGATCCAGCCTACGGGTTGCACATCCTCATCTTTCGGACCAAAGTTCCAGCCATCCGCAAACTCTGGGTGCTTCCCGCCGTGAAGCTGTTCTGCCAGCACAAAGTAGCCAGCAAGTGGTTCCATCACATGTTGCCAAGGTCGGGTTGCAGTGGGGTTGCGAATCACGACAGCTTGTTGCTTTTCAAAGGCCCTGAGAATGTCGGGTATTAGCCTGTCTTCAGCCCAATCGCCACCGCCAATTACATTGCCTGCGCGCACGCTGGCCAGTGCAGGTGTTCCGGGGGCGTTAAAAAACGATTTGCGGTAAGCGCTGGTCACCAGCTCTGCACAACCTTTACTGTTGCTGTAGGGGTCGTGTCCACCCATGGGTTCGTTCTCGCGATATCCCCATTCCCACTCTCGGTTCTCGTAACACTTGTCGGTGGTAATGTTTACAATCGCTTCCAAGTTCGCGCATTTCCGTGCTGCCTCAAATACATGCACAGTACCCATTACGTTGGTGGCGTAAGTTTCAACGGGATCCCGGTAGCTTAGCCGCACCAAGGGTTGCGCCGCCATGTGAATCAGAATGTCTGGGTTGAAAGCCGCCATACTCTTGGTAATCGTAGCTAAATCGCGAATGTCGCCAAATTCGCTTTCCATGCCTTCGGCAACCTGGGCCTGTTCAAACAGAGAAGGCGATGTGGGCGGTGGCAATGAAAATCCTTTCACAACTGCACCCATTTGTTGCAACCACAGTGCAGCCCAGCCACCTTTGAAACCGGTGTGGCCGGTCAGAAATACCCGCTTTCCTTTCCAAAAATCGGCATTCACGAAGCCCGTCATTTTTAGTCCCACTTTTTCCAGGGTGCTTTGCCGCTGGCCCACAATTCTTCCAGCAAGTGCTTGTCGCGTAGCGTGTCCATGGGTTGCCAAAAGCCTTGGTGTTCAAAAGCCATCAGTTCACCGTCCCCGGCTAACTTTTGCAATGGCGTCTGTTCCCAAATAGTGTCATCACCACCAAGGTAGCTTAAAACTTTGGGACTTAATACAAAGAAACCACCATTGATCATCGCCCCATCGCCTTTGGGTTTTTCCTTAAAGTTAAGTACTTTGCCTTCACGAATATCCAGTGCGCCAAAGCGCCCTGGAGGGTAAGTGGCGGTTAGTGTTGCCGCTTTGCCATGCTGCTTGTGAAAAGCAATGGATGCACCAATATCGATATCGCCCACGCCATCGCCATAGGTGAAGCAGAACATTTCATCGTTTTCAATGTACTTGCGCACCCGGCCCAAGCGTCCACCAGTCATTGAATTCTCGCCAGTATCAACAAGCGTAACTGTCCATGGTTCGGCACGCTTGTGGTGAACGTCCATGGTGTTGTTGCGCATGTCAAACGTAACGTCTGATTGATGAAGAAAGTAGTTCGCAAAGTATTCTTTAATCACATAGCCTTTGTAGCCACAACAAATCACGAAATCGTTAATGCCATGGTGTGAATACATTTTCATGATGTGCCATAAAATCGGCATGCCACCAATTTCCACCATCGGCTTGGGTTTAATGCTGGTTTCTTCACTTAGGCGTGTGCCAAGGCCACCGGCCAGAATTACGGCTTTCATTAATTTGAGCTCACAAAGGCGTCTGAATGGAATTTGTTGGATGGTAACCCACTTTTCACCAAGGCCGCTTTGGCGGATTCAATCATTTTGATCGAGCCGCAAGCATAAACAGCACATTCATTAAAATGCCTGTGATCAGTCAATACCGCCTCCTGAACATGGCCTGTGCGACCAATCCAGTCCTCTCCGGGCCGACTAAGCAGCACATGAATCTTTAAGTTTGAGGAAGAAGGTTGGGCCAGGTCCATGTAAATGTCTTCCGCAAACCTGCTTCCCCAATACATATGAATTTCAGGCAAATCATTTGCGGGTAGTGTGTTTATATGCTCAAGAAGGCCTTTAATCGGGGCAAGGCCAGTGCCGGTTGCCAGCAAAATCAACTTCTTGGGCAAGGGTTTTCGCACGAAGAAAGTGCCTAGCGGCCCCTCGAATCGAAGCAGATCATTTGCCTTTGCGTGATCAAACCAGTACGCACTGAATGCACCACCATCCACTTTTTTGATGTGCAATTCAATTTTTCCGTCTGCTCGTGGGGCGTTTGCAATTGAATAACTGCGTCTTAGGCCATTTGGCCCGATCACGGAAATGTATTGCCCAGCTAAAAAGTGAATTTTGTCGTTGGGTGGAGTTCGCAGAATAACCTTGATAATCGATTGGGTTAATCTCTCAATTGAATCAATACGCGCCGGGTAGGTTTTGGTCTTGATCCCAGCCAATTCGGGCAGGTCCTCAGCATCAATTTCAAGGTCAGAAATCGCCGTGCGGCAGCAAGTCAGTACATAGCCTTGTTCAAGCCTTTCTGCACCCAATGCAATCTCGGGGCGCAAAGCCTTAGTGTCACCTTTTAGCACTTTGACCTCGCAAACACCGCATTGACCATTTTTACAACTGTGCTCCAAGGCAATTTTGTTGGTAATAGCACTGTCCAGAATGGTGGTGTTGGATTCGCAAGCGAACCGATTGCCGTTTCTTAGTAATACCTGGCGCATGTGATTGTTCCGTGTAAGGCGCTTTTAACGTCCTTATTTTACGCTTTCAAGCCGCTTAACCCATCAAATGAGCCTGTCAATAGCCTGTTAAGCAACACCTTACTTTTCAATTTTGGGCTTGCTGCAGTATGAATGTGTCGCTCGGTTTTCAGACCAGGCACCCAGCGCAAACCTTAATTAGAGAACGGATTTAGCAGCGGTACTTCAAACCGAGTGAAGTCCCTCGTATTGCGAGTCACCACCGTTAACTGGTTGGCAAGGGCCGTGGCTGCAATCATGGCATCTTCAAGTGCTGTGTCTGTTTCCCGGTGCATTAATTTCGCCCATACTCGAAAGCACCTTGCATCCATAGGCAGTACCTTAAAGGTCGCTTCCAGTTTGTTCAGCCATTGCTCTATTTCTTCGGCTTTGTCGCTATCTTGTTCTCGAGTTTTTTCTATCCCACTTTGAATCTCAGCCAGTGTGAATGCGCTAAGGTAAAGCAAATGCTCGGGAATATTCTTGATCCACGCAAGCACTGCTCCATGGGGCTTTGCTTTTCTAAGTTCGGAAATAACGTTGGTGTCCAGAAGGTACATGGTTCAGCCTTCCTGTGCGTTGGCTTTTCGGCGCTTAAGCTGCCCTCTCGGGGGTACAAGGTATTCCGTACGGGCCTCCTCGGCCAGTAGCAAAACTTTCACGCCCGGCTGATTTTGCTGGGTCAGCCGTACCCATTCAGCCATGGATACCAAAACCGCCTGTTCTTGGCCGCGCCTGCTTACCGCTTGGGGACCATCACGCAGGCAGGTGTCCAGTAGCTCACTGAATCTGGCTTTTGCATCCTGTACAGGCCATGTTTGCATAAACTTATCCTAAATGACTAGTTATCTGACTAGTTTATCTGGTTTGGTATTTTCAAGCAACAACCAGCAGCAATAACCCCCATCCTGATTACGTACTCAACCCTGTTTTTGCCTCCCGCCCCACCCAGTGCTAGCGTGCTCGTTTGTTCAAAACATGCAGGCTTAAACCATGTACCGCATCTTGTTTGCTCTGGTATTGCTGCTGCCCCTCTCTCCCGTCCCCTCGGAGGCCTTTGTGTTCAGAAAAATTGTGTACTGCTCGCCCATCGAAGGGTTTATTCATTGGCAAGGAAAGCCGCTGGCCAACGAGGTTGTAACGCGAGAACTCCACAGCGGTGGGTTTGCGGGGGGTAAGTACAGCGACACCGCTTCAACTGGCATCGACGGACGCTTCAAGTTCGATGTGGTTCAGGAACGAAGGTTCTTAAGACCAGATTTGTTGTCGGCGAATCCAGTTGTTTCTCAGAGTCTGAAAGTTAGTTATCAAGGAATCAACTATCTGATTTGGTATTTCCGAAAGCCAAATTACGAACTTGGGTCTGAATCTCTCAATGGTTTTCTAAAACTCGATTGCGATCTCTCCATTTCTGAAGAGGGTGGTGAAAGTCAAATTGTTCGCTGTAAACACAATGGAGCTTTGTAAAAATGGAATTAAATCCTGGTCAAATTTATAAGCTGACTGACCAAGCTTATGAAAGTAAAGACATCACCTTGGGAAACTTTAAAGATAAGGTGAGGTACGCGTTACCGTTTGTCGCCAAAGACAGCGTCAAAATCATCACCGCCACCTCCGGTCTCACCACCCCCATTCCCAGCGGCTTTGGCTTCATGGCCCAGCTCAACGGTGGTCGCTCCCGCGAAATCGTCATCGCCACCCGTGGCACAGCCACTTGGGCTGATGCTGGTACCGACATCAACGCCATTCCTACCCCTGGCCCCACTGGCCATGCCATTCACAAAGGCTTTGGCACCACATTCAAAAGCTACGTTCAGCAGCTTAATGAATTCATCAGGCAACAAAACCTCGGTTTCAAGCCCACCGCAGTGCACTGCATGGGGCATAGCTTGGGCGGTGCGTTGGCCAATCTCAATGCAGCGGCTTGCGCCGAACTGGGCTTGAATTCTTACCTGTACACCGTGGCCGCACCCCGCGTGGGTATGGTGCCGTATGCCGAGCACCTGAGTAAAAAAATGAAAGCCGCCCATGTGTACCGCGTGGCCAACGAAGCGGATATTGTCACCATGGTGCCGTGCTATCCCTTCGTGCACTCGCCCTATGTGCATGGCACTTACCTGCTAGAAGCCGGCATGCTGAAAATCAACCCCATGCAGCACATGCTGGCCAACGGCTATGGCAGCATGGTCAACAGCAGTTGGAAACAAATGCAAAGCCTTACCCAAGGCAAACAACAGCAGCTTGAAAACTCCCTGTACCCAGCCAACAACAAGGAAGCAGGGCAGTTTGAACAACTCGCCAAAATGCCCGGTGCCATGTTCAGTGGGCGTTTGCTCAAGCTGATCAACAAAGCCATTCACGACATGCTGAGCCGTTTGGGCGCACAAAGCCTGCTCAGCGTGAGCCATTACGGTACGGGGGCATTCACGGTATTGGATCAGATCTCGGAAATACTCGCCCGCTACGCCCAAGCCAGCCACAAACAAGCCAAAGAGGTAGCTGGCATGCTCAATGCCATCATGGCTTACCTGGGCCGCTCAACTTATGCATTGGCAGATGCCTCAGTGGCCACCATCCGCTGGGTGTTTAACCTGTTGCACCTGTCGGTCAATACCATGGCCAAACAGGCCATTCAACTGGTGGGAAGGTGATCCAAATATTGCGTTTGGTACAAATTTGGGTGCTAGATACCCGCAAACCGGGTTTCGCCGAGGAATGTGCACGCCAATCGAATGTTGTTGCCCAAAGTGACTCTGCAGACCAAGCGATTAATGATCTGTTGGACGAGTCTTTACGCAATATCGATGGTTGGGCCGATTGATGCAAACTGGTTTATAGAAATTGGACTAGCCATGCCAACCAATTCTCCACTCGCCCGTTAGCAATTAATGGCCTCTAGCTGAATCCAAAAGGCTGTAACACGTGTAACAAAGGCAGGCGTATACTTCACCCTTAGGTGCTGTGTCACAAACCTGCCATGAAGCAGGTGCGATAATTACGAAATATTACCTGTAGCAATTTGCCGCCTCGGGCATTTTTAATGACTTAAATAAAACAATGTGCTTGCCTGCCCGCAAGCACTGTTTCATGTGTGTGGAGCATCATGCAAACAGCAGCGGCGCTAAGCCTGAACTGGCCTTCGGCCATGGTAGGGCTATTATGTAGCTTTCTGGTGGCCTTGTTTATTGTATTAACTAAAAAATGGCATGGCCGCCTTACACTCGATGCCCCGCAGGGCATCCAAAAATTTCACACCATTCCAACGCCCCGCATTGGCGGTGTCGCGCTGGCCGTGGGCTTAATTGCGGCTTGGTCATTCCTGCCCGTGGGCAGCAACCGCCAACACTTGTTGGGCCTGTTGTTGCTGGGCGCCTTGCCAGCATTTGCCTTTGGCCTGGCCGAAGATATTACCAAGCGCGTCAGCGTAAAAGCCCGCCTGTTGGCCACCATTGCCAGCGGTTTAATCGCAGCATTGCTGACTGGTTACTGGGTCAGTTTTGTGAATGTACCGGGCGTAGACATGCTGCTGGCACTTGCCCCAATCGGCCTCATATTCACCGCCTTTGCCGTGGCAGGTATTGCCAACAGCGTGAATATTGTTGATGGTTTCAATGGCTTGGCTGGTGGCGTGGTGGTGCTTATGCTGCTTACGCTGGCCACCATCGCGTGGCGTGTAGACGACTTTGTCATCATTCAGCTGGCGCTACTGGGCGTGTCGGTTACCTTGGGTTTTTTGTTCATCAACTACCCCAAGGGCCACCTGTTTCTGGGCGATGCTGGGGCCTATTTCCTGGGCTACTACGTCGCCATGCTGGCTGTAATGCTGGCCATGCGCAACCCCATCGAAGTAAGCCCATGGGCCATGTTGCTGGTGTGCGGTTACCCGGTGATTGAAACACTGTTCAGTGTGTACCGCCGAACCACGCGCAAACGCAGGCACAACCCTGGCGCGCCCGATGCTTCCCATTTACACAGCTTGGTGTATCGCCGCGTGGTTAGCCGCAAACTGTTGCCCTATGCGCCAGCTTGGCAGCGCAATGCTGCCACTTCCCCGTTAATGTGGATTTACGCCGCAGTGCCCATGCTGGGCGCCGTGTTCTGGCCAGAAAGCCTGGGCATGGTGTTGGCATGGTTGGCCTTCAGCGTAGTGGCCTATGTGCGGCTGTACCGCCGCATGCTGGTGCTGGGTATTTTCTTTCGCAGGCGTGCGCACTAAAACGCACTTGGCAAATAGACACAATAATGTCCATAAGTTGTTATAATTGGATTTTATGGATATTATTGTATCTTAAATGAATATCAGTTTGTCTACTGAAATCAACCTGCAAAACCAGCTGGCCCAGCACCTTCAGCGGCTGCGCAAGCAGCAAAAGCTGTCTCGTCAGGCATTGGAAAAAATTAGCACTGTGCCAGCGCCCACCATCAAAAAGTTTGAAACCACCGGCCAAATATCGCTACGCCAGTTTTTGCTGCTTTGGGAGTGCCTGGACAACATAGACCGCCTGGCCATGCTGCTTAATCAGCGGCACAACAACACCTTAGCCCACCCAACAACCATCGAACAGGTGCTGGCCGATGAGTTTTAAACCCATCCAAAAACTGAATGTAAGCCGCACCTTGTCCACCGGTGTGCAGGTTGAAGTGGGCACCCTGGCGCAAAACAGGCAAGGCGTTTACTTTCAGTACCACGACCAATACCTAAGCCGCTTTGGTAATTTGTCGCCTTACGCGCTGAATAACACATTGGCCCTTCAGCAAGCCCAGGCTGGCCCGCACCAAGGCCTGCATGGTGTGTTTGCCGATAGCCTGCCCGATGGCTGGGGGTTGTTGCTTCAAGACCGCGTGTTTCGCCAGCATGGCATACTGCCCAACCTGCTCACGCAAATGGACCGCCTGGCCTTTGTTGGGCAGGGTGCAGTGGGTGCCTTGGCGTACGCCCCCAATTCACAATATGCAGCTATAACGCAAAGCGATATTGACCTTTCCGAATTGGGCCAACAAGCCCAAGCCGTGTTCGAGGGGCAAACCGGGGAGGTGCTGCAAGCCTTGGTGGTCAGTGGTAATTCTGGTGGAGCAAGGCCCAAGGCCTTGATATATGCGCAACCCGGCAACTGGGCCAACTGCAGCACGGCATTCAGGGCGGGCGATGAAGCCTGGTTGGTTAAATTTACTTCCGCAAGTTTGCCCTTGGGCCACGAGGAAGGTATTTGCGAAGCGGTGTACTTGCAGCTTGCCGAGCAACTTCAGCTTGAACCAGCACAACACACCTTGGTTCAACCTTGTTATGCCAATCGTGAGTACCCTTGGTTGGCTTTAAAGCGTTTTGACTGGGTTTCCAATCAAGAGGGCCCGGCCGGCCGCTTGCACATGCACAGTGCTTGTGGCCTGTTGGGTGCAGACTTTCGCTTGCCCAGCCTGGATTACCAAACGCTAATTTCGGCAACCCGGCGCTTGTGTAAATCGCCTGCGGCAGCTCAGCTTCAATTTCGGCGCGCTGTGTTCAATTTGCTGGCGAGCAATCAAGACGACCACAGCAAAAACTGGGCGTTTTTGCAAAACGACCAAGGCCACTGGCAGCCAGCACCTTTTTACGATGTCACCTTTAGCCCCCACCCCCACGGTGAGCACAGCACGGCATTTGCAGGGTTTGGCAAAGCGCCGCCGTTGAAGGCCGTTCAGGGCCTGGCAGCTGCAGCAGGTTTTGCGAATTGGGGCGAAGCCAGGCAAATCGTTGAACACACCGTTCATGCCCTCGCTCAGTTTGAAACCTTGGCCAAGGCGGTAGGTTTAAGCAAGCAAACAGGCGCTTTGATACAGAAAGAGCTTGAAGCCACACGCACAGCGAACAAAGGGTTGCTGGGTTGAACTCCAAAACAGTGAAATAGAATCCGGAATTTGTCCTCTAATGTTCCGAAATATACGGTAGTAGATCCCGAGATTTATGTTGATCTATTACGAATTCTATTGGCAGGAGCCTTTATTGAGCGTGACGAACACCACGTTTTGTTGTGGTGTTCGTCGAGCAACGAATTGAATACTATGGCTGCTGTTCAATCTCAGACATTTCAAGATGGATTTGCCGAGTTTATTCTGAATTGAAAGCCCTGTTGTAGTCATTTTTACAGCCCCGCATTTGCAGGGTACAAAAATGCATCCAAGATCCTTGTTGCGGAGTGATATGATAGTCGATTGTGAGCTTAATGCTTCGTTCCATATTTAGGCCAGCATTAGACTTCGGCGCATAGAAGTAATCAAGTTGACATGCTGCAAGCGCACAATAAGGTCGCCAAATTTGAAGAAATATGCGGCCTTGTTGAATTAAAAAAAGCCATCAAATTACAAACATATATCCGCTGTGTTCAACCATTGGTTGATGAAATAAATTAAATAATTGAGTTGATACAAATATGCAAACCATCGAGGCCATCAAAATATTCTGGCCAGCATTATTTAGCGGGCTTGCTTGCTCATTTCTGGCCAGTTTAATTATTGTTGCAACCAAACGCTGGCACGGCACTTTCAGTATGGACGGCACTTGTGGCGTTCAAAAATTCCACACGGCGCCAACCCCTCGAATTGGCGGTATTGCCTTGTTGGCTGGCTTTTTGGGTGTGTGGTTTGCATTGCCCCATGGTTTCAGCAAGGGTACCGCTTCTTTGCTCACCCTTATCCTTATTGGCGCAATTCCAGCATTTGCCGAGGGCTTGCTCGAAGATTTCACCAAGCGGGTTTCAGTCAAAGCCCGCCTCTTGGCTACCATGCTGAGCGGTTTCCTGGCTGCGGTAATTACAGGTTATTGGGTCAGCAGCGTTGATGTACCTGGCCTCGATTGGTTTCTCGCGCTAGCCCCGGTGGGTTTGCTGTTCACTGCTTTCGCAGTCGCCGGCATCGCCAACAGCGTCAACATTATCGATGGTTTTAATGGCTTGGCCAGTGGTGTGGTGGTACTCATGCTGCTCACCTTGGGGTCTATCGCTTACAGCGTTGGTGACACCGCAGTGCTGAATTTGGCTTTGTTGGGTGCTGCCGTGGTGCTGGGTTTTATGGCCGTGAATTACCCCCGTGGTTATATATTTCTTGGCGATGCGGGTGCTTACACCTTGGGCTATTACGTGGCTGTGCTGGCCGTGGCCTTGGCAACGCGCAACCCCGACCAGGTAAGCCCATGGGCCATGTTGCTGGTGTGCGGTTATCCGTTTATTGAAACCTTGTTCAGTGTGTACCGGCGCGCAAGCCGCAAACGCAAGCACAACCCCGGCAGCCCAGATGCAAGCCACCTTCACAGCCTCATCTACCGTCGTGTGGTTAGTCGCAAGCTGATGCCAGGCGCCCCAGCCTGGAAGCGCAATGCCTACACGTCACCCTTTTTGTGGGTGTATTCGTTCATTCCCATGTTGGGCGCCATATTCTGGCCTGAAAGTATTGGAATGGTGGTGGCTTGGCTGGTTATCAGCTTTGTGGTGTATCAGCGCATGTACCGGCGCATGCTGCGTTTAAGTATTTACTTCCGTCGACAGGCCAAAGCCCTGAATTAACGCAGGTTTCTGCTAATCTTTACTGCTCTACCAATCAGGTTATACACAATGTATTGTTTAACGCTAGGTCGCACTGGCCGTTTGCTGGGTATTCTTGCCTTCTCCGTTTTTGCTACCTCTGCTTGGGCCCAACAGGGGTTGGGGCTAGCTGGTTTTGTAAATTTGTCTCAAGAACAACAGCGCGCCATTCAACTTCAGCAAGGCGGCGCAGCAAGTTTAAATGCCGGTAACCCGTCAGCCGGCGTTCAACAACTTCCGGGTCAATCAAGCCCGGCTTTGTCGAGTGCTAATCGGGAGGGTCAACCGGGCAGCGGTCAATCGTTGAACGATCAGTCTTCGCCGGCTCCCAAGCGCCCACTGAGCGGTTTTCAGCGCTTTGTGTTTGAAAACACCGGCAAGTTGCTGTACCCGTTTGGCAGCAAAGCCCTGAAAACCGAATTCGCTGTGGGCGGGGAAAACAATGCCCAGGTGTCGGCGGATTATGAAATAAGCGCGGGTGATGAAATTTTGGTGCGGGTGTGGGGTGGTATTGA
Source organism: Limnobacter sp. UBA7229 (assembly GCF_002473065.1). Taxonomy (NCBI): domain Bacteria; kingdom Pseudomonadati; phylum Pseudomonadota; class Betaproteobacteria; order Burkholderiales; family Burkholderiaceae; genus Limnobacter; species Limnobacter sp. UBA7229. Next base: position 101,026 of record NZ_DKTN01000014.1, on the reverse strand, counting down.
TGTGAACCACACAGCCACAGTCGATCGTGACGGTCAGCTCACCATCCCAACCGTGGGAACCTTTCCCGTGGCAGGTGTGCGCGCACGTAATCTGGATGAATTCCTGAAAGCAGAAATTGGCAAGTACTACAAAAACTTCAGTTTAAGCGCAACACTGGGCAAGCTAAGCGGAGTCAATATTTACGTGGCTGGCCAAGCCCTTGCCCCGGGTTTGCACACTGTGAACAGCACTAGCACCTTGGCTTCAGTGGTGTTTTCTGTTGCTCAGCCAGGCGTTAACGGTAGTTTTCGAAATGTGCAGCTAAAACGCGGTGGCGAAACTGTGGCTACGTTTGACCTTTACGATTTACTTCGCAAAGGTGAATTGAACGGAGACCGCAAGTTGCGCGCTGGCGATGTTGTGTTTATTGCGCAGGCTGGTGCGCGCGTAGCCCTGAATGTAGAGGGCCCTGCGGCTGCAATTTTTGAACTGAAACCCGGTGAAAACCTGGTCGATGTGCTGGATATGTCGGGTGTAGACCGCACCTTGTTGCGGCAAGATACCGTGCTGATTGAGGGGTTTAACACTGGCAACCCCAAAGCACCCAGAGCCGTTGAACAACTCAGTTACACTCGCGCCCTTAATCAGGCGACCCTTCAAGACGGTGACATTGTCACCGTATTTCAGACGCGGCGAGAATTCGCAAACGCAGTAACCTTGAAAGGGAATGTGGCAGCGCCAGCGCGCTACCCCTACTTCGAAGGTATGCGAATTGCCGACTTGATCCCCAACACCGATGCCTTGATTCAAGACAGCTATTTCAAAAAGAAGGGCGCCTTGGTGCAATTCAATAAAGCCGATGCCCGCAAATCGGTCAAAGATCCCGATTTGCGCAGCCAGTTGAACCAAGACGATTCAAAGCTTTTTAATAAGGCAGATCAGGGTGAAGAGGGCGAGCAAAAAATTGAGGTGGTCGAAGAAACCATTACCTCTATGCTTGCGCAAATTAATTGGGATTACGCCGTAATCGAGCGCCTTGATCGGCAAGAACTTCAAACCAGGCTGATTCCCTTTAATTTGCGAAAAGCCATGGCTGGCGACCCCGCTCAAAACATGCAACTTCAAGCGGGCGATGTGGTAACCATTTTCAGCGCGAATGATGCACAAATTCCACGCTCTCGCCAAACGGCATTGATCAAGGTAACCGGGGAAGTAAAAGCGCCCGGTTACTACCAAATTGCGCCCGGCGAAACCCTGCGCGATGTGATTGTGAAAGCAGGTGGCCTTGCCGAAGACGCTTACTTATTTGGCACCAAGCTCAACCGCCGCGCCATTGCTGCTGAACAGGAACAACAAAAGCAAAAGGCTTTGGAGCAGGCCGAGCGCATGTTGGTGTCGGCACAGGCGAGCAACGCTGCATCGGCCATTTCGGCCGCTGATGCCGCAAACGCCCAAAAGCAGGCTCAAGTGCAGGGCGCTTACCTGGAGCGCTTGCGTAAAATGAAGCCGGAAGGCCGGGTGGTGCTGGAAGTTAAACCCGATGCACAGTCTATTGCCGAACTTCCCCCCATTGAATTGGTGGATGGTGACGTCGTGGCTGTGCCATCCCTGCCCGGGCAGGTAGCGGTATTGGGGTCGGTGTATAGCCAAGGCGTGTATGCCTTCCAGCCGGGTAACACAGTATTCGATTATTTGGGCATGGCCGGTGGTGCTGCGAAAGGCGCTGATGATGACTCCATATTCGTCATTCGAGCCAACGGCACCGTAGACAGTGCGCAACAAGGCTGGGTGCCCTTCGTCAGCGGCTTGTATGGCAAGCGCGCGCTGCCGGGGGACGCTATTTATGTGCCTGAAGACTTTGAGCGCGTATCGCTCACAAAAACCTTGATCGATATTTCCCAAATTTTTTATCAGGTTGGCCTTGGCGCGGCAGCTGTTAACGCCATTCAAGACTAACGGTAAGCAGGTATGAATTCACACATGGAACCCCGGCAAGCTGAGCAATTTGACGACGATGAAATAAGTTTGGTCGAACTTGCCACCACCCTGGGCGAAGAAAAAAAACTGGTATTCGGTTTGCCTTTTGTAGTTGGCATTGTGGCTATTGTGGTTAGCTTGTTTTTAACTCCGATATTTACGGCAAAAACCACTCTGCTACCTCCACAAAACAGTGGTGGCGGTGGGGCAGCGGCTGCATTGGCCAGCCTGGGTGGTTTGGCAGGGCTGGCAGGCATTAGTACTGGGGGCACTACGGCAGACACTGTAATTGCCATGCTGCAAAGTCGCAGTGCGAAGGATCAAATCATCGATCAATTCAATTTGGTGGAGTACTACGAGGCCGAATTGCGTGGAGATGTCTACGGCACCTTAGACAATGCCGTACGGGTGACTAGTGATAAAAAGTCTGGATTGATTACCGTTGAAGTGGATGACAAAGACCCCGAACTCGCCGCGAAAATGGCCAATGCCTATTACGAGGTACTTAAAAGCTTGATGACTCGTGTGGCCGTTACCGAAGCTCAGCAACGTCGCCAGTTTTTTGAAGATCAATTTGCCAAGGCCAAAGAAGAACTTTCCAATGCTGAGGTAAAACTGAAAGAAACCCAAGAGCGCACAGGTTTGGTGGAGTTGAAAAGCCAGGCAGAGGTAACCATTGAGGCTGTGGCGCGCCTGCGTGCCGAGATTGCGCAGCGTGAGGTGCAGCTTAGTGCCATGCGCACCTTTGCCACCCCCGAGAATTCCGATTATCGCCGAGTGGTGGCCGAATTGAATGGCCTGCGCGCTGAGCTTAAAAAGCTGGACAAAGGTGGTACTGGTGGTGAATTGGGTTTGGTGTCCGCGGGTAATTTGCCCGAGCAAGGGTTGGAATATGTTCGCGCCCTGCGCGAGGTGAAGTACCAGGAAGCGGTGTTTGAAATTATGGCCAAGCAGTTCGAGCTGGCCAAAGTCGACGAAGCCAAAGACGGTGGCAATGTGCAGCAGCTGGATGTGGCTACGGTTCCCGAGCGCAAAAGCAAGCCCAAGCGTGCCTTGATTGTAGTGCTCAGTGTATTGGCCTCGGGTTTCCTTGCCGTGTTACTGGCATTCGTGCGCGCTGCCATGCGCAAGGCCGCCGCCGATGAAAACAGCCAGCAGGGTTTCCAGGCGCTGAAGAAAGCCTGGAGTTTTAAACGATAAAGGTGTGCCCCCACCAAAACAGGGTGTAGGGTTGTTTTTAGTTCAAAAACAAGCCTTTAAAGGTAGCGTAATTGTGAAATCTGATGTATTTTCTAAAGACGCGCGTTTATAGAATCCTTAATTAGGGAGAATTGTTATGAAGAAATTTTTGGCCATGATTTCCATGGTGGCTTTTAGTGGCGTAGCCATTGCCCAATCTGCAACGGGTGAGGCTGCTTCCGGTGGCCAAGCTGGTGGTGCGGGTGGCGGCGCTGGTGCAGGTTCTGGCGCAAGCGCCGGTGCTGGTGCAGCTGGTGCAGGTGCTGCGGCTGGTGGCTTGGGTGTGGCCGGTGCAGTGGGTGTTGCCGCTGCCTTGGGTACTGTTATTGCCGTTTCCAATGACGACAACAACGCCCCCGTGTCTGTTTCTCAGTCCAACTAAGCCACAGCACACAAAAACGCCTCCTGATGGGGGCGTTTTTTTTTGCCCGTTGTTATCGTGTTTTTATACTCATCAATTGTGCTGAAAATTATTCGACTTCTGCTGTTGCCCCTTGCCTGTGTGGGTTTAAGTGCGTGCACCACAAATTTCAAAGCTGCTTACGACATGATTCAAGCGGTGGGGTCGCCAAGCCCCGATCGGTTTGAGCAATTTGAAATGGACCCAAACTTACAGTACCTGGAGGCGCATACCGTGGGTGCGCAGGCCATGATGGTGCTTGGCTATGTAGTTACTCCACAACAGCAGCCCTCCGTGCAAACCTGGTACGATTCACAGCGCGAATTACTGCGAACCCAAAACGGGTTCATGGTGGGCTTAACCGGTGTTAAAAACTACATTAGCAACACCCAGTACACTTGGGCTGAGCCCAATCAACAAGGGGTGCAGCTGCCCACTGGTAAAACTTACAGCCAGCCCGATCAGCAAATTTTCAATAAAACAGTGGCACTTCAGTTTGCGCCAATTCCTCAGGCGCAGGTGAATACCAAAAATAGCGTGCTGCGCAAACGCCTTGTTGAAGCCACCAAAAACGAGAAACAAACACTGTTGTGGTTTCAGGAAATACCGCAAGCCGATAGTGATATTCCTTACAGCCTGCATGCATTTACCAGCACCGGTAGCCCCGTGTACGGTAGCCAGTGCCTTACTTCAGCCACATGTATTGAATGGCTGTACCGCTCCAACCCAGTACCCAAGCCATGAAACTAAAAACAACCGCAGCCCTGGCTTTGTTGATTACCCACTTGGGTTGGGCCCAAGCCGAAACCATTTATGCGCCCAAGCAGGGTGAACGCCTTTCTGAATTGTTGATGCGCCAGCAATTGCTACCCGGCAGTGCACGCAATGCGCAGGGGCAAGCCCTGCAACTTGAAGGCATGGTGTTGCAACGCGCAGCCCTGCGCAGCAAGCAAGCATTGCAAAAAACCCAGCTGATAACTCAACTGGCCGTGATGGGCCCCAGCAAAGTGCCTGCCTATTTGCAGCCATTGCTTGATGGCTTACCAGTAACGGGCCGGCAATTGCTGCCTAGCCAAGACGGGCACGTGCTAGCCGCCAAAATTAACCTTGACCCCATACTGCAAAACAATGACCAATTGGTGCTTCAGCCAGTGGGCAACACCATCGCCGTATTGGGTACCAGCGGGCAATGTATTGCTGAATTCAAACCTGAGGTAAGCGTGCTTGCTTACCTGGAACAATGCTTCCCCAAAAGCAGTTGGTACCAGTTTGGTGAGGGTTTTGACCAAGCATGGCTTGTTCAACCCAGCGGTGAGGTAACCAAACTGAATGTAGGGCTGTGGAATCAAACTGAGCAAACCTTGCCGCAACCCGGTGCGTGGGTGTGGGCACCTGCGCGCAACAGCGGCTGGGCCGAGCAAGAAAGCTTACAGTTGGTGCAGTTTTTACAAACACAAGGCGCTTACAAGCAGCCTGCTGACACCACAGTTCAACCCCCTGTGGTTGAGGCCCCTGAAGCGGATGCCATAGCGGCCAACAACACGCCCTTTGACTATACAGTGCGCCCCACCCGTAGTGATTGGGGCACCGTAGGTTTGCTGCAAATGCCTAGCGCCCGCATGGCCGAGGAAGGCACCATCAGCATTACAGCCAGCAGGGTTGAGCCGTATTCGCGCTACTCGTTTATTTACCAGCCCTTTGAATGGCTGGAGGCTGGTTTTCGATACTCCATCATTACCAACCGCCGTTTTGGTTCAGACGCCTTCAGTGGCGACCGCAAGTATCAAGACAAAAGCGTAGACCTCAAGGTACGCCTGCTGGACGAAACTGCCTATGTTCCTGAAGTGGCCATGGGCCTTAGGGATATCGGCGGTACGGGTTTGTTTTCCAGCGAATATTTTGTGGCCAATAAACGTGCCGGAAAGTTCGACTTCACGCTGGGCTTGGGCTTCGGCAACATGGCCAGTGGTGGCGGTATTTCAAACCCTTTTGGGTTTATCACTGATGAATTTGACACTCGGCCAGCTCCTGATGTTGGCGTGGGTGGGCAGGCCAACAGTAGCGCCTACTTTCGCGGCGAGGCAGCCCTGTTTGGCGGTGTTGAATGGCAAACCCCTTGGCAAGATTTGATTTTCAAAGTCGAGGTAGACGGCAACGATTATTCCAATGAGCCACTGAATAACCCCCAAGCACAAAGCAGCAACATTAACTACGGTGCGGTTTATCGAATTAACGATTACATCGACCTTAGTGTGAGCGTGCAGCGCGGCAACACCATGGGCTTTGCTTTGTCGTTTAAAGAAAACGTAAGCAAGTACGCAGTACCCAAAATTACTGATCCCAAACCTGTTGTGGTTACTCAAGGCCCGCGCCCAACGAGCACTGATTGGGAAAAAACGGTAAAACTGGTGGAGCAGCAAACCACCTGGAATGTTGAAAGTGTTCAACAGCGCGGCAGTGAGGTACAGCTAACCGTGAAGAATGCTGACGTAACCTACCCGGGCAAGGCAGTAGACAAAGCAACCGCTGCCCTTCATGAAAACGTGGCTGAAGGCATTAACTGGTTTAGTTTCAACTACAAAAACCGTGGAGCAGATGTAGCTCAGCATGTAGTAAATCGCAAGCAATGGGCCGCCGATAAAACCGAATTACCAGTTGAACAAACCAACAGCAACCCGGTGGCTGCTGTAGAACCGAACAGCTACACCTACAGGCCAGTCCACACCGATTATGACCCTTGGTACAACGGCGGCGTGGGCTTGGGTTACGAGCAAACTTTTGGCGGAGCCAATGGCTACCTATTTCAGTTTACCGGGTATGCACGAGGCGAAATAGAGTTTACCGACAGCACATGGGTAACCGGGCGAATTGACCATGTACTTGGCGGCACTTTCGACAAATTTACACAGCGGGGTACCAGCCGTTTGCCACAGGTGCGCACCAACTTTAGGGAATACTCCACTGCGTCGGATACCAAGCTAAGCAATTTGCAGCTAAACCATGTGGGCCAGCTTTCACAAAACCATTTTTACAGCCTGTACGGCGGTTACCTTGAAAGCATGTTTGGTGGGGTAGGGGGGGAATACTTGTACCGCCCCATGAATTCACGCTGGGCGCTTGGTGTAGACGTTAACCGAGTAAAACAACGCGCATTTGAACAAGACTTTGGTTTTAGAAATTACTCGGTTAATACGGGGCATATTACCGCCTACGTGGACACAGGTTTTGAAGATATCCTCGCGACGGTATCAGTGGGGCAGTATTTGGCAGGCGATAAAGGTGTTACGGTTGACCTTTCTCGCGTGTTTGATAATGGTGTACGTATTGGCGCATACGCCACGAAAACCAATGTATCCGCTGAGGATTTCGGTGAGGGAAGTTTTGACAAGGGAATTTACCTGCGCGTGCCGTTTGATGCGCTGTTTACCAGCACCGTGCCTGGCGATGCCAGTTTTAACTGGGTGCAGGTAACGCGAGATGGTGGGGCGAAGTTGAGAAGGGCGTTGAGTTTGTTTGAAGAAACAGGGGTAAGGAGCCCGCGTGTGTTCAGGTTCAAAGCTGCCATTGAGGCAAATTAAAGTTCAGTTAAAGCCATTGGGGTTTTGGTATTGCCAGCGCCACGCGTCTTCAAGCATTTGTTCTAAATTGCGTTTCGCCACCCATCCCAATTCAAGTTGGGCTTTATTCGGGTCCGCGTAACACGTTGCTATATCGCCAGGGCGGCGAGGTACCATTTTATAGGGGATCTCTCGGCCAGAGACCCTTTCGAAAGCTTCGATTATTTCAAGAACACTGTAGCCTTGGCCCGTTCCGAGATTCCAAACGTTAAAACCAGTTAACTGTTGGATGGCAGTCAGCGCGCATAGGTGGCCCTCTGCCAAATCCATTACATGTATGTAGTCACGTACACCCGTACCGTCTTTTGTGGGGTAATCATTTCCAAACACAGAGAGCTCGTGTAGTTTGCCAACCGCCACTTGAGCGAGGTAGGGCAGTAAGTTGTTGGGAACTCCACGTGGGTGTTCACCAATAAGCCCACTTTCATGCGCACCTACAGGGTTAAAGTAGCGTAATACAGCAATTCTCCACCGTGGGTCAGAGGTGACTAGGTCGCGCAACATATCTTCCACCATTAGCTTACTACGACCATACGGATTTGTTAGTCGACCAACTGGACAATCCTCAGAAATTGGTATCTGAGAAGTCTCGCCGTACACAGTAGCAGATGAACTGAAGATAAATTTGAAAATACCTGCTTCTGCCATCGTACTTAGCAAAACCTGACTGCCGTGCACATTGTTGTCGTAATAATCAAGGGGGTTAGAAACGCTTTCACCTACCGCTTTGAGACCGGCAAAATGAAGTACCGCATCTATCGAATGATTTTTAAATAGCTGGTTGAGCGCTTTGCGGTCACGAACATCAACGTTCAAAAATACGGGTTCACATCCCACAATTTGTGAAACTCGCCTTAATGACTCATATGAACTGTTGCTTAAATTGTCTGCAACAACCACCTTGAAACCTGCTCTAAGCAACTCCAATGTAGTGTGTGAACCAATAAAGCCAGCCCCTCCGGTAACTAGGATAGAGTTATAAAACATTTTTTCTGCTGTCAAAAGACTTGGCCTTAACTACATGCCATAAAAAAATCGGTGCTGATATGAACATCCTTCGCCATAAACGTCTAGGTTCTTGAATTAATCGAGGTAACCACTCCAACCCAAGACGTTGGAAAGCTGGATGTGATCTTTTAACTTTTCCAGCGTAGAAATCGAAAACTGCTCCGATCGCAGCGGCAAATTTAACCTCTAGCCTAGATTGACATTCATTAATCCACTTTTCTTGTTTCGGAGCCGTCATGCCAACCCACAGCACGTCTGCAGCGGATGTATTGATCAATTCAATCATCTCATTTTGCTCAGCTGGGGTATAGTTTGGTTTGAATGGCGGTGAGTAAGTTCCTGCGACTCGAATGTTTGGATAGTCCTTCTTCATGCGCTCAAGGATGACTTGCAATGTGCTTTCAGATGCTCCTAAGAAAAATACACTCAGTCCACCAGCAGTATTCATTAGAGAATGAAGTCCATAGAACACATCAGATCCAGTTACTCTCTCGTTAATCTGATTTCCCAGGATTCGGGATGCTAAAACCACACCTGCTCCGTCTGGAATTAGCCAATCGGCATCATGCAAAGACTGGTTAAAGAGTTGGTCTTCTAGAGCCATTACATAGGAGTGAGGATTAAGGCAGGCTAACCACTCGCACTTCTTGTGCTTATCATTTCGCATCTGAATACTGTGGAAGATGCTGTGTACGCAATCATTGATTGACTCACCATCCAGGTTGTAACCCAGAAGATTTACTTTCATTGTTTTCTCCCGATTCCTGAACTCAGCGCCTGTTCATAAATTTCCATGAGTGTCGCGTAATTTGCATCTTCAGTGAATTTTGATTCAAACTCTTGACGAGCAAATTGGCCGAGTTTTTTTAATAGGCTTTCAGAGTGCCATGCGCTTTGTACAGACTGTAGTAAAGAATCCGAGTTTGCCGGTTCAAATAAAACACCATTGACATTATTGGTTACGATGCTGGGTAAGGGCCCGAGATCAGAGACCGCAACTGGTGTTCCGAATGCGAATGCTTCGCGCACAACCATCGGAAATCCCTCAAAACACTCTGAAGGTAAGACGAGCAGCTTTGATTTTGCTATCAATGATTGGGCTTCTGCACTATCAAGCTGCCCGAAAAACTTAACTGGTAGCCCAAATGCAAGCGCCTCGAGTTTTGACCTTAATTCACCATCGCCAACTATGCGTAATTCGGGCGCACTAGTTCCCCATTTTCGCCAGGCATCCAGTAAAGAGGTAATTCCCTTCTCCGCGCTCAGTCTTCCTACAAACACAATAAAGTCATCACGTTCAGACCACGGAATGACAGATGGCATGCCAGGATAGAAATTAGGTTTTATGTGGAGCTTTTGGATTGGTAGGCCGGATCGTGCCATCAATTCGCGTTGAAAGTTTGAGAGTGTTATAAATGCATCAACATTGTTTTGCCATGTGCCCAACATGCGGTGTAGGCCAATGTTTAGGGCCAGGGGTGCGGTTGCTAATCGGCTATTTCGGTAGCATCCGTATTGAAGCGCGGGAAAGCTGCTTTGGTTATCTAGGCAAACCGTACATGTTTTCCCTTGCCGCATAGGAATGCCTGAGGCACACAGAAGCCTGTAGTTGTGAAGAGTCAGGACCTTAGCGGCTTTACAGCCATTCGCGTGAAAAATACTGGGGGATAGAAGGGGAAATGTATTGTGAACATGCATGATGTCAGGCTTGTACTGTTTAAGCACAGAATTCAACTGCCGAACCATACTTGGGTTCCAAGGTGTCGAGAAGCCACCGATCACAGTACCCAGTGCCCCTTTCTGTCTGATCTCGTCGCTATGGCGAGTAAACTCAAGCACCTCATGTCCACGAGAACGTAACATCGCAACTTCTGCGAGAAACACCTGATTCTCGCCTGAGGGGGCTGAGGAGCCATAGAAGTTGTGCGCCACTAGTATGCGTAACACTGCCTCTACCTGCCCAGTGCGTATTCGCATGCCGCTTCGATTCCTGCAGCGGCAGCCTCATAGGTATATGAGGCGACAATTTCCCTAGCATTTGCTGAACATAACTCCCAATGATTCCGATCCTCTAATAAGCGCATTGCAGCAGATGTCCAAATCTCAGCGTCGGGTTCACATACTGCACCTGTAACCCCGTCAATAACCAATTCGCCCGCAACGCCAGCGTACGGTGTGGTGATCACTGGTGTGCCAGCCGCCATTGCTTCGTTCGCAACTACGCCCCAAGGATCTAATCTGGTTGTGAATAACAGAACTTTGGCAGCGCTATAGTACTTTGGGAGAAGTTCTTGTTGAACAAAGCCAGGATAGTCGAACTCTATTCTAAGTGATGACAGTTGTTCCAAAATTTCTTCTCGCAGAGGGCCGTCGCCGATCAAAATTATTCTGCATCCTCCCCGAGCATGATTTACTCTCTTACAGATTTCAGTAAATAAGAAAGGAAGCTTTCTTTCATGAAATTGGCCCGAAAAAATCAGGTCAAAAGGTCTCTCATCGTATTTAGTATAAGTGCAGCTTGAAAAATAAGAGTTGTCAGCACAAAGTCCGCTGCGAAAAATCTCTTTCCTCGGTATTCCATATGAAAGAAATAGTTCGATGCTCTTATTGCTAGCGCCGATGAAAGCATGGGTTCGAAAAAAAAAGATTTTTCTAATAATCTTGTGTACAAAACTGAGATGAGATTCTGAACTGATCGTTCCGTCCGTCAAGCAAACATGACGTTTTCTTTTTAAGACAGACCAAATAAATGCATATAAATGACTAGGGTTGTAGCCTGTTGTTACTACAATATGTGGGTTATTCTTGTTTAGTACTTTCCATATGTCGAGATTGTTGTGAATAAAGTTATACCCATCTGAGTGGGAGTGAAAATTTTCTTTCAAATAATAGTGTTTGTGCTTCAAATTTTTAGTTGACCAGTTACGATTGGTCTCACGTCTAGCGAGATAAATGACTGTAAGGTCGAATTTCTTTATCAAATTAAAAACAGGTATTCGATATGGTGCGGGATTATTGGTAATAAGCGCTATCTTTATCATTTCTTTGTGGCGTTGAAGATGGATTGATACTGATTGAATTCATTGCTTTTATTGTATTAAAGTTCAAGCTTCGGTTATAAGCTAGACCGATAAATAAACCATAATAAAAACCAACCATGGGATTGTTGTAGAAATGGCCGCCAAAAAAAGAATAGGTGATGGCTAACAGGAAGATTATTTTTGATAGTGGATTTATATTTCTACATAATAAAGGGAGGGAGTAGTAAAAGAGAGTTAAATAAAAAACCCCAAAAATACCATACATAAGTAAAGCATCGTAGAAGTCCATTTCAATACCTACTTTCCCAAATAGAGCGCTCTCTGCTCCATTTGCACCAACTCCAAATAGCCAATTAAATGATCCAGAGTTTATAAAGGAGAGGGCGTCTTCGAGGTAGCTGGTTCTACCGAAGGTCACAATTTTGGCTAAGTCATCAAAGTCTTGATCTAGTAAGTCGAACGCTGAGCTTAGATTCGGTATAAAGTTGGAAATATAAATATATAAATATTTTTCGAAAAAAAAGTAAATTATTGTAATAGCTAGAGTTAAAGAAAAAACCGAGCGTGCCACTGATCTCTGTAGTTGACCCGCAGCAAAGACTAGCGGGTAAACTAGAATTGTTTTCGACAATGTTAAAATGTGTGCTACTAAGACTATAAAAAAAGATTTTTTATAGTTAAACCTATCCCAGTAAGCCATGGATGCAAAAAGTATAAAAAGAGCAATCAGGTCATTGCCAGCATAAATAAGACCAAAGTAACCTTTGCCTTCTTGTATCTGATAGCTTAGTAGGAAAGAAATAATTACTAGTACCGCATAAATAAGTATGGAAGCCTCGATATATGTTTTAATTTTTTCAAATTGTGGTTTTGTAATTTTCGTATTTTTTATATAAATAAAAATAATAGCAGGTAGTATAAGTTTAATGTAATTAGGAATGTCTGAAGCGTCAGAATTGCCGTTCATGCTATGAACGAAATATAACGAAGTTGTTATTGTTAGTGTAAAAAGGCTGGCAATATTTAGTTTTGTTGCTAGTAAGATTAGGAGGTAGATAAAAATAATAGAGAAGAATGCCGGTCCAATGATGGAGGGTAAGTTTGTTTTTATAGAGATGCCCGTTATACTATTGACTAGTGGTTGCAGTATGATTGAGGCTAACAATAATCTATGATTTAATTTATTCAATTTTTTGTTCTGAGCTGGCTATTAACTTTGGCATTAAGTTTTTTTAAAATATAGAGATAATTTTTAATTTTTATTTTTATAATTTCTAAAAAATATTTGTGAATATTCGCCTTGTAAAGTTCAGGGTAGTCTTTTTTTATCATTTTAATTTTTTCTGTCACGCATTCAAGTTGTCTCTGGTCAGATATTCCACCAAGAAGATATCGTGAAATTGGTCTATCAAAAAAATGCCCATTTTCTTTTGCTTTTGAGATACACTGCATTATCCACTTCTGATCCGCTATCAGTTTGTAATTTAAATCATATTGGTTGGCTAAGCTTTTTCTCACGATAAAAGACTGGTGCGATATGTGCATTCCTTCGCTAAGCAATCGAACGCTTAGTTTTTGCGGAGCGTCTAGGGTATCAATCAACTTCCCTTCTATGTTTATTAATTGTACGCCCGAATAAATAAATTGTGTGTTATGGGTGATTTTTGATATTAAGTCCATAACTATCCTGTCATCGCTGATTTGATCTCCAGAGTTGAGAAACCAAATAAATTCTCCTGATGCAAGAGTTAATCCTTTGTTCATTGCGTCATATATACCTGCATCCCTTTCTATAATGTGTTTGTCTATGTATTCAGAATAGCTTTTGAGTATTTTGTTTGTATTGTCTGTAGATTTTCCGTCTATAACTATATATTCAATATTGTTGCTTTTTTTGTGGGAAATAATGCTCTCTATTGTTAATTTTATTGTTTCTTCGCCGTTATATACAACAGTTATTATTGATATTTTTGGTTTGGTGTCGTTATTTTTGTTGTGTTTCATGATCATAAATAGATTTATATAAATTTATGTATTTTTCTGTAATTATTTTTTCGGAATATAACGTTAACGATTCATTTCTTATCTCTTCAGATTTTAATGTATTTTTCAAAAGGTGTTTAATAGATTTTTGAAGTTGAGTGCATTCGTATGGCTGAACTAGTTGTCCGTTTAGAATTGGTTTAATTAGATCTCTTATGCCCCCTACATCGAATCCGATGCATTGAGTTCCACATGCAATTGCCTCTACAAGGGTATTTGGTAAATTATCCTGCATCGAAGGTGCTACAAACACATCTGCAGCCGAATACAATAATGCGAGGCTGATGTCATCGTGATAGTGGCCTAGGTAGTTCGCATGTAGACCCAGATCAATTGGATGAGTGGGTGCGGTTGATCCAAAGATCAGTAATTCCGTTTGACTACGGATGTCGTCTAACTTTGATAATTGTTTTAGTGCATCTTGAAGAAGATGAAATCCTTTCCGTTTGTCTGTAGTGCTGGATATCGCACCAAATAGAATGTATTTTTTCTCAGGCGTTAGGTTAAGAATCAGGCGGGCTTGTTGTTTATCGATTGGTTTAAAAATTTTTGTGTCTATGCAGTTTGGAATAACACTGCATGGCTGATTCTTGAACAATGCGCTTCGCTTCGCGCAATCTGCTAGCCAGTTGCTTGGGCTAACAAGGTGGAAGTGTTTGTCACTCCAAGCCCTCTTCTTTAGTCGCCACACTGCTGCATCTATGTCTAGCCCGCTATAACCTTTTGGTCTTGTGTTTTTTGAATAACCGTGCACATAGCGTTCGGGATTGTCTAGGTCGTCATAGTGTTCGGAACCACTGAATGGCCACATGTCATGCATGGTCCATACAATTGGTTGGCGTATACGCGCTATTTCTTTAATTGATAACATTTCTGCGCCAAGCCAATGCAAGTTGACTATGTCGAAATCGCTATCGTTAATCCATTTGCCCAGACCACTATCGAATATATTTGCGGAATGAAACACCTGATTAGTTGGTGTTTTCTGCAGGTCCATAATCCGTTCGGCCAAGGCTAGCTTCAATCGATGACTTAGCTGGGCGAATTTGCCAAGGGGCGCGTGAACAAATGGTGAGGTCTCACTGCGGCGTAAAACAAGCATATGGCTATCAAGCCCAGCCTCACGTTGAGCTAAATGTAAGCGATGGGCTGCACGCGCTGCTCCACCTATCTTGTCGCTAGTGCACACATGTAAAATTCGAAGCGGTTTCATTGCTCTATTTCTGATTCGATACGTTCTGGAAAATTCAGGCTGTGCAGTGCGGCTGCCATCGCATTGGTAAATGTGGGTTTAAAGTTTATTGCTTGATTTTTGGGTTTCTCAAGTAGGTTGGAGATTTCCCTGATTATGAAAGAAGCATCCAATTCATCAAGGCTGCGCGCTGGAACACCAAAACGATCTGCCAGCGCATGAACTTTTCCTTTCCGAAGGGTGTAGTCAATCGCTACCGTTGGCGTGCCCAACCCGAGTGAGAAAACGACAGAATGGAAGCGCATGGTAAGCGATGCAGTTGATTGTTTGAAGGCTGCACAGTATTCCACTGGAGTTAATTCGGCACCCAGTAGAGACAAGTCAAGATGTGGCTTGATCGTCGTTTGATTTCGAAATAGCCTGCGATAAAACCAACGGTCATCGTCGCCATAGTGGTTCGTGCACATTGGTAGAGGGCGAATAGTCAGGTCGGGAAACTTTGCTACAAGGCTGTTCAGCGCGTCGATTATCGCTGTCTCGTATCTTTGCTTTGCTTCGAGGCATTGTGCCTTGTTCAGGTGTTTGGCGTATGTCTCGTAAGGAAAGTCTCGAAGACCAAGCAATAGAACTTTGGTTGTTTCTGTTTTCTGCGGTTTAACATCAATTCGATTCTGAGTTTGCAACCACGTAAAAGCTGGGTCCTCTGCCACAAGATCCGCTTGAGTTTCTATACCCAGGTTCGAGGCGATATCGCGCGATAGTTCATCGCGGAAGATACGTGCATCGGAAGTTTTAAGTATGAGGCCGATAGTTTCATTGTGCCAATTCGCGCCTAATGGCCCTACGCCGCAGCCCGCAATTAGAGTTTTCACTTCAGCTTTTTTTGCCATTTCAAAGATTGCCAGCATGTCCGCGGTTTCGTTAATCGCCATAAGTGGGCCCCCTCCGAACACCACCAGGTTGGCTTTTGCTGCCAGTTGGACGCCTTGCTCCGGTTTAACAATGTGAACTCCGTTGAGGTCGTTCATTTGGCGTCTAGTCATTTCGCTGACGTAGGGGAATAAAGAGACAAGCACAACATCTATATCGCCAAGGTATTCTCTTAAAGCCTGAATGACACCACCTAGAATACCTTTGTCTCCTAGAGTTTCTGTACCGTACCAGCCACATATAAGCACCCGGATATTTTGGCTGTTGCCTGGCCAATCTTTTGTGTGCTCCCCTATCTGTCTCAGGGTGTTTAGTTTGCGAGAGAAATGCTTACTCTGCCGCGCGGCACTTGAAGCCCACTGCTGGTAGATGCTCTTAAGTAAATTTTCTGCGCGCAGTTTTTTTGCAACTTGAAGTACGAACTGTTTTGTATGCTGTTTCTTGGGAGGAATGCCTACATAGTCATGATTACAACTGTCGCAGTGATTTTGGATGATACTTTTTAAATGGTCTTTATTTCCAAAGTACAACCGTTCGCTGTCTTGAGTGGTTATGTTACCCAAAGCTTTGCTTTGAACTGCACAATATAAAAGCTCCCCTTTGGATGTAATGGTGGCGCCGCGGTGTTGCCAGTCGCAGCCTGCTTTTCGTGCGGCGCCGGATATGATTTGATCGATCAGTGACCGATAGAAAAACCTTTGGGATTCATTTGGTTCGTAATGTTTGATCAAACCTTCTAAAAATTCCGTGATGTGATATTTTTCGGCAGCGTTTAGGGCGTATGGGTCAAGTAGGTTCTGTGTGTAAAGACGTTGGTGAGGAATACCTAACCGATACTTGATATATAGCCCTTTAACTTGGCAAAATTCAAACAAGTCACTTAGTCCGTACACGTTCTCTTTAATTATGGTGCAGCCAATTCGCACATTGTTAACCAATGGCGAAGACTGCGCGTAATCAATAACATGCTGCGCACGCTCAAAGTTGCCTGGCTTGCCGCGAACTTTGTCATGAACCTCACCATAACCATCTAGCGAGACCATTACATCGAGTACCCCATTGTGTTTCTTGACAACTTCACCGATGTCGGTGATTCGGGCAATTACTTCTTCATATTTGTATGCGTTGCTTATTAAAGAGATGGACTTTAACTTTGGTAATTCTTCGAATAACACAGAAGTCAAAGCACCCAAGTCTTTGCGCAATGTAGGTTCGCCTCCATTTAATCCGATGGCGGTTACTTCGCTGAATAGAGGGTTACGTAGCCCTTGTCTTAGTTGCTCTGGTGTTAGGTCATCAGACTTTTTGTTTTCCCATATGCGGCACATTTGGCACTGGGAGTTGCATATGTCGATTACCGGAAATTGAAGTACGGTCGGCTTTTCTAAGGGCAAAGGCCGGTCGCTGATCAAATAGCGTACGGTTTTGTAAAGCGTGGTTAGGTTCATGGTGGGTTGTTTTACTTCCAGATTAACAGCAGTGCTTTCAATTTGAGTATGCCGATATGCCGGGTTTTCGGATTCAGGAAATCACTGAAGAAGTAAGCGATGCTCAGCGATCCTAACGTTCCGATAGCGGCGCCTAGCGGCCCATAAAGGGGAATCAGGTAGAAGTTGAATGCAATGTTGGCCAACGCTCCAGCTACGTTTCGGGTTAGATTTAGCATAGGTTTACCCTCAGCCATAATCCAAGAACCAGATGCAGTGCCCAAAGAAACAAAAAGTCCACTCCAAATTAGGACGATCAAGATGGCGGCTGAACTGGCATAAGCCTCGCCGAAAAGTGTGGAAATAACCCAAGGTGCGAGAAGGGTGACAACTGCAGCAACTAAATAAGAAATACCAACCATCGCAAGCATGAGTTGATGAAGGCGTTTTAGATACAGTACGGAGTCCTGTGTTCGTTGGCGTACTATGGCAGGGAAGGATGAAGCAACCAATGCGCCAGGAATGAAATACCATGCTTCTGCTAGTCGCGAAGCCACTGCATATTCCCCAACTGCGACATTTCCGATCATGTTTCCCAGCATGATTTGATCAATTCGCATGAAGACCAGGCAGGCAAAGCCAGCGAAAAGTTCGGGCCAGCTTTGCATAATCATGCTCCAGCCATGGCGCATGTCGATATCTTTAATACCAGGCCTGATGCCATACGTCCGACATGCAAACCACAGCGCAACGGCATTACCCATGGCTTCTAGAGCTGTTACCACAGCGAAATAAACCACATCAGATTCGCTGAGCAACAATACTAATTTAATCCCCAGGAACAAGAAGAAGTTGGTGCTGCGCGCAATCGCACTGTAACGAGAGGCTGTTTTGGATTGAAAATAATGATCGATTACATCAAACGAAGTGAACGAGATGCTTGCGGCTACAATGCCGACTAACAATGGGTCGCCTTGTCCAAAACCTAGGCTTATCCCGACAGTTACGGCGTAACAGATAAATGAAAATAGCAACCGCCAGGCGAGTACGGACGCCACAATTTGCTTTCCGAAGTTTTCTTCATTCGCATGTAATGTCAGTTCTCTAACCACTGTGCGGTTGAGCCCTAAAGTTGCGAAGATTCCAACTATGGTGGATAGTGCCAACGCAAGGCTTAGGGAGCCATAAGAACTTGGACCTAGGTGGCGGGCAATCCAGATTCCCACAAATAGACCCGCAACTAGTCTTATAACTTGCTCTGCGGCCATCCAGCCAGAGTTTTTAAGGATTTTAGATAATCCAGACTTGCTTTTTTCAGACGAGGTTGGGTCCTTTGAGCCATCTAGCCCAACGCTGGATAATTTATTTTGAATGGTGGTTTTCAAGTGTTCGGTACTGAATGGCACAAGGTGTCTGTCGCTTTTGCGAGGGCCTTTGACAGGCTAGATGTGGGTTTTATTGTGATAGGCGGTGGCGGAAATTGGTGCGCTGAGCGTATTTAATGCTGGCTGTGCGTTTTTTGTTTATCAGCGCTTTGCACTTCAGATCTTACAGCTGCAATTTCAGCTTTCAGTGCTTCGTATTCTTCCATCTTTCGCTTTAAAAATGCGCTGGCAAGTCGGGTCTTTTCTGCGATGCCGCTTGGTGTCAATACATACATGTATCCAAACTTGTTTTTGCTATTGGCAAAGTTTTGCATCTTCACCAAGCCTTTTTCAGTCAAGGCCTTCAAGCAATAGTTCAATCCGCCAACACTGACGCCAAGCTTTTCGGCTAGCTCACGTTGGGTAAGGTCGGGGTTCTCGTCCAGCAACCGCATGACGCGGTAGTAGGTATCTTCTTGTAGTTTGGCTTGTCGGCTGGTCATTTTACTGTGTTTTAGGCACGCTACCGCCCTGCTGTGTAACGGTCAGCATGCGCAGTTGAGGCTTAAGAATAGCTAAGTTTTGTTAAAGTTTGAACAATGCTTATCTACTTGACGGGAAAAATTTATCGTACCTCGCAATTGCGGGGAGTTAGCAGTTAGCTCTCAGGTATTCAAAGCCAATAATGGTTGGCCGGTCAGCTTTTTCTCTTTGGTCGCGATGGCTGTAAACAAGATGTGGCCGAATACTCCCCGTATGTAGTAGGGGCAGAAGCCGATGAATCAGCTCGATTTCACTAGCGGCGTTTTTACAGTAGGTGCGTGCCACTTCTGCCAGCACTAAAGCCAGCTTGTTAGTTTGTTGAGTAATTGCCTCGTATTGTCGCTCGTTCAAGTTAAGAACACTGGTCAGCGGTTCAAATCCAAGTAGTTGCTGGTAGACATCCATGTCTGGCCTGGGGTGTTGCACATGGCCATTTAACAGTTGCGCTTGCAGCGTCCAGCGCAGTGCTGGCAAGCGGTTGTTGGGGTCAGCTTGGTGTTTGATCGCCCGTAGTTGCAGAACAAGGGCCCATGTGCATTCGTGGTGAACCACTGTGTCTGCGAAATTGCGCCGTAGTTGCGAACCGTGCTGCCTGGCAATCAGGGAGCTTTGGCCTGGCAGTAATGGCGGTGGCGTGCGTAGGGGCTGTTTAACCACCGGGTTGTCGGGGTTGGCAAAGCTGAGCGTTCCCAACTGTGTACCGTTGCACTGGTGCAGTTCAGCCAGCGAGCTGCCATATTGAGCAAACACTGGGAATAACTCGGCCTGCTGATAAAAATTGTTGCTGGGTGGCATCAGCAAACTGACCCAGTGTTGTTGTGGCGTGTTGCTGCTGTAGTGAAACCAAAAGCCACTGGCCGTTTGCCCCAGCCAACCGCAGGGTTTGCCGCCGTTGAACACCTGCAGTGTTTGAATTTGTTGGTGCGCAGTCACAGGGTTTTGAAGTGTTGATGTACCGTGTTCAAGGTGGGCCATTCAACGGGGGCTGCGCTAAGCCCCAGGCCAAACACCCGCAGCACAGCCATGGCGGTGGAAAAGGAAACGTCTTCACCGCGTTCAATGCGAAAAATAGTGTCGCGGCTAACGCCCGCCAATTCCGCCAGGGTTTGGGCTGTCATTTTTCCGCCCTTGGCGCCGGCTTGCAGGCGCTGGGTGCGAACCAGGGTGGCCAGGTCGAGTTGGTTCTTGAGAATTTCTTTGTTCAATTTGTGTTCCTCAATACCAAATTGAGTCTCTCAGTCGCATTGATCAGTGCCTCCAACAATGACGATTCAATCTCAGTGAAACCTTCGTATTCTGCAAGGTTTCTTTTTTGATGCGCTGTGGCGAATATTCGCCAAATAGACGCTGGCAGACCAGCGGTACTCTCGAGTAACTGAAAAACGGTGTATCTATTTTCTGAGCGATATCCCGCCTTGCGAAGCGCTGCCAGAGCGAGCGAGTGTGCTGCGTTGTAAGCAAGATCGAAGCGACTGTCTTTCGACAAGTTGGCGTTTTTGGAATCGTGGAGTTTACGATTTGCGGTGCTAACGAGTCCGTCAAATTCAGCTTGAATAAAAGCCTCTCGTTTTAGTTGCCCTATCTTGAGCAAATTATCAAACGGATTATTTTCTTTGTTCATTAATCACATCGACGACGGAAATGGTTGGTGCGTCAAAAATTCGGCGCATAAATTCTGTGTCCTTTTTTTCTGCGAATTCTTGTGTGCGATACAGCGTGGGTTGAATGGTTCGCCCCAGAAGTTGTTCCGCAGGTTGAAGTATGTCAAAAAGATCATGGAAGTGAAGTTGATCGCTAACTACCATCAAATCAATGTCGCTTTTTGAATTGTCTGTTCCCTTGGCGATAGACCCGAATATGAACGCACGGTTTATATTGGTGGCGTGATTTTGCAAGCAGTTCGCGATGACTTCCCGTATGCCAAACGTTTTGATGATCAAGGAGCGAAGATCAGAAAAAACCGGATTCTGCCTGTTGGCTTGAAAGTGTTTTTGGTTGCCTTGTGGCGTTGAAAGAACCAGCCCGGAGGATTCCAGTTTAAGCAGTTCACGCTGCACGGCGCCTTTGCCAGCATTGGCATGTCGAACCACTTCGTTGAGATAGAAAGACCGTTCAGGATGCAAGAAAAGCAAAGCCAACACCTTTTGCTGTGTTTTGGAGAACAGACTGTCTGATATTGAAATTGGGGTCATAATGGGTACGATAATACCTTTTTTGGGTATGTTTGTGCAAGATTCGCTCTGAAATTCCCTCGACCTTGCCAGCGTAGGTGAGTCAATATCTCTTTAAACACTCGTTGGCCATGCAGCGACTTATTCCATAAAGGTATTTTATATCAGTCATAAATTGTATACAGAAAATAACAAATTATATTTAATACTAAATTATGTGGTGCTCTACTTGGAATTCAACTCTGGTTCACCTAAGCTTTCGCTTTGAGTTCAATTAAAGCAAGGCACCCCTGCAATGACTAAAGTGGCGTTGATCACCGGTATCACCGGGCAAGATGGTTCGTATTTGGCTGAATTTTTGTTGAGCAAAGGCTACGAAGTGCATGGCATCAAGCGCCGTGCATCGCTGTTCAACACCCAGCGCGTAGACCACATTTACGAAGACCCGCATGTTGAAAACGCCCGTTTTAAATTGCACTACGGCGACCTCACTGATAGCTCTAACTTGACCCGCATTATTCAGCAGGTTCAACCCGACGAGGTGTACAACCTGGGCGCACAAAGCCATGTGGCGGTGAGTTTCGAAAGCCCGGAATACACGGCCGATGTAGATGCCATGGGCACGCTGCGCTTGCTGGAAGCAATCCGCTTTTTGGGCCTGGAAAAGAAAACCCGTTTTTACCAAGCCAGTACTTCAGAGTTGTATGGTTTGGTGCAGGAAATTCCGCAAAAAGAAACCACACCTTTTTACCCCCGTAGCCCCTACGCTGTGGCGAAAATGTACGCCTACTGGATTACGGTGAACTACCGCGAAAGCTATGGCATGTATGCCTGCAACGGTATTTTGTTTAACCATGAAAGCCCACGCCGTGGTGAAACTTTTGTAACCCGAAAAATTACCCGCGGCATGAGCAATATTGCAGTGGGCCTGGAGCAGTGCCTGTACATGGGCAATATGGATGCACTGCGCGATTGGGGCCATGCGAAAGACTACGTTGAAATGCAATGGTTGATGCTGCAGCAGGAAACGGCGGACGATTTTGTAATTGCCACTGGTGTGCAATACAGCGTGCGCCAGTTTATTGAAATGACTGCAGCCGAGTTGGGCGTAACGTTACGCTGGGAAGGCAGTGGTGTGGATGAAAAAGGCATTGTGGTGAAAGTGCAGGGCGACAAGGCACCCGCACTGAAAGAAGGCGATGTGGTTGTGCAGGTAGACCCGCGCTACTTCCGCCCTGCGGAAGTGGAAACTTTGTTGGGCGACCCCAGCAAGGCGAAAAATAAATTGGGTTGGACACCGAAAATTACCGTGCATGAAATGGTGAAAGAAATGGTGCAGGTAGACCTGGATGCCGCACGCCAACACGCCCTGTTGAAGCAACACGGCTACAGCGTTGCAGTAAGCCGCGAGTAAAGGCTGCCATTCATGTTGAACTTCAATTCAAAAATATATGTGGCAGGCCACCGGGGCATGGTGGGCAGCGCCATTGTGCGCCGCTTGAACGCCCTGGGCTACAGCAACATTGTGGTGCGCACCCACGCCGAACTCGACCTGTGCAACCAGGCTGCGGTGAATGAATTTTTTGCAGCCGAGAAGCCCGACGCCGTGGTGCTGGCAGCCGCCAAAGTGGGTGGCATACATGCCAACAACACCTACCCGGCCGAGTTTATTTTTCAGAACCTGATGATGGAATGCAATGTGGTGCATGCCGCACATGCCAACAATTGCCAGCATTTGTTGTTTTTGGGTTCAAGCTGTATTTACCCCAAGCTGGCCGAGCAGCCCATGACAGAAACGGCCTTGCTGACCGGCACCTTGGAATGCA
The DNA here is from genome assembly GCF_002473065.1 of Limnobacter sp. UBA7229. Taxonomy (NCBI): domain Bacteria; kingdom Pseudomonadati; phylum Pseudomonadota; class Betaproteobacteria; order Burkholderiales; family Burkholderiaceae; genus Limnobacter; species Limnobacter sp. UBA7229. The sequence goes on along the minus strand of NZ_DKTN01000014.1, from coordinate 78,268 downwards.
CCAACGAGCCCTATGCCGTGGCAAAAATTGCGGGCATTAAATTGTGTGAAAGTTACAACCGCCAATATGGCCGCAATTACCGCAGCGTAATGCCCACCAATTTGTATGGCGAGAATGACAACTTTCACCCCGAAAACAGCCATGTAATTCCGGCGATGATGCGCAGGTTTCATGAGGCCAAATTGCGCGGCGATACCGAGGTGGTGGTGTGGGGTACAGGCACACCCATGCGCGAATTTTTGTACGTAGACGACATGGCCGCAGCCAGTGTGCATGTGCTGCTGCTGGATGAACAAACCTACAAAGCCAATACACAGCCCATGCTGAGCCACATCAATGTGGGCACTGGTGTGGATTGCACCATTCGCGAACTGGCAGAAACCATGCAGCGTGTGGTGGGCTTTGAAGGTAAGTTGGTGTTCGACATCACCAAGCCCGATGGCACCCCGCGCAAGTTGATGAATGTAGACCGTTTAAAAAGTTTGGGCTGGCAATACAGCATTGATTTGGATACCGGTTTGAAGAAAACCTATGACTGGTTTTTGAAGAATGTGGAAGGCTTGAGGCAAGCATAGTGATGTGGTGGAACCCGCAGCAATGGGCCGAGGTAGTTGAACGCACACCCTTGGTATCAATCGATTTGATTGTGACCAATGCGCGCAATGAGGTGCTGCTGGGCTGGCGAAACAACAAGCCCGCACAACACTGCTGGTTTGTGCCCGGTGGTGTAGTGCGCAAGGGTGAAACGTTGCAGCAGGCTTTTGAGCGCTTGGTTCGCGATGAACTTGGGGTAAGCACCCAATCAAGAAGCAAGGCTTTGTTAGGCGGGGTGTACGAACACCACTACACTGACAATTTTGCAGGGCTTCCGGGTGTTACCACCCATTACGTGGTGTTGGCCCACCGCTTGAATGCGGAGCAACATTTGCCAGGTTTGGGTGGTTTGGATCATTTGCCCAAAGCGCAACACAACGACTATGTATGGATGCCCGTGGACGAGTTGTTGAACAACCCGCAGGTGCATACACACACGAAAGCGTATTTTCAGGAATGAGTGAATGATGAGCAACAGCAACCGAGTAATCCCTGTAATTCTATGCGGCGGCGCAGGCACCCGTTTGTGGCCTTTGTCGCGCAAAAACTTTCCGAAGCCATTTTTGAAAGTGGGTGCGGAAAGCCTGATTGCGCAAACCGTGCGGCGTGCCGCTGCGGTGGCCAAAGCTGCTGACTCAAACGATGTGTTGTTGGTGAGCAATGAAAGTTACCAATTCCTGCTGCAAGACGAATGCATGCCTGTGTTGCAAAGCGAGGGCGGCAACATGGCCCTGCACCAGTTGCTGGAGCCACAAGGCCGCAACACTGCACCAGCCATTGCCTTGGCTGCGCAGTGGGCGCAAGCCCGTTACCCCGCTGAAAACCCGGTGCTGTTGGTGTTGCCGGCCGACCATTTAATTAACCCGGTTGCCGAGTTTGTGCGTATTGCGCAACAAGCCGTGGCCGCTGCACGCAAGGGCTGGCTCACTTGTTTTGGTATTACGCCCAGCACACCCGAGACTGGTTTTGGTTACATTCAGCAAGGTGCGCCTGTCGACGAAATTAACGGCGCATTTGCTGTGCAGCGTTTTGTGGAAAAGCCCAAGCTTGAACTGGCCATGGAATACTTGGCCAGTGGCCAGTATGTGTGGAATGGCGGCATGTTTGCCTTGCGCGCAAGTGACCTGTTGCAGGCGCTCGAGAACAATGAGCCCAGCGTGGCCAGCCAAGCGAGTGTTGTTTGGGCCAGTGCCAAAGAAAGCAAAAATGCCAAGGCAAGCGGCAGCGTGTTTACGTTCAACAAAGATGAATTTGCAAAATTGCCCGACATCAGCATTGATTACGCCGTGATGGAAAAGGCCAGCAATGTGGCGGTGGTGGCTGCCAATTTTCAGTGGAGCGACATTGGCAGTTGGGCTGCCTTGGCCGAGCAATGCACGCCCGACACACAGGGCAACACAGTGCAGCAAGAAGGCGCAGGCCAACTGATTTCAATTGACAGCAACAACACCCACGTGCGCTTGGGCAACCGGGCTGTGGCCACCTTGGGTGTTGAAAATTTGTTGATTGTTGACACGCCCGATGCTTTGCTGGTGGCTGACAAAAGCCGCCACCAGGATGTGAAAAAAGTGGTTGAAACCTTGAAGGCGCAGGGCAGTGAACTGGTGAATTTGCACCCCACCGTGCACCGCCCTTGGGGTACTTACACCGTGCTTGAAGATTCCGCTGGTTATAAAATTAAACGCATTGAAGTAAAGCCGGGTGCATCGCTTAGTTTGCAAATGCACCACCACCGCAGCGAGCACTGGATTGTAGTCAGTGGTACTGCAGAAGTAACCAATGGCGAGAATGTGTTTTTGGTGCGCAAGAATGAATCAACCTACATTCCCGCTGGGAACAAGCACCGCCTGGTAAACCCCGGCGTAATGAACCTGGTGATGATTGAGGTGCAAAGTGGCGACTACCTGGAAGAAGACGACATTGTGCGATTTGACGATGTATATGGGCGGGCTTGAATTAGAATTAAACTCACGAGGGCGAGTATTTAGGGTATTTGGCAAATATGGAACGTTTGAATGAAAGATCAGCCGATTTTCTGAAAGCCAGTCAGAGGTTAACCGAGGCTTGCGAGCGGCCTCTGGATTCGTTCATTCGAGATTCGGTTATTCAACGCTTCGAGTTTTGTTGGGAGCTGGCCTGGAAAACACTAAAATTGCGACTTGAAGTGTTGGGTATTGTGGCCTTGAATCCCCGCGATGTTTTCAAAGAGGCTTTGGTTGCGGGGTTGATACATGATGGTAATGCCTGGAGCGAGGCCCAACGAATGCGGAATTTGTCCAGCCATACTTACGACGAGAAACTGGCGGATCAGGTGTACGAGTTTGTGAAAAACCATGGTGACACGATGTTTCAGAATTTGGCCGGTGAAGTACGGCGATGGAGTGAAAATTGACTGTGAAGTATGGCTTGTCGAGCCAGGTAATTGAGCAGTTGAGGAAAGCATTCGCCAAATATCCGACTATTGAAGTGGTCTATTTGTTCGGTTCACGTGCCTCGGGTCACTTTAAAGATGGCAGCGATATCGACCTTGCAGTGGTTGCGCCCGCAATGACCGAGTCGAATTTTAATTCCCTGTGGAATGAAATAGATGCCTTGCCCTTGGTGTTTAAAGTGGACTGCATTCACTTTGAGAAACTGGGAAACGAAGCCTTGAGAAAGAATATTCTGAAAAACGGCGTTCAGTTTTATCCCGCTTAATTTTTACCCTGTAGTTTGGATACTCATCAACTCACTCAATGTACTTCGCAATTGCACGCCACTGAGCGGTTTGTGCAAGATCAGGAAACCGGAGTTTCTGGCTTCCTGAATTCGACTGGGGGCGGTATCCCCAGTCAATATTACAGCTGGTACATTTCCAAGTTGTGCTTGTAATGATTGTATTGCCTGTACACCTGTGCTTTTATTGCGCAGCCGATAATCGGCCACAATGGCATCGGGCATTCGGCCACGGGCCATGAGAATACGCAAGGCAGTTTCCGCATCTTCAGCTGCAATGGTTGAACATTGCCAGCGGCTTAGCATTTCGGTCACGCTGGCGCGCACCAAATCGTCATCATCAATCAACAACACGGTTTTGCCGGTCAATGGGGTTTTACCACCGGCCTGCACGCGGCTGGGTTCATCCATCAAGTGGCTGGTATCGCCCTGCGGTACAGTCACGTAAAACATTGAGCCCTTGCCCACTGTAGAATTCACACCAATGTCGTGGTTCAACAATTTGCCCAAGCTGTGCGCGATGTACAGGCCCAGTCCAAGGCCTTTGGCTTTGTCGCGCTCGGGATTGCCCAGTTGGTAGAACTCTTGAAACACTGTTTCCTGGGCACTGGCGGGTATGCCGATGCCGGTGTCGTGCACTTCAATCCGGATTTGCCCGCCCTGTTTGCGGCACCCGATCAGCACGCGCCCTTCGGGTGTGTACTTGATCGCGTTTTCAACATAGTTGCGAAGAATCAGTTCAAGCAGGGCGGGGTCGGTGTAAACACACGCTTTGGTTTTTGCTACGCGAATATCAAGGCCTTTGTGTTGTGCCTGGGTAGCCATTTCATTACAAATGCGTTTAAGCAAAGGGGCCAGTTGAACATGGCGTGGCTTGGCAGTAATGGCAGCTGCGTTAATTTTTGCAGAATCCAGCAAGGCATTCAGCAAGTTGCGCAAGCCGTAGCCTGCCTCCTGAATTCGGTCCAGCAAGCCTTTGCTGGGGTGGTTGGCCAAGTCTTCGCTTAGTGCATCCACCAACAATTCGATGGCTTGCACGGGTTGCCGCAGGTCGTGGCTGGCCGCCGCCAAAAAACGTGTTTTGGCCACACTGGCCTGCTCGGCCACCCGCTTTTGCAAGGTCAGCTCGCTAATGAGTTCAGCGTTTTGAAAGCGCAAACGAATGGACTGAATCACCATGTTTTGCAGGTTGCGCCCATAGTGAATATTGATGAGCACATAAACAAATGCCACGCTGCCCAGCACCCAAAGGAAGGGTGTGTTTTCCCACAAACAGCGTGCGATGAAAGGCAGTGACGCCGGCAGCGCAAACGCAGCGTAGGCGGGGGTGTGGCAGGCATGGGAAGACACCGCACCAGCCACCATGGCCGCGAGAAAAATAGCCAGTGTCATCAGCACCATGGGGTCGGTTGAAAAAAACACGACCCCCGCGAAACCCCACAAAATACCCGATGCCGCGGTGAATTGAACGGCCACTTGTATCCAGTGTTGTGGGTCGAAATGTGCCCCGAGTTTGTTGAAATGCCGGCGCACCCACCAGCGCAAACCAGTGAGCATGTACACCGCCAACAGCCACAGCAGCAGCGCATTGCCCTGGCCTGTGTGCCAAAGCACAGCCACCAAGCCAGCCGAAGAAGCCATGACACCGTACAAAACAAAAGGCAAGTGCTCAAACAGAAGTTTGGTTTGCTCTCGCAGAATGGTGAGTTGGTGCGGGTCTTCAGCTTTCATAAATAGAGCAATGAGAGAGAGCAATAAGTAGTTTGCCCTAAGCATAAGTGGTGAGGCACTGGACAGGCAATGTCTAAATGGGTGACCCCTGGTTTTTGTAACCCAAATTAGCGGTTATCACCCTGGAAAGTTTCCACGTATCTTGGGTGCCCCATTCGATTTCAGGCACCGGAGGTTTTCTTGCTTCAATTGATTTCACGCTTTGCGGTGTGTGTTGCCTTGGTATTGACCGCGGCATGCGCCAGCAAAACACCCCTGCAGGTGGATGGCCTGGCCACCACGGGCAAGCAGTACACCACCACCTTGAAAAAAGTAAACAGCTTTGCACTAACCCACACGCTTGAATTTACAGCCAGTTTGTTGCCCAATTTGCCCCGTGACAATTCAACGCTGTTGGTGCACACGCAAGCCATGCAACAAAGGGCGGCCTTGCTGCAAACCACCAGCGAATACTTCGACACGCAGGCGCTTTATTTTGCCGAGCTAAGCGCGCTGGCCAAAGGCGACACCAGCACCGGCACCACGCGGGCCTTGCGAAAGCTGGTGGAGGCTTTGAACAAAGCGCCTGATGTAGGCGGCATACCCCGCGTGAGCAAAGAGGCGGTGGCGGGCCTGGCTGGGCATGTGGCCAGTTGGAAGCACAGTGCCCAAGTGCGCGAAGAATTGCGACGCAGCGCAGAACCCGTGGCGCACGCCTTGTTGTTGAACCAGCACATTTTGCAGGAGCAAATACAGTGGATTACGCAACGCGAGGAATTGGCCCGCCAGGTTGAATACCGCGAGAAAGTATTGAAGCCTTTTGTGGAGGATAAAAAGCTGGGCGAAACCTGGAAGAATGCCTGGATGAAACACATCAAGCAGGTGCCCACCATTGAACTGTTGGAGCAGGCCAAAGCGGCCAGCATTGACATGCAACAAGCCTGGGTGAACGTGCTGCGCGGCGAGGGTAGTTTCGAGCACTTGCAGGGCGTTTTTGATCAACTCAATTCAAATATTCAGGCAGCCAATAAACGTGAGCCCAATACCCATGACCCCAAGTGATTTTGAAGCCTTGCAAAACGATGTGCATGCCGTGTTTTCAGCTTTGTATTTGATTGATGTAGACCTGTTAAGCGCAGAGGAACGCAAACAACACCAGCAAGTTTTGGCGGCTGCTTACCTTGCTTTTGTGAATGCAGAGAATGCCCGCTATACAGCTTTGAGCACCAAGGCGAAAGGCGAACTTGGCGAATTGGCTGGCCATGTAAAAACCATGCGTACGCAGTTGGCTGAACTGGAAGCCCCGAACGAACAACTGGGTGTTTTGGGCAAAGGCCTGGATGCCTTGGCACGGTTGGCGAAGCTGTTGTAGGTGCCAAGCGGTTTTCCTTGTCTACTTCACATAAGATATGAAACACGCAAGGTTAACCAAGGTGAAAACATGAACCGCAAAGGCATAGTGTTGGCCGGTGGGCAAGCCACCCGCCTGTACCCGGCCACTGCCGCTGTCAGCAAGCAGCTGCTGCCCGTTTACGACAAGCCCATGATTTACTACCCCCTGAGCACCCTGATGTTGGCGGGTGTACGGGAGGTGCTGGTGATTTCAACCCCGCACGACACACCGCGATTTGAACAATTGTTGGGCGATGGCAGCCGCTGGGGCATGCGCATTGATTACGCTGTGCAGGCCACACCCAGTGGTGTTGCGCAATCGCTGATCGTGGCCGAACCCTTTTTGCAGGGCGCACCCTGTGCCTTGGTGTTGGGCGACAACCTGTTTTATGGCCAGAACCTGGTGCGCCAAATGCAATATGCCTACGGGCAAAAGCACGGTGCTACTGTGTTTGCGTATTCGGTGGCAAACCCGCAAGCCTATGGCGTACTTGAGCTGAACGCCGAGGGCACAGTAATTGGTGTGGAAGAAAAACCTGCACAGCCCAAAAGCAAGCAGGCGGTAACAGGCTTGTATTTTTTTGACGGGCAGGCAGCGGGCATTGCAAAAGGTTTGACACCTTCAGCCCGTGGCGAACTTGAAATTACCGATGTAATACGAACCTACCTGGCCATGGGGCAGCTTGAAGTGCAACACATGGGCCGTGGTCAGGCCTGGCTTGATACGGGTACCGCAGACAGTTTGCTGGACGCGGCCAACTTCATTCAAACCATTGAGCGCCGGCAGGGCTTGAAGGTGAGTTGCCCTGAAGAAATTGCGTGGCGCAACCAGTGGATTACTTCGGCACAATTGGCCGCGCTGGCAAAGCCATTGCGCAACAGCGGTTATGGCGATTACTTGCTGGGCTTGCTTGAGGCGGGGCAGTGAACATGCAATGCAATCCAACTCCCCTGCAAGGTTTGTTGTTACTTACACCCACCGTTTACACCGACGCACGCGGTCACTTTTTTGAAAGCTTCAATGCGAAAACTTTCAAGCAGGTGGCTGGCATTCAGCCCGAGTTTGTACAAACCAATGAATCGCTTTCAAAGCGCGGGGTGTTGCGCGGCCTGCACTGGCAAACTGCCCCCAAGGCACAGGGCAAATTGGTACGTGTGGTGCACGGTGCAGTGTTTGATGTGGCTGTGGACCTGCGTGAAAATTCGGAAACATTTGGCCAGTGGTATGGCTGTGAATTAAGCAGCACCAACCATATTCAGCTGTGGATACCGCCTGGTTTTGCGCATGGTTTTTTAACGCTGACCGACACCGCAATTACCAGTTACCAGGTGACCGAGCACCACAGCCCCGAGCACGAGCATTGCATGGCCTGGAACGACCCGGTGTTGAACATTGATTGGCCATTGAAGCAGGCTGGTGTTGCAAAGCCAACCCTGTCGCCCAAGGACGAACAGGGTGTGGCTTTTACAAGCTTGAGTTGATTACAAATCGACGCTAACAATCGCCTTGATGGTTCGGGGTGTGCCCACACCAATCAAGCCGTTGCCTGCGGTGCTGTAGTAGTTTTTGTCGGTGGGGTTGTCGACCACCAACTGAAACTGCGTGGGCGTACTGCCAATGACAGTCGAGTAACGTGCGCCCAGCGAGGCCACTGTGTAGCCGCCAATAAACGCCTGGTTTTGATCGTTCACAGCGCGCTCGCCGGTGTAGTACAAACCACCACTGAAGCTTAAGCCCGGTATGCTGATCAAGCGGTATTCAGCAAACAGGCTGGCTGTTTTTTCGGCGGTGTTTTCAGGCACACGCCCCACAGTGGCTGGGTTGCCGTCGTTTTGTAATTCCGCATCCATCAACAAGGCTGAGGCGGCAATCGAAAGTTGCTTGTTCAATTCGCCGGTCCACGCCATCTCGAACCCGCTGTAATTCGCCTTGCCGTTCAGGCCAAACAGGTTGGTTGCTGGGTCTTGAAAAGTAGAGGCACGTTCAATGTCGAAATACGCAATTTGCGCCAAACTTTTTTGACCAATATTGAACTTGGCACCCACCTCACGCTGTTCTGATTCTGCGGGGTCGAGCAACTGGAATGCATTGGCCGCATTGGCAGGTGCCTGCCCCGATTCCTCAAGTCCTTCCACATAGCTGGCGTACAACGACACATCCTGGCGTGGCTTGTACATTACCGCCAGAGAAGGGGTTGTTTCTTGTGCATTATAAAGACGAACAGTGCGTGTACCATCGGCCAGAACACTCAGGTTTTCGGTGCGGTAGTCGCCACGGCGAAGGCCTGCCAATACCTGCCACAGTTCACCCAACTGCATGCGGTCAAATACATACAGGCCTTGGTCATCAATGGTTACAGCGGAATATGCACCTGTGAAGCTTACGTTCTGTGGTGCAATTTCACGGGGGTTGTACAGGTTTTGGTTGAACAGGCTTTGTGTGCCGGTTACGCCCGGTGTGTTGCTGGCGCGGGTGTTGGTGGTGTAGCCAAAAGACAGGTTGTGCGTAATTGGCCCAGTGACCACTTCGCCGTAAACTTCACCGCGGTAGTTGGTGTTGTCGAATTGTTGGTCGCGGCTGTAGAAAATTCGCAGCTCGCCCTCGCCGGTGTTCAGGTCGTAGTTTTGGAATTGGGAAAAGGCACGATCGCGAGTGGTTTCGGCGTAACCGGCTTCAAACAACACTCCCCAAGAATCGCTCAACACATAGTCCACGCGAGCCAGGTAGTTTTGTGCGTTGGCATCGTATTGTTGCCATTCGCCAGCCAGGTTGGTTTTGTTGTCGGGCACTGGGGGCAGGGTTACCCTGCCATTGACTGCAGGCAGCAGCGCAATTGCGGCCTGCTCGCTGACTGATTTCTCATAGTGTTCTACATCGAAGCGAAAGCTTAAGCGATCGGTGATTTTCCAGTCGTAGGCAATGCTGGCCAATTCGCGTTCGCCGCTGTAGTTGTTCACGCCAATGTCTTCAGCGCCCTTCACCAAATTAACGCGCAGGCCTTGGTTGTTGTTCTCGCCAAACTTGCGGCCCCAGTCCAGGTGGGTGGTGGCGCCGCCATGTTCATTCACACTTTGGCTCAGGCTGAGTACAGGTTTGTTGCCCGCACGTTTTGTAACAAGATTCACCACGCCCGAGGGGGGAATGAAACCGTAATACAGGGAGGATGCGCCCTTGAGCACTTCCACCTGTTGTTTGTTTTCAAGGGGCACATCGACCAGATTGATAATGGGCAGTGAACCATTGAGGCGGTAGTTGCCGCGGTTTTCTACCAGAATGCCGCGAATGGCAATGTTGTCGTAGGTTGAGCCGTTTAGTTGCGAGCGGGTAACACCGGCGGTGTTGCGCAGTGCACCGAACAGGGTGGTGGCTGATTGTGCATCCAGCACCTCGCGGGTGACCGAGTTCACGGTGAGCGGGACATCAATGGGTGCTGTGTCGCGGAAGGTGCCCACCTGCACGGCGTTACTGGAGTAGCTGCCTTGCTCGCGGGCTTGAACCTCAACTTCTTCGAGCTGATTGTTGGTGGTTTGGGCGATGGCCAAAGCTGGCAGGCCCAGGCCAAGCATGGCCAGTGCAACAGGTTTGAGTTTCATGATGATTGCTGTGGTGGATTTGGAATTTTTATGAAGATAGGATACTAAACGATAATGACTTGCATTTCTAATATCAATTATCAAAACTGTTGTTTATCCTGCGCTTTGAAGGGTTTAGAATGCGGCCTGTGCCTTATTTTGAAGAATGCAACACCATGGCCCAGTGGTATGTGATGTACACCAAGCCCCGCCAGGAAACCGTGGCGCTGGAAAACCTGCAACGCCAGAACTACCAGGTATTTTTTCCGCAAGCCCGTGTGCAAAAGCGCAAGGCGGGGCAGGGCACTGTGCAGGTAGTTGAACCCCTCTTTCCCCGCTACATGTTTATTCACCTGGAGGTGGGGGTGAGCGATTTTTCCAAGCTGCGCTCAACCAAAGGCTGTGTGGATTTGGTGAAGTTTGGCGGCAAACCTTCAGTGGTGCCTGTTGAGTTGATTGAGTTGATTCAACACCAAGTCGACTCCGATTCCGTGATCGATTTGCTGAAATTGAATGCGCTTGAAATAGGTGGTGAGGTGCGTGTGGCCGAGGGCCCGTTCGAAGGCATGATGGGCAAAATTGCATCCCAAAAAAGTGATCAACGCGTTGTCGTGCTGCTCAATGTGCTGGGCGCTGAACGCAATGTGGAATTGGCCCGCAGTCAGCTGGACAAAGCCTGAATCTCGCCTAGAACTGACCTCAGCTTGTTGAGAAAATACTCGGGCTCGACGGGCTTTAACATCCAGCCTTGAACACCTACGGTTTTTGCTTCGGCCACCATACCTTTGTCAGACAAGGCGCTCATGACAATGATTGGCGTGTGCTTGGCCACATGCCGCACCCGTTTACAAAACTCCAGGCCGCTGATGCCTGGCATATTGATGTCAGTCACGATGAGGTCGGGTGTGCCGTGGTCGACAATGTATTGCAACCCTTCTTCGGCACTGGATGCGGTTTGGGCGTCAAACCCGGCTTGACGAATTACTTCCGCATAAACACTGCGAATGGAGCGCGCATCATCAAGCAACAAGACCGTTTTCATACTGATTTCCCATTTCACCGAGGTTGTTACAGTGGAATGTTAAATCAGCATGAAATGTTAATGACAACTTTTAACCAAAGTTAACCATGGCTTACGCTGTGCTTACTTGGTGCGGTTCCAGTCGTTGATGCAACCCACTTGCACTGTGTTGCGTGCCACAGGGCCGGTTTGGGTCAGTGTGCGGTTTTCACCGGGCATGATGTACAGTTCGGTCAGCTGTGCGCCCACCAGCACGCGGCAACGTTTGGGGTGCTCTTTGTGTTGGTTTTCAACGTAAATGACGGTTTCTTCGCAAGACTGTGTCACCTTGGCTTTGGTGGTGCCGTCCGACAAATCTTGTTCCTGCTTGCCTTCGATGTTGCACAGGGTGGCTGAAGTGCCGCTGTTTTCAGCGGTATTGCCTTCATTGTTATTGGGTGTTGGTACTACGGCCACGCATGCGGCGGCCAGTGAAGAGGCCGCTGCAATCAGGCCCAAGCGTGTGATGAGTTTCCCATTGATAGTCATGTTCTGTCCCTAATAAATTAAAAAGCTGGCTGATGCCTGTGATAATTGAAATACTGCCCTGATCTGCACAATTGATATTGTGACTTATTGTGTATTTTTTTAGTTCAGGTTTTATTCTAAGCAATTTACTGATAGATCATGACTTTACTTGTTACGGGCTCCGCAGGTTTTATCGGTTCATGTTATGTGCGCCAGCATTTTGAGCACAGCGTTGAGCCCGTTGTAAGCCTGGACGCCTTGACTTATGCCGGCCACCTGAGCACCCTGGGCCCGGTATTGAAGCGACCTGAGCACACATTTGTACACGCCTCCATTGGCGATGTAGATGCCGTGCGCGCTATTTTTGAGAAACACAAACCCCGCGCGGTGTTGAACTTTGCCGCAGAAAGCCATGTGGACCGGTCCATTCTTGGGCCGGGCGAATTTATTGAAACCAATGTGGTAGGCACCTACCGTTTGCTGGAATGCGCACGCGAATACTGGAATGGTTTGCAAGGCGAGGCCAAGGCCGGTTTTCGGTTTTTACATGTGAGTACCGATGAGGTATACGGCACGCTGAAACCAAAAGACGCCCCATTTTCTGAAACCAACCGTTACGAACCCAATAGCCCTTACTCGGCCAGCAAAGCAGCCAGCGACCACCTTGTGCGCGCTTGGCACCACACCTATGGCTTGCCCGTGCTGACCACCAATTGCAGCAACAATTATGGGCCTTATCATTTTCCGGAAAAGCTGATCCCGCTGTGCATCATGAATGCCTTGAACGGAAAGCAACTGCCGGTGTATGGCGATGGTCAGCAAATTCGCGACTGGCTTTTTGTGGAAGACCACACACGCGGCATACGCACCGTGCTTGAAACCGGTGTGCTGGGCGAAACCTACAACATTGGTGGCTGGAATGAAAAAGCCAACCTCGATGTTGTGAAATTGATTTGCAACTTGCTGGATGAACTGCAACCCCGTGCAGATGGTATTTCTTATTCAACACAAATTGCCTTTGTGGCCGATCGGCCCGGGCATGATCGCCGATACGCCATTGATGCCCGAAAAATTGAACGCGAGTTGGGGTGGAAGCCGGTTGAAACTTTTGAAACAGGCATTCGAAAAACCGTGCAGTGGTATTTGGCAAACCAGGCTTGGGTTGCCGAAGTGATCGCTGAACAGTAATTGGTGAGTTGAACTTGAAGGGTCACCGCTGTGTTCAGTGCCCATTCGGCGGCGGTGTTTCGATCGCCTCGCCTTCAAGAAAACCTGCCCTTGCGTGCCGAGCAGGGCCGGTGTTGCCCAGCATGGGC
>NZ_DKTN01000014.1:0-65223 GCF_002473065.1 Limnobacter sp. UBA7229 | reverse complement strand
GTTTCGATCGCCTCGCCTTCAAGAAAACCTGCCCTTGCGTGCCGAGCAGGGCCGGTGTTGCCCAGCATGGGCGGCAGAGAACGGACCCGACCCGCAGTTTAGGAGGGTCGTTCTCAGGCATCGGAAGGCTCAGCAAGGGACCAACAGGTTTTCTGGCGAGAGATCGGAACCCTAGCCGATCGGGCAGTTAAAGACTGGCGCGTTATCGGAACCCAAGCCGATTGGGCTGTACAAACCAACGCGGTGATTATTCGCACCAGCGCGCTTCAGTTAAACTATCGCAACAGTTTTCAGGAGAGCTTCGTTTTGGGAATTCGCGTACTCGTGCTTGGCGCACAAGGCCAGCTGGGCCACACCATCGGTCAACATGCCAAGCCCGCCTTGATGGAAACCATGGACGCGTGCATCAGCTACGGTCGCGACAAAGCCGACCTGTCCAAACCCGACTCCCTGATCAATGCACTGAAAGACGTACGCCCCGACGTAGTCATCAACGCTGCTGCCTACACCAACGTAGAAAAAGCAGAAACCGAAATTGAACTTGCACACGCCATTAATGCAAAAGCGGTGGGCATTTTGGCCGAGCAATGCAAAAAGCAGGGCGTGGCGCTGGTGCACTACAGCACCGACTATGTGTTCGATGGAAAAGCCAGTCAACCCTACACCGAAACCGATGCCACCAACCCGCTGAGTGCTTACGGAAAATCGAAACTGGAAGGCGAGAAATACCTGAAAGAAGTGGGTGGCAACTGGGTGGTGTTTCGCACGGGTTGGGTGTACGGTCAGCGTGGCAATAACTTTTGCCGAACCATGATCAAGCTGGCGCAAGAGCGAGACACACTGAAGGTGGTTGACGACCAAACCGGTGCGCCAACACCCGCAAACTGGCTGGCTGAACTGGGGCTTACCGTGGCAGGTGTTGTGGCCATGCACCGTTACAAAACCATGGGCAAGTTGGCGCCCACTTTTCTGCCCGACTTTCCCTCTGAAATTCCCAGCGGTGAAATTTTTCACGCCAGTGCGGCAGGGGTAACTACCTGGTTTGACTATGCGTGTTTGGCGATTGAACATGCACACAAGCAAGGCGTTGTTCAGCGCATGCCCAACATTGAACGTGTAAAAACTGCCGACATGAATTTTGCGGCACAACGCCCGGCTTACTCGGTGTTGGACAACACAAAGTTAATGAACACCTTCCGCGTAAACCCACCGGAGTGGACGAAAGGTGTTAGAAACTTTGTGCTCAATTATTGAGATCCTGCTGAGGATCAAGCAGGCGATTTTGAACAAGTGAACGCTCAAATGCGTTGCACCTTTTCATTTTTTCAATCACTGCATCAAGATCATCGTAGACAAAAGCAGCGGTCCACGCTTGAATTCTCTGCATTGCCGAAATAAACGGAATCGGATTTCCCTCGCGACTTAATTCACGCAGGCAGTCTAAATACTCCTCCCGGAAAAGCGTAGGGATGATAATTCGACACGCACCCACTACCGACAATTCAGAGTTCATGACTAATCTTGCCAAGCGACCATTACCATCGTTGAATGGATGAATTTCTGACACAAGAAACATGGTGAATAATGCGCGCGCAAGACCTGCAGGAATAGTGGGCAGCAACATGGATCCCTGAACCAGAGTACCGCGTACTAACTGGGGTTCGACAAATTCGGTATTGCCCGCACGGTTGCGCTTTAACTTGAATTCTCCCGGCTCTACCTCGGGCCGTTCTTGCATTTGATCCCAATGCCGTTTGCGAAGTTGAGTTTCGACGGGAATGCCTGAGGCCAATACTTGATGCATCCAGGCCGGGGTCACTGCTTGACGAAATACACCAAGAATATCGTGCGAGTCTTTGGGGCGAGACAACATGGGTTTGCCGAAGAGTACAATCTCGCGCGCTTCCTCAATATCAAATTCAGTGCCTTCAATGAAATTGGAAAAGTACGATTCAAGAAAAGCAAAGTGAATCATTGCTTCGGGCGTGCATGCCGCTTCTTCAGCTTGTTTCAAGGGTTGTGATCGCAACGCAGCAGCCAGTTTTTCAAACAACTCTAGCCTGTCAGCATCGTAAGGAAGCGCAGCTGTGAGTGCGCGCCCTTGGGTCGTGGTCAGTGTAGAGAGGCGAGTTCTTAGAATGCTGCCTATGAGCGAATCAAGAACAAGGAACTCCTTCGGCAGCTTCAGTGCTTGAGCAAGTGAACGCGCTGCTTCCCGAAGTGTTGCAAGAGCCTGTTCTCCGCGTGCGGTACATAGGGTCGACAAGCGAGATTTGACCGCCTCGCGCCCAACAGCTTTTTTGAAAGTCCCTCGGCTAGGTGAAAGATTTTCCAGCAGGCACCTCGCCTCTGATGGAAAGTAAATTGCCCGCCCTTGCATTGGCATGTCACCTGGTTGGGGTGGGGGCCCTTTCACTGCAACTATTTGTAAGCCGGGAAGTTGTACTTTTCGGTTGCTGGTGTATGTAATGTACAGCAGTCCTTGCTCTGGCAAGCCGCCGTTAAAAGCGCTGCGAAACGATACGACTGAATTCGGAAACAGCGCAGAAACAACTCTGATTCGTTCACGTGCAAGTAGTGCAGGCCAGCTTGTATCCGACAAATTGCTTGCAATACCTTTGGCGACCAGCTTGAGTTTTCCGGCTTTCAATTGCCTCTGAACAGCGCGAATTTGCGCGGAGTTCAGCTCTGAGTAAAGAATCAGTGAGCTATCAAGAGTTGTCGCGTTTTTAGTAGTTAACTGTGCACACATGCGAATTTTGTCGTGTTTTGTGATGCTAGCAGTATAACTTTGTCGTGATATAGGTGGTTAGGGATATCTTTGCCAGCTTCAATGAATTCGCAGCACTGTGCTTTTCACAGAAGCCCAAGCGCCCACCATGACCAGCACCACCCACACCAGAATCAGCCCCAGCGCGGTAATTCCGCTGGGTTGCTCGAAGCGGAAGTCGCGATCAAATTCACGAATGAAGGTGCCGGCGGCATCGTCGGCCAGGCCCATGGCACCGCTTACCACGGCATAAGCCAAACCAAAGGCGACCAGCGCCAGGCTGACTGACCACCACAGGGTGGGGCGGCCCACTTCGGTGTCGGTGGCCCCCAGCGATTTCAACACATGCACTTCAGCCTGGTTGCGAATCAGCTGCAAGCGCACGGTATTGAAGGTAACCACCAACACCATGCCTGCAATCAACACAGCCAGTGCCATGGCAATAATTTGTGTGCCGTTCAATACCGATTGAAGGCGGCGAACCCACTGCGCGTCGTATTGAACATGTTCCACGCCTGTGAAGTTTTGCCACTGCGCAATTTTTGCTTCGATGGCTTGGGTATCGGTGGTGGCGTCCACTTCAAGCACCACCACCACGGTGTAGGGCAGTGGGTTTTCAGGCAGGGCTTGGGCCAAATCGGGTGTTTGGCTTTGCGTGCGCAAACGTTCCATGGCCTGCTCGGGCGTGACGATATTCACGCTGTCCAAATCGAAATCGCGCTTCAGTTGTGCGGCTGCACTTTTTACGGAATCAAGTGTGGCATCCGGTTTGAAGTACAAGCTGATTTCAGGGTCGCCCACCCAACGGTCCATGCTGGGCACAATCGCGCTTAGCCCCTGTGCAATGGTCCAGGGCATGGCCAATGCAATGGCAAGTACCAGGGCGTTGAACAGGTGACCAAGTGGTTCATCAAGCCACAGCTTTAAACCGGCAGAAATTGAAAACCACTGCAAACGTAACCAACGCATGTGTTGTCTCTTAAAAGTGGATCAAGCCCCGTAGGCCTTGTTCAGAAAGTCTTTGGAAAAAGTTTGCACGCCTGCCTCGCGGCCACCGTTGTGCGACAAATCGGCGGGTGCTGGCAGCACTGCGCCTTCGCCCAGTTTCAAACGATGTGTTACTCGGTTAAAACGGTGCGCCTCGTGGGTGGCCACAATAATGGTGACACCGGCGCGGTTGAATTCTTCCAGCAAGCCCACCACGCGCGCGGCCGATTCATCATCGAGCTGGGCCGTGGGTTCATCGGCCAATACAAGAGCGGGGCGGTTAACTACGGCGCGTGCAATTTGCAAACGCAATTGTTGCCCACCCGACAGTTCACTGGGTAGCATGCGGTCGGTGTGGCTTAAGCCCACGCGGGCCAGCGCGGCCTTCACGCGGCTTTGAATGTCGGTATCGCTCAAGCCCACCACGCGCAGGGGCAGGGCCACGTTGTCAAAGCAGCTGCGGTTGTGCAGCAGTTCAACGTCCATGCCTGTGTAGCCCACATTGCGGCGGTAGTGTGCGCGTTCGCGCCGGTTCAGGCGCGCAATCGAGCTTTTGCCCACCAGAATATCGCCGCTGCTGGGTTGCTCAAACGTGGCCAGCAATCGCAATATGGAGCTTTTGCCAGCACCGGAATGGCCTTCAAGCAGGGTGAACGAGCCCTTGGGCAACTGAAAATTCACCCCCTTCAAGGCGGCGTGGGTGCCGTACTTCAAGGTGACGTTTTTGAATTGGATCATGCGGTTTGGTTTCCGTCAGTGTCAATGCCAACCAAGGCGTTGGCAAATTCGCGGGGGCTGAAAGGGCGCAGGTCGCCCATTTTTTCTCCCACGCCAATAAAGGCCACGGGCACGCGGGTGCTCATGCTCATGGCAGCCAGAATACCGCCTTTGGCAGTGCCGTCCAGCTTGGTGACCACCAGCGCGGTCAGTGTAAGTGCATCGTTGAATGCCTTGATTTGTTGCAAGGCGTTTTGGCCATTGGTGGCGTCTACCACCAGCACAATTTCGTGGGGTGCGTCCATCTTGGCTTTGCCCAGTACTTTCTTGATTTTTTTCAGCTCTTCCATGAGGTGAAGCTGCGTGGGCAGGCGGCCAGCGGTGTCGCAAATCACAATATGCTTGTTGCGCGACATACCCGCCTGTACTGAATCGAAGGCCACTGCGCCGGGATCGCTGCCCTCTGCGGAAATGACGTCTACATTGCTGCGTTGGGCCCACACATCCAGTTGTTCTCGGGCTGCTGCACGAAACGTGTCGCCAGCGGCCAACAGAACGGAATAACCAATTTCAGCATAGTGGTTGGCCAGTTTGCCGATGCTGGTAGTTTTGCCTGCGCCGTTTACACCTACCACCATCATGACCAATGGGCGGGCACGGTCTACGCCCATGCTGGTTTCCAGGGGGCGCAGCAGATCGAACACCGAATCGCGCAGCACCAGGCGCACGTCTTCGGGCCGGGTGAGGCCTTTCTGGTACACCGTGTCGCGCACTTTCTGCATCAGCAGTTCGGTGGCGGGCAAGCCGCAATCGGCCAGCAGCAGGCGTTCTTCCATTTCTTCGAAAAAGGCTTCATCGACCTTTTCGCCGGTGAACATGGAGGTAAGGCCGGAACGGGTTTTGGTCAAACCCGATTTCAAACGACCAAGCCAGTCCTGTCTCTGCCCAGGAATCTGCATGTAAAACTCCAATTGAGGAAACTAAGCGGTGTGAACGACTGTCACACAGCGAGATGTTGAATGACTTATTCTACCATTGAGGTTAAAACGGACGTTTGCTGTAAAAGGTGTCTTGAATGATAAAAACAGGTTTTCAACTGAATCGGCGTTGGGCGGCACTGGCTGCTGGCGTTTTGCTGATTGCAAGTGCTCAATTGCTGATGGTCAACGCGGCGAATGCCGCTGATGGCGATGTGACTGAATACAAACTGAACAACGGCTTGCGTGTGGTGGTGAAGGAAGACCACCGTTCGCCCACCGTGGCGCACATGGTGTGGTACAAGGCCGGTTCGATGGACGAGTACAACGGCACCACCGGTGTGGCCCACGTGCTTGAGCACATGATGTTCAAGGAAACAAAAAACCTGAAGGTGGGTGAGTTTTCCGAAACTGTGGCTGCGCTGGGTGGGCGCGACAATGCGTTCACCAGCCGCGATTACACGGCTTATTTTCAGCAGCTTCAGGCCAAAGACCTTGGCAAAGTGATGGCGCTGGAAGCCGACCGCATGGCCAATCTTATTCTCAGCGAAAGCGAGTTTGAAAAAGAGATCAAGGTGGTGATGGAGGAGCGCCGTTACCGCACCGATGACCAGGCCACCGGTAAGCTTTATGAAGCGTTCATGGCCACGGCTTTTCAAGCCAACCCCACGCGCACGCCAGTGATTGGGTGGATGAGCGACCTTGAAGCCATGACCTACAAGGACGCGCGCAAGTGGTACGACACTTGGTACACGCCGCAAAATGCAGTGCTGGTGGTGGTGGGCGATGTGCAGCCCGCGCAAGTAAAAGCCATGGCTGAGAAAACCTACGGCAAGGTAAAACCCAAGAAGCTTGAAGAACGCAAACCGCAAGAAGAGCCCAAACAAGAGGGCATACGCCGTGTACAGGTAAAAGCACCGGCGGAGAACCCTTACCTGATTATGGGTTTCAAGGTACCGAAGCTGGAAAACGTTCTGAAAGACCGCGATGCCTATTCACTGGCTGTGCTCAGTGCGGTCTTGGATGGTTATTCCGGTGCGCGTTTGAATCGTGAGTTGGTACAAAATCAGAAAGTGGCTTTGCAGGCCGGTGCCAGTTATGACATGACAGGCCGTGGCCCCTCGCTGTTTTACCTCGATGGTGCGCCCGCCCCCGGCCAAACCGTGGAGGCGCTGGAAAAGGCCTTGCTGGCTCAGGTAAAAAAGGTGGCCGATGAGGGTGTGAGCGACGCTGAACTGGCCCGTGTGAAAGCCCAGTTGATTGCCAGCCAGGTGTACAAGCGCGATTCCGTGTACGGGCAGGCAGTTGAAATTGGCCAGAACCTGACCATTGGTTTTGAGGTGGGCGACATTGATCGAATGATTGAACAAATTAAAACCGTGACCGCTCAGGAAGTGCAATACGCCGCGCAGAAATTTTTTGACCAAGACCAGTTGACCGTGGGTACCTTGTTCCCGCTGCCGATTGACCCCAACAAGAAAGATGCGCCGCCCAAGGGCCTCAGCCACTAATGAGTCATTAATAGGCCACTAAGCAGGAAACAGAATATGTTGAGTAGCAAAAACAAAGTATTTATTCGCGGCCTGTTTGCCGCTGGTGCCACCGCAGCCGCCGTGTTTTCAGCGCCTGCAAACGCCGCCTTGCCGATTGAAAGCTGGACCGCAGCCAGCGGTGCGAAAGTGATGTTTATGCGCGCTGAAGCGTTGCCCATGCTGGATGTGCGCGTGGACTTTCCCGCGGGCAGCCGCGCAGACCCCAAGGGCAAAGAGGGCCTGGCCAGTGCAACCGGTGACATGATTGGTCGCGGTGCAGAAGGCCTTTCCGAGAACGACATTGCCGATGGCTTTGCTGACACCGGCGCGCAGTTTTCCGGCGGTGCCAGTAGCGATTCCGCAGGGGTGCAATTGCGTACCTTGACCTCCGAGCCCGAGTTTTCAAAAGCCATTTCCCTGATGAAAACCGTGCTGCAAAAGCCAGTGTTTAATGCAGAAATTTTGGCGCGTGAAACAGCGCGCAGTGTGGCTGGCCTGAAAGAGGCTTTGACCAAGCCCGACACCTTGGCGGACCGTGCATTTGCTACAGCGCTTTACCCCAATCACCCTTACGGCACACACACCACAGAAGCCAGCCTGAAAGCCATTACCCTGGCCGATGTGGAGCAGTTTTACAAAACCCGTTACCTGGGCAACAAGGCGGTGGTTTCACTGGTAGGCAATATTACCCGCGCACAAGCGGAGCAACTTGCCAATGAGTTGACCGCAGGCTTGCCCAAGGGTGAGCTACAAGGTAACCCCTTGGGCGGCACCGACTACCAAGAACTGCAGGCGGCCATGAAAGGCCAAACCATTCAAATTGATCACCCCGCTGCGCAAAGCCACATTTTGATGGGGCTGCCCGCCATGCGCCGTGGCGCACCCGATTACTTCGATTTGCTGGTGGCCAATCACATTCTGGGTGGCGGTGGTTTTGTGTCGCGCCTGATGGATGAAATTCGCGAGAAGCGTGGCTTGGCCTACAGCGCCTATTCTTACTTCATGCCGGCGGGCGATGCAGGCCCATTCCAGGCGGGCGTGCAAACCAAAAAAGAGTCCACTGCCCAAGCCGTGCAAATTATGCGGAAAACCATTCTTGATTTTATCGAGAAGGGCCCAACACAGGCCGAACTGAACGCCGCCAAACAAAACCTGGTGGGCGGCTTCCCCTTGCGGATCGACAGCAATGGCAAGTTGCTGGGCAATATTTCAATGATGGGCTTGCACAACATGCCTTTGGATTACCTGGACAACTGGACTGCCGAGATTGAGAAGGTCACCGTTCAAAGCGCGCGCGAGGCATTTGCCAAGCATGTGAAAGCGGACAAATTGGTGACCGTGGTGGTGGGCGGAAAGGTTGAGTAAGCAAGTTGAATAAGCAAGCCAATAAGCTCCGAATCATTGGCGGCGCGTGGCGCAGGCACTTGCTGCCCATAGCGCCAGTGGAGGGGCTGCGGCCCACACCCGACCGGGTTCGTGAAACCGTGTTCAACTGGCTTGGGCAAGACTGCACGGGCATGCAAGTGCTCGACTTGTACGCAGGCACAGGTGCCTTGGGATTTGAGGCGGCCTCGCGCGGGGCCAGCAATGTGGTGCTTGTGGAGCAGAACCGCCAGGTGGTTGCCCAGTTGCAGGAGAACAAATCCTACCTGCTGTCGAAATGGCCTGCGGCCGAGGGGGGCAAGCCGCCCTCCATTCAAATTGAAGCCAATGATGTGCTTGCTTGTCTGAAACGTTTGGCCAGCGCGGGCAAACAATTCGACCTGGTGGCGCTAGACCCCCCTTTTCGAAGCGATTTGATGCTGGCCACCCTGCCGCTGATCAAAGCAGTGTTGAAACCAGAGGGGCTGGTGTATGCCGAATGGCATGAAAACCTGCTTGCTGACGAGGCCGTGCTGTGCAAGGCGTTGAATGTTCAAGAAATTGATGCTTTGCGACATTTAAAAGCAGGCCAAGTGCATGCCCATTTGTTTGCCCTGCCTGCTGTGTGATACAAAGCGGGGATAGAGCAGTATCACGCGAATAAAACCCTTTGATATGGAGATCAGCGATGCGCATTGCTGTATATCCCGGAACATTTGACCCGTTAACCCGTGGTCATGAAGATTTGGTGCGCCGCGGCGCAAAAATATTCGACAAACTGGTGGTTGGTGTGGCCGACAGCCCCAACAAGAAGCCTTTCTTTTCAATGGACGAGCGTGTGCAAATTGCACGTGAAGTGCTAAGCCACTATCCCAATGTCGAAGTGAAGGGTTTTCGCGGCTTGCTGAAAGACTTTGTGCGCGACAACAACGCCAATGTGATTATTCGCGGCTTGCGTGCGGTAAGCGATTTTGAGTACGAGTTTCAAATGGCAGGCATGAACCGCTATTTGCTGCCCGATGTAGAAACCATGTTCCTGACGCCATCGGACCAGTACCAGTTTATTTCCGGCACTATCGTGCGTGAAATTGCTTCACTGGGTGGCGATGTCAGCAAGTTTGTGTTTCCGTCGGTTGAACATTGGTTGAACCAGAAGCTGGGGCTGACCCCGCCGCAGGTGATCAACAAGTAAAGTGAACATATGGCTTTAATCATCACCGATGAGTGCATCAATTGCGACGTGTGCGAGCCCGAGTGCCCGAACGGCGCGATCAGCATGGGTGAAGAAATTTATGAAATAGACCCTGGCAAGTGCACCGAGTGCGTGGGGCATTTCGACGAGCCACAATGCGTGGTGGTGTGCCCGGTTGAATGCATTCCCAAAGACCCGGCCCACCCCGACACCCGGCAGCAATTGCTGGGCAAGTTTTTCAAACTGCACCCTGACAAAACACCCTATTTACCTGCTGGTTCTGCGGAAGGTGATTCTGCGGTGGCATCCAAACCAGCCCCAACCGAAGGTTGTTGACAGTTCATTCCAGAAGCAACCCTGCATTCAGTTTCTTCAAACAAGGTTCCTGCAGCTTAATTCCTTTTTTCTATAATTCACCCTTTATTGAATTGGACTTTGTACGAAATATGTCGTACATTAAGCGTGCCTGTGGGTTATAGATCAGCAAAAAAAGAAATCTTGCGTGCGCTACGGAACGGAAATTATCAGCATGAGTCTCGTGGCGATATTGATGTGAAGAATTTGCTTGCTCTCGGTAAGGTTTCGGCGATCGAAGTCGCGACACTGATTGCCAGTAGCGATGGAAGTATGCACACGGAATCGCCTCACCATGTGGTCAAGGAGATCACGGTGCATGTGATTAAAGTTAAAAATTGGTACATCAAGTTTTATTTTGTGGACCCTGATGCCTGGTTTATCAGCGTTCATAAATAAATTCAGGAACACATATGAAACTTTTCATCGATGGAGATCAAAGTCGAGCCATTTGCAATCATTGTAGAAAAATGGTTTCGCTAACCTTTAAGCGAAGGGATGTTCCGTTCAGCGACAAAAAAGGATTCGCACACGATATTTTGGTGGGTGTGTGTGACCAATGCGATCATGTTGTATCCATCCCAGCCCAATCAACGCCCGCCATTTCAGAATCACGAAGAAAAGCGCTGAGATCGATTGAAGTTCGATTGCCGGCAATTTATCTCGATATGCTTGATTTGGCGGCATTCACTGTTGAGCCTGATTCGACGCCAGACTTTCGTAAAGACCTTTTGTGTTACTACATTCATGATTTGGCGCACGACCCCAAGGGAATTCAAAGGCTATTGTCTGCCCACAAGCTTTCATTGGTGAGTTACACGATCGATACGGTGAAGATTCCTCGTAGGCGACTTTCGATGAAAGTGCCAGAAAAGCTGAAAGTTGAGCTCCAACGTCTTGAGAGTGAAAGCGAACTGAACACAACAGATTTATTGAAGTCGGTTGTGTTTGACATTCAGCGTGACGTATTGCAGAAACCCAAACCACTCAAAATTAAGGCCTTACAGTACTTGGCGATGGTTGCTGGTTAGGGTTTATTGGCCAATACCGGGCACAACACCAGGCTTGATTTTTCCAGTGGGTGTTCGTTCAGTACCCTGAACCAGCCTTCTTGCCAGGCCCAGTAAGGCTTGTCTTCGCGTATGGCAGTTTCAGCCGCATCGCAATTCAATTCACGCACCTGTGCTTCAGCGGGAATGCCTTCGCTGCCTTTTATGGTTTCGGGTTGTAATTCAATCAAACCCTCCGATGCCATGTAGTTCATGTTGAAGGTCCAGGCTTGGGCATCCTCGTGGGTGTAGGTCCATTCGGCTTTGTTCAGGGTCCAGTTTTGCGCGGGCAGGCCACCCTCAAATTGTTGGGCAGAAAATGCGGCCTGGTGTGTTTCAGGCAAGTCATCTCGACGCACATAGGTACGAAGGTTTTCACCATGCAACTTGATAAAAGGCGCACCTTCACCGTTGTTGGCCTGCGCAAGGCGCAACACCAGCAGGTCTTGCTCGGCAGTGCCGGTCCATGGGAAGCCGTTCCATTGGCCGTCAATGTCTACTTTGAATTGTTTGAGTGAAACTTCGCGCATGGGGCCAGCCTCGGTTTGCGCATTCATGGCGATGTACAGTTGCTTGTTTTCCTGCGGGGTTTTAATACCCAGGCGCCAACCCAGGTTGAACTGATTGTCTGGAGTGTTGTTGCCCACTTTAAACTTGAACTGCTCCAGTTTGCCGCTCAGCTCTTGTTGGGCTTCAGTGTTGTTCACCATGAACTGTGCCTGTTCAAGTTCCAGTGAATTCAAAGCAAGTTCGGGTGTAAAAAAACCGGGGTTGGCCACTTGCGTGCTTTGCCAGGCCCGTGCGGCCAGCGCCACTGGCAGCACGGGTGTACAGCTCAAGCTGGGTTGGCCGCAGTCGGCTTCTTTCTCGGCTCGAGCAGCCAGGCCTTTGATGGTCAGAGACTCAACTTGAATTCGGCCTTGCTTGATCGACTCGACGGCGTTCATGCCCAGCCTGATCAAGGCCAGTTGAAGGTTTTCCTTGCGGGTGGGGTCATCCACTTCTATTTCAGAAATGATCAATTGCGGTTTCAGGGAAAGCGCAAGCACCACACGTTTTACATCAATACGCTGGTCGGGGTACTGATTGCGAACACTGTTCAGCTTGGGTTCCCAGATGAAGCGCGGCACTACAACGCCATGAGAAAAAATAACGCCGGTAAGAACGATCACAAAGGCAAGAATTGACCACTTCAGGGCTTTGGACATGGTTGGTGCAGCGAGTGAATACTGACATTACCGTAGCACAAAAAGACGACAAGCAAAAAACAAGGCCCCGAAGGGCCTTTGTTTTAAACCAGGCTTGCAGCTTGTTTAAACATTGAACAGGAAGTTCAGCACGTCGCCGTCTTTCACCACATACTCTTTGCCTTCAGCGCGCATTTTTCCAGCTTCCTTGGCACCGTTTTCGCCCTTGAACTGAATGTAGTCATCGAACGCAATGGTTTGGGCACGAATAAAGCCGCGCTCAAAATCGGTATGAATCACGCCAGCGGCTTTGGGTGCAGTGTCGCCAATGTGAATAGTCCACGCACGCACTTCCTTTGGGCCTGCGGTGAAGTAGGTTTGCAGGCCCAGCAATTTGAAGCCCGCACGAATTACTCGGTTCAGGCCAGGCTCGGTCATGCCCATGTCGGCCAGGAATTCCATTTTGTCGGCGTCTTCCAGGTCGGCTATTTCAGCTTCAATGGCGGCGCACACGGCAACCACCGGGGCATTCTGCTTTGCTGCGTATTCCTGCAAACGCTCAAGGAACGGGTTGTTCTCGAAACCAGTCTCGGCCACGTTGGCCACGTACATGGCTGGCTTTGCAGTGATCAAGCCAAAGCTTTTGATGGCGAACAGTTCTTCTTCATCCAGGCCCAATGCGCGCACGGGTTTGGCTTCGTTCAGTTGCGCCTCACAACGCTGCAAAATGGCCAGAATTTTTGCTGCTTCTTTGTCATTTGCACGCGCCTGTTTGGCATAGCGGTGTACGGCCTTTTCAACGGTGCCCATGTCAGCCAAACACAATTCGGTTTCAATGGTTTCAATGTCGGAAAGAGGGTCAACCCGTCCATTGACGTGAATGACGTTGTCGTCTTCAAAACACCGAACCACATTCACAATCGCATCGGTTTCGCGAATGTGAGCCAGAAACTGGTTGCCCAAACCTTCGCCTTTCGAGGCACCTGCCACCAGGCCTGCAATGTCTACAAATTCAACGGTGGCGGGCAAAATACGTTCGGGTTTTACAACATCAGCCAGCTGTTGCAAACGTGCGTCGGGCACTTCGACCATGCCCACATTGGGTTCGATTGTGCAAAAGGGATAATTTTCAGCCGCAATGCCCGCTTTGGTCAGCGCGTTGAACAGGGTGGATTTACCGACGTTGGGAAGGCCAACGATGCCGCATTTGAGGGTCATGAGAATTCGCTAAGTGCTTAATTGAATGGGGTGAATTGTACCGCGCCTAGCGATTCACGTTCGCAAGCCAGGTTGAAAAGTCTTCTGCCATGCGTTCGCTTTCGCGAATAGCCGCTTGCCACAGCGGTATGCGAATGCGGTGATCAAAGTTGTAGCGCTTAAAATCACTGCGGTCTGGAATTTTCTTCGCGGGCAAACGCTTTACAAATTCTGGCGAAGGGCACACCAGAATCACATTACTCATCCAATCCGGGTTGGCTTTGCGCAGTTTTAAAAACTTGTCCAGCCAACCTGGTGTAACCGTAGGCGCAAAGTGGGGGTAAAGTACCAGGCCATCGAGTCGGTGATAGGGCAAGGCCAAGTGGTAGTCGGTCAAGCCGCCATCCCAGAACGGGCCCTCGTGGTATTTCACTTCTGGGTGATCTTCGCGCAGGGCATGGGCTATTTTGTGTACCGGGTTCAGCACAAACGGAATACTGCCACTGGCCAGCAAGGCGTCGTGAACGTTCAATGCATCCAGGTCTTCGATCCTGGTGGGAATTCGATCAAAGGGCTGCTTGAGCCAATCGGTATGCGCCCCCGGGCTTTGAAATACCCATCGCTCGAAGTAGCTGGAAAGGCGATTGCGGTTTACGCTATTGGCCAATACCGCACTGGCGAAACCACGCTTGCGGGCACGCTGCTGTTGCGCATGGTGCAGCGGGGTCAACCCTTTGTTCACCCACACCAGCAATTCTTTGCCCAAAGGTTTCACCATATGTTGTGCTTCATCGGCCACCACGGCCTGCACCATGTTTTTGCATACACGGCTAATCTCGAATCTGTCCACACCTTTGTCGTAGTTTTGCGCTTCCACATATTGTTGGGCAAGGCGCTTTAAGGTGGCTGCCGGGTTACTGCTCGCGGCTGCGGCCATGCGCCAGGCACCGATTGAGGCACCAATCAGTTGCAGTGGCTTCACCCCCTGTTCAGCTCGTTTTTGTAGATGATCAGGCCCCAGCCAGTCGTTGAACAAATACTGATCAAGCCCCTGCAAAATCAAACCTTTCGGGCCGCCTGCGGCGGCGGGAATGGCGCAAATGTCTTCCGGCTTTAGGCCTTTGTTGGCAATGTGCGCTTTGGCGCGATCGCCCAAAATAATTTGTATGCTGCTTCTCATGCGCACTCCGTGTGAATGTGCGTGGTGGCCTGGCCAATTTGACCCTTCAAAATCAGCTCGGTGTGTTTCAGCAACACGTCGATTGACTTGTCGATGATTTGCTGTTGCTCGTTGCTGGGGCGGTGCAATACAAAGTCGGCCACACCTTGTTGCAGGTTCAGGCTGCGAGGGTGGCCAATGCCAATGCGTGCGCGCCAGAATTCGTTGCTGCCCATGTGTGCATGAATGTCTTTCAAACCATTGTGGCCGGCATGGCCGCCACCTTTTTTCATTTTGATTTGACCGGGTAGCAAGTCCAGTTCATCGTGCGCGACTAGAATTTCTTCAGGCTTGATTTTGAAGAATTTTGCCAAAGCGCCAACAGCCTGACCAGAGCGGTTCATGAAGGTAGTGGGGAACAGCAGCCACACGTCTTCACCTGCAAACTTGATGCGCGCCAGGTCGCCAAAAAAACGCTTGTCGCTTTGTAAAAACACATTGTGTTTGCGTGCCAATGCTTCCAGATACCAAACGCCCGCGTTGTGGCGTGTGTCTGCATACTGCGGGCCAGGGTTGCCAAGGCCAACGATCAGCTTGATGGGGGTGTTGCTGGACATGAAGTAAAATACAGCCCTGTGGATCACAAGGCTGTATTTTCGCTGATAGTTCGGCTGATTCCAAACAATCGCAGTGATTATTTCAATTCGACTGGCATGGGCGTTTCAACCCTGCGCCATGCACTGACCAGCGCCATCAAGCTGGCGGTGGTGATGTTGTCGTGAAAGCCCACACCAAATTTGCTGCCAGGCACATTGGGCACGCTTACTTCAATAATCGCCATAGCCTTTGATTTTGCGCCTTGGCCTACGCTGCGCTCCTCGAAGCCAACTATGTCCATGGGCACACCAAGGGCTTGCACCGCGGCATCCAGCGGGCCATTGCCCACGCCTTCAAGGCGCATAATTTCGCCGTGTTGCTGTACTGTAATCTCAATGCCTTGGCCGCCTTCGGCATCAAACACTTTGTGGCTGATGTAGCGCGGCTGGCTGTCGTCGTTTTGCAAATAGGTTTGCTCAAACAAAGCCCATAGGGCGGGCGATGTCATTTCAGCAGCCGTGCTGTCGCTCACCTTTTGCACAACGCTTGAAAACTCCACTTGCATGCGGCGTGGCATGACCACGCCATGTTCGCGTTCCAGAATGTAGGCAATGCCTCCTTTGCCAGACTGGCTGTTCACACGGATCACGCTGTCGTAGGTGCGGCCTACATCAACAGGGTCGATTGGCAGGTAGGGCACTTCCCAAATGGCATCGGGCTTTTGAATGTCAAAACCTTTCTTGATGGCATCCTGATGTGATCCGGAAAACGCGGTGTACACCAAATCGCCCACATACGGGTGGCGTGGGTGAATGGGCAGTTGCGTACAACTTTCCACCACTCGGGCCACAGCATTGATGTCGGAAAAATCAAGGTTCGGGTGCACACCTTGGGTGTACATGTTCAAGGCCAGCGTCACGATGTCGACGTTGCCACAGCGTTCGCCATTGCCGAACAAGCAGCCTTCAACACGTTGCGCACCAGCCATCATGGCCAGTTCGGCGGTGGCCACACCCGTGCCACGGTCATTGTGTGGGTGCACGGACAGCACCACATGTTCACGACGATTCAGGCGCCTGTTCATCCACTCGATTTGATCGGCGAACACATTGGGTGTGCTCCATTCCACCGTGGTGGGCAGGTTGATGATGATCTTTCTACCTGGCCCGGCTTCCCAGGCTTCAATGGCGGTGTTGCAAGCCTGCAAAGCCACGTCCAGTTCAGTCATGTTGAAACACTCGGGCGAGTACTGCAAAACCCACTGGGTTTCAGGGTGTGCATCGGTGAGTTCTTTCACTTTTTGCACGCGCTTTTTCACCATGTCGATCACTTCAGGCACAGTCATGCGGAACACCGTATTTCTCCACACGGGTGCGGTGGAGTTGTAGATGTGGACGATGGCGCTTTTGGCACCAATCACCGATTCCACTGTTCGCTCGATAAGATCATCACGAGCCTGGGTCATGACCATGGGGGTGACATCGTTCGGAATTAAATCGTTGTCGATCAAATGCCGAACCACGTCGAAGTCGATTTGAGAGGCAGCCGGAAAGCCTACCTCAATTTCCTTAAAGCCAATGCGCACCAATTCCTTGAAGAAGTCCAGTTTGGTGGCCACACTCATGGGTTCAAAAATCGCTTGGTTGCCGTCGCGCAAATCGGTGCTTAACCAGATTGGCGCATGTTCAATGGCCTTGTTGGGCCATGTTCTGTCGGGCAGGTCCACTTTGTAAGCGGGGCGATATTTGGTGGCGGGGTTCTTCAACATACTGCGTTGGCCTGAAAGGTGGATCGATTGAAAATAGTGTAGGTGTTTTGGGGTGAAAGATGATTGCGTTTATTGCTTGGATAATCTTGTTAATTGGCAGATAATTGCGAAAATAGTTTATTTAAAGGCATTGAAAGCCAAATGCAAGAACTGGACCGCTACGACAAACGAATTCTGACCCTGTTGCAAGCCGATGGGCGAATGAGTAACCAAGACCTGGCCGATGCCATTGGATTGTCGCCTTCGCCGTGTTTGCGCCGAGTGAAAGCCCTTGAAGACGCGGGCTTGATTACCGGTTACCGCGCCTTGGTGGATGCGAAAAAACTGGGGTACAGCCTGATGGCGCTAATTTATATTTCCATGGATCAGCACACGCCGGAACGCTTCGCCAGTTTTGAAGGCGCGATTGAAGCAATTCCCGAGGTGCTGGAGTGTTTGCTGATTACCGGTCAGCAGGCCGATTACCAGTTAAAGGTGATTGTTGCCGACATGGACGGCTACCAGAATTTGCTGTTGAACAAAATTACCCGCATTAAAGGTGTAACTGGGGTGCACACCAGTTTTGTATTGCGCAGGGTGGTGGATAAAACGGAGGTGCCAGTAGATTAACTTGCAAACTCAGTTTTGCAACATGTTTTGAATCATCATGCCGCCGCCGCCGATCAGTACGCCGAAGTACACAATTGAGGCCACATTGGCCAAATGCCCCAGCAGCACGGCTGCGCCGTCGCGTTGAATCAGGCCCACTGCCAGAAAAAGCAGGGCGATACCCGGCACGGTGTTGGAGAACGGAATGAAGCCAAAGGGTGCCATCAGCAACACGGCGCCCAGAATCAGGCCACCATCATTGATGATGTTCATGCCTCGGCCTGTGGTCAGCCAAGCCATGCGGTGGGGTTTGCTGATTTTTTCAAGGCGTGGAATCCACACCAAGCCTTTTTCAAGTGCATTGCGCAGCTTGTCTGCTGGCAGGGCGCGTTCTTTGAAGCGCTTGGGTAGCCACAAGGTTCGACCGAAAATTCTGCTGACGCCAATCAGTAAAATGGCTGCGCCAAAAATGGTGCTGACCCCCGGAATTGATACTGGCACCATGAACACCAGTGTGAGAAATGCCACCAATAGCAGCATGCCGTCGCGGCCCACCAGGTCTAGAATTTCACCAAGGCTGACCGTGCTTGTGGGCAGTTGTGCGATCACTTGTTTGATTTGATCGCCCAATGGCAATTCATCGAAATTGGGTGTGTTGTTCACTTCGGGTTTTGTGCTTGATTGATGAATGAGCCCACATTGTGCCCATAAAAAAAGCCGCTGAACTTCAGTGCAGCGGCTTTTTCGGTACTAAATGGACTTCGAGAGTTTACTCGTCGCCGCCCTTAGCCGCACCAGCCTTGATTTTCACTGTAACCAGTGACAGGTCTTGCTGACCGTGGTTGGGGATGCTTACACCTTCAGGGAACTGCAGATCAGTCACGTGGATTGAGCGCTTGGTCACGTCCAGCACGCTGCAATCGACGGCGATGAATTCTGGCAGGTCTTTGGGCAAGCATTCGATTTCGATCTGGTTGGCCACGAAGGTAACCTGACCGGCATACAGCTTGACTGCTGGGCTTTCCAGGTGACCTGAATAGTGCAAAGGCACGTTCATGTGGATCTTCTGGTTACCGTCGATGCGCTGGAAATCGATGTGCAGCAACTGTGGCTTGTAAGGGTGTGACTGGAAGTCGCGCAGCAACACTTGCTGTGACTTGCCGTCAATTTCCAGATCCAGAATACTGGAGTGGAATTTTTCCTTTTGAATTGCGTGCCACAGGGGGTTGTGTTCAATTGACACAGCCTGAGCTTCCTGATTTGCGCCATAAACAATGCCAGGTACCTGGCCAGCACGACGCAGGCGGCGGCTCGCTCCGGAACCCTGCTCTGTGCGGGATGTTGCAACTACTTTCATGTTGATTCTCCAAATTTGACTTCACCGCGACCAGTGAAACCAAGTTATGCGGCACTTGAAGGCGTCCGCAAAAAAGCCCAAAACAACTTGTTACCTAAAACTTAATCAATAAACAGCGAGCTGACCGAGTCAGAGCGAACGATGCGGCGAATTGTTTCGGCCAGCAGTTCATCAACACTCAGAACACGAATGGTTTTGCTGTTGTTGGCTTCCTCAGACAAAGGAATGGTGTCGGTCACTACCAGTTCGTCCAGATCAGATTCTTCTACACGTTGAATGGCACCACCCGACAACACGGGGTGGGTACAGTAAGCAACTACTTTTTTCGCGCCGTTGGCTTTCAGGGCCGCGGCGGCTTTGCACAGGGTGTTGGCGGTGTCGACCATGTCGTCCATGATCACGCAGGTGCGGTCTTTCACATCGCCAATAATATTCATCACTTCTGCCACGTTGGCGCGGGGGCGACGCTTGTCGATAATGGCCAAATCGCAATTCAGGCGCTTGGCCAGCGCGCGGGCACGAACCACGCCGCCTACATCGGGCGACACAACCATCAGGTTGTCGAGGTTTTGCTTCCAAACATCGCCCAGCAACACTGGCGATGCATAAATATTGTCTACGGGAATGTCAAAGAAACCCTGAATTTGGTCGGCGTGCAGGTCCATGGTCAGCACGCGGTCAACGCCTACAACCTGCAGCATGTTGGCCACTACTTTGGCAGTGATTGCCACACGTGAAGAGCGCACGCGGCGATCTTGACGGGCATAGCCGAAGTAAGGAATGGCTGCGGTAATACGGCCAGCTGATGCGCGCTTGAGCGCGTCGATCATGACCATCATTTCCATGAGGTTGTCGTTGGTGGGGGCGCATGTGGATTGCAGTACAAACACGTCTTTGCCGCGCACGTTCTCGTTGATCTCGACCATGACTTCACCGTCTGAGAAACGACCTACGGTAGCCTTGCCCAGCGGAATGTTCAGCTGTTTGGCCACTGATTCGGCCAATGCAGGGTTCGCATTGCCGGTGAAGATCATTAGACTGCTGTCGGTTGCCATTGTTTACCCCAGGGCTTGACGTGTGCGTTGGCGAAATAAAAAAAGGGCCAACCGGTGGCTGGCCCTTTGGTTTTGGCAGAGGAGGAAGGATTCGAACCTTCGAATGCCGGAATCAAAATCCGGTGCCTTAACCAACTTGGCGACTCCCCTAAAACTTTTATCGATTCAGCTTGGTTTGATTTTGCATTCAAACAACTGCCCACGCTGTAATTCAGGCGCATCGGCGACTGCTGCCACTGCGGTGCTAAGTTGGCTTGGGCTGGCAAACAAAGCAAACATGGCGGAGCCGGAACCTGACATTCGAATCAATTGCGGGTTGAGCTTTGCAACACAGTTTGAAAAAACACCAAACTGCTGTTCCCATTCCGGGTAGTTGCGTGACACAACAGCTTGCAAAGCATTCTGTGTGTTGGCTTGCAGGCAAGCCATCAACTCACTATTCATTCGGCGGGCCGAATCGAAGACCGCTATTTTGACGTCACTTGAGTTGCGTGTCAATTGCGGATCGCTAAATATTTTGGGCGTGGGGCAAGAAAGTGGCGGTTTGTAGACAATTAAATGCCCTGAAATGCCCTGAATTGGTGTGATTGCCTCGCCAATGCCTTCGACAAAAGCACTGCTGTCCTGAAGAAAGAAGGGCACATCAGCCCCAAGCGTCAGGCCGATCGCAGCCAGTTGTTCAGGTTCAATCGGGTTTTGGTGGTGCTGTTGTAGCAGGCGCAGTACAGTGGCAGCGTTGCTGCTGCCGCCACCCAAACCCGCCTGTTCCGGAACTTGCTTGTCGACATGAATGGTCACTGCGTAGCCCATTCCAATGTTGGCGTGGGCATAAAAGGCCTTGCAGGCGCGAACTGTCAGGTCAATTTGTTCAGGAATGTGAACAAGGTCACCACTTCGCTGAATGACCAATTCACGGCTTGAATTGGTTTGCACTGACACGGATAGTTGATCACCCAGCGTGATTGGGCAAAAAATACTTTGGAGCAGGTGGTAACCATCAGCCCTTCGGCCTGTGATGTGCAAAAACAGATTGATTTTTGCAGGCGAAAAGGCCGAGAGTTTGGCCGGGCTGGGAACGTTCACGCTTTATTTGCCCAGGGTGCCTTGCGGAATCAGGTCGATACGGCCTGACGTGTTGTTCTCAATAAACACCACGCGGTATCGGCCATTCTGGTTTTCCCAAGCCCAGTTGGTGGGCAGTGTGGGTAATTCATTGGGGTTCGGGTTTTCCATCCACTGCACCAAGGCTTCAGCAGGCAGTTCAACCGGAAACATCAAATCGAACAGGCTTTGCCAGTCTTTGGCCAGATACACCCGGCCATCTGCGGCCCGGACTTCGTAAAAATTACCCAAGCGTTTTGCGCTGCCCAGCGAAGGGCCCAATGTGGAGCTGACTTCCAGGTAGGCAATTTCAGGGGCTTGGCTTGGCCCAGTGCGGCCCGAACGCCATTCATAGGTGCCCGAAATAGAATCAGCTTCAATTTTCCCGTCGGCTTGTTCAACTTTCCAAATCAACCCAAAACGTCCGTAGTGGCAGCTTGACTGGATCGACTTGCAATCCACTTCAGTGCTTGGGTTTTGACCCAAAGTGCTGCAGGCAGCCAGGCTTGCGCCGATCAAGCCGATACAGGCCAGGCGCAATGTTGATAAAGCCATGAACTTAAATTCCCTCAAGCTGTTGAACCAGTTTTTTCAATGCTTTGCTGTCTGGGTAACGAACGGTCAAGCTGTTTCCGAGTTGACGTGCTTCTTCTTTTTTTCCGGACTTGAGCAACACTTCAAGCAGGTGCAGACCGATTTCTTCGTCCTGGCGCAGACCAAACGCTTTTTGCAACGTTGCTTCAGCACTGTCCAGCTTGCCCAAGCGGTAATGTACCCAGCCCAGTGAATCGAGAATGAAGGGGTCGTTGGGAGCCAGTTCCACTGCCTTTTTAATCAACTCGTAAGCTTCTTCCAGCCGAATATTATTCTCGGCCCAGGTGTAGCCCAAAGCGTTGTAGCCGTGTGGGTTTTCAGGGCGAACTGCGATAAGGCGCTTTAGGAACTGCTCCACACGCGGCAGGTCGTCTTGCCGCTCAGCCACCATGGCACGCTCGTAAAGCAGGTCGGGTTGGTCCGGGAAGTTCAGCAAGGCCAGTTCAAGTTCGGTGGCGGCTTCAGCAGGTGCTTTTTGCGATTCCGCCAATTGCGATTTCGCCAGTGCCAGTCGCACAGACTCATCTTCATTCTTGGGTTTGAATTGATTCAGTACCCGCTTGGCGGACAATGCATTGCCCTGTTTTTCGAACAAGGCTGACTTTTTCAGTTGTACATCCAGATTGTCGGCTGCATTGGGCGTGGTGTCCAACCACTTCAGGGCGGCCACATAGTCTTTGCGTTCAAGTGCCATGTCAGACAGCGTGGCGTGTATCAGCGATTCGTTCTGGCGTTCTGCCGGTGTGGTTTTGTCCAGATAAATCTTGAAGTGCTGCTCGGCGGCTTTGTAGTCTTTGAGCTGTGTAAGTACAAAGCCCTGGCTGGAATACAGGGGAATGTTGTCGGGTTGAAGCTCGATCATTTCCGCAAACCGTTGCCGTGCTTGCGCCCACTGCCCAAGCTGCGTGTGGTTGCGAGCCAGGTAAAGGCGCGCACCAAACCAGTTGGGGTGCAGTAGCGCCTGCTCGTTTACCAGTTGCATGGCGGCATCCAGGTTGCCGTCGCGTTTTTCCATGAACTGAGCCATCAGCACATAAAAACGTTCTTGTGGCGATTTGCGCAATACGTTTTCCATGTGGCCCACAGCCTGTGGGTACAACTCGGAATTGTTGGCAAGCTGGGCGAGCAAGGTTTGTGCTTCCAGATCATCGGCATTGTTGCCGAACAGCTCGATACCGGTTTGGTACGCTTTGTTTTTGTCGGGAATGCGCTGAAGCATGTCCAGCGCAACTTTCTCGGTGCTGGAACCCCCAAGCCCCGGGTTTGCGGTCTCGGCGGTTTGCACATCGGCCAAGAAAGCCTTGAGTGCAGGCATTGCCTGATCGACCCGGTTGGTGCCCAGTTGCAGCAGCATGATGGAGCGGCTGGCCTGTTTGTCGCCGGGTGACAATTCTGACCACACTTGGGCTGCGCTCAAGGCCAGGTCCAATTGGCCTTCAGCCAGGCTGATTTCGACCGCCCTTTTTGCAAGATCGGGATCGCGCTGTTGTTTTGCCGCCTCGGTGTATGCCAGCGTGGCAGAATACGTGTCGCCGCGTTGGCTGGCAATTTCAGCGGTAAGCAGGGCAAACAGTGGGTCTTGTTTTACCATGTCGGCCACACGGGCCTCATAGGCTTTTTGCTCGGCAGACATTTTCTGTTGCGCCGGTTCGCCCTGTTCAGCCGGCACGGTGGCGCAGCCTGTGGTGAGGCTGGCTGCCAGAAAAAATACCGGGCCTGCGATGGTCCATTTAAAACAAGTCATACTGTTGAACCCAATGAAAAACTGGTGAATCCACGTTTATTTTTATCACATTAACAGATGCGCGTGCGCGCTTTAGCTTATGCCTGAATTACCCGAGGTAGAAATCACCAAAAGAGGCGTAGACCTGCATTTCACAGGGCAGCGCCTGTTGGCTTGCACCGTGCGGCAACCCCGTTTGCGTTGGCCCGTGCCGGTTCAAGTGCAAAGTTGTGTAAAGCAGATATTGCAAGGCGTGGAGCGCCGCTCGAAATACATGTTGATGGATTTCGGTGGGCAAGTGTTGGTGGTGCATTTGGGCATGTCGGGTTCCATGAAAATTGTGAGCGCCAGCACTCCGTGGGACAAGCACGATCACATTGAATGGAATTTTGGGGAGAAGGTTCTGCGTTACAACGACCCGCGCCGCTTTGGCAGTGTGGAGTACGTCGAAAAAGCGCCGGGTTGGGAAAACAGTTTTATACGGTTTGCAAAACTGGGGCCTGAGCCTTTCAGTGAGGCATTCACACCCGAATCGTTTTTCAAGGCCACGCGCGGCAAAAAAGTGTCGATCAAGGCCTTGCTGTTAAGTGGGCTTGCTGTAGTTGGTGTGGGTAATATTTATGCGTGCGAGGCGCTGTTTCGCAGTGCAATCCGACCCGGTAAAGCCGCGGGGCGGCTGAGTAGGGCAAATACGCAGGCCTTGCATGCAGCGGTGGTTGCTGTTTTAACTGAGGCGATTGAGCGGGGTGGTTCAACCCTGCGTAATTTTCAAGCCATTGATGGCGAGTGGGGACATTTTCAGTTGCATTGTGATGTGTATGGCCGCGAGGGGCAGCCTTGCAAGCGCTGTGGGGGCGCTGTGAAACGCCGTGTAATGAACCAGCGCAGCACGTTTTATTGCGCGCAATGTCAGGAATGAAGCAACCATGAGCCCTTTGACCGGAGAGGCATTTGGCGAGGTGCTCGTGCGGTGGCAAAAGCGGCACGGCCGGCAAAGCCTGCCCTGGCAGCACACAGGCGATGCCTACAAGGTGTGGCTAAGCGAAGTGATGTTGCAGCAAACCCAAGTAACAACGGTGCTGGGCTATTACACCCGTTTTTTGCAGGCTTACCCAACGGTTTCCGATTTGGCCGCCGCCCCGGAACAGGATGTGATGCAGTTGTGGGCAGGTTTGGGTTATTACACCCGCGCGCGTAATTTGCACGCCTGTGCCAAGCAGGTTGTGGCCCGTTTTGACGGGCAATTTCCGCGCACGGTGAGCGAGCTTGAAAGTTTGCCCGGCATTGGTCAGTCCACTGCAGGTGCA
This sequence comes from Limnobacter sp. UBA7229, assembly GCF_002473065.1. NCBI lineage: Bacteria > Pseudomonadati > Pseudomonadota > Betaproteobacteria > Burkholderiales > Burkholderiaceae > Limnobacter > Limnobacter sp. UBA7229. The sequence continues at coordinate 40,650 of NZ_DKTN01000014.1, read as the reverse complement.
ATCGCATCACTGGCTTATGGAGTGCCGGCCCCCATTCTGGACGGCAATGTGAAACGTGTGTTTTGCAGGTACTACGGCATCGAGGGATACCCCGAGCAAACCACCATCAAGAAAACCCTGTGGGAAATTGCGGATGCCAATGTGCCAGCACAGCAGCCCGGCGTGTACAACCAGGCCTTGATGGACCTTGGGGCCACCTGCTGCGTACCGCGCAACCCAGCCTGCTCGGCCTGCCCCTTGATGCAAAGTTGTGTGGCTTTGGGAAAAGGCATGGTGGGTTTGTTGCCTACACCAAAGCCTAAAAAGGCTCGACCCGAATTGTATTTCGTCAGCTTGATTGTGGAAGACGAGGGGGGTGGAGTGCTGCTTGAACTGCAAACGGACAAAGCTGTTTGGCAGGGCCTGTGGACCACGCCATTTGAAGCTTGCGATAGTCAGCCAGATTTTGCAGGCTTAACCCGAATTGCAACTGCCTGGGTTGAACACTATGGCTTGCAGGCGCACCGTGCTGACATTGAGCAACAGTTGCCTGGTTTGCAAGGCCAACCTTGGCTGGTACATGAATTAACCCACCGCAAAATGCATTTCAAGGTGTTGCGCCTGAAAGTGCCCGGCGCATGGGCAGCTTGCCACTCGGTTGGTGACAAACCGGTGCCCAAAATTGTTCACAAACTGCTTGGCCAAGTGCGGGTGTTAACCCAGGCTGCGGTGCCGCAACAAAACACTCTCGATCTGAGGTAGGGGTTCGCTGGTAAAACGCTTTGCCAGCGTTTCGGCCACATACACCGAGCGATGCTGGCCACCCGTGCAACCAATTGCCACGGTCACATAGCTGCGTTGTTCATTCAAATAAGACGGCAACCAATTTCTCAAATAGGTTTCGATGTCGCTAATCAGCGGGTCGCTGCGATTGTCGGCCTGAATGTAGCGTTGAACCTCCACGTCTTTGCCAGTCAGAGGGCGCAGGCTTTTGTCGTAGTAGGGGTTGCTCAGGCAGCGCACATCAAACACCAGGTCGGCATCTGAAGGCAGGCCCTTTTTGAAACCGAAAGTTTCAAACACCAGGGTAAGTTTGGCCGATTCTTCTTCCACAGTTTCAAGCACCCATCTGCGCAGCACGTTGGGTTGCAGGGCTGAGGTGTCAATACAGCTTGCAATGTTTCTCAGCGGCTCGAGCGCTTCTCGTTCCGCATCAACACATTCTTGCACCGTGGCCTGTTCGCCAAGGCGTGCGCTCATGGGGTGACGTCGGCGGCTTTCCGAGTAGCGGGTGATCAGGGTTTCATCGTCGGCATCCAGAAACAGGATGCGAACATCGGTTCCTTTGGCCTTCATGTCTTGAATGATTTGCGGCACATCAATGATGTCGCGCCCTGTGCGTGCATCGGCAGCAATGGCAATTTGGGTGATACCTTCGGAGGACAAGCGCTGGATGACTTGCGGAATGAAGGAAGGCGGCAAGTTGTCAACGCAATAAAAGTGGGAGTCTTCCAGCGCACGAATTGCGACTGATTTACCCGAGCCTGAGAGGCCGGTGACCAATACCACCTTCATGTTAATCATGGCCGATGTCCGTTTCGGTGTCGGGGTCAACCTGGAGGTGGTCGATGCCGCCCAGCTCACTGAGCATGGCCTTTTGTTGACGCACCATGAACTCGTCCAGTGTATTGATGCCCCGCATTTGCAAAATGGTGTTGCGCACTGCGGCTTCAAGAAGCACGGCCAAGTTACGGCCTGCTGCCACTGGCAAAATGGCTTTGCGAATGGGCAGGCCCAGCACTTCCTGGAATTGCTGCTCGGTCACCAGGCGTTCCTGGTGCAATTCAAGCGAGGCCTTGCGCACCAGGTGCACAATCAGTTTCAAGCGCATTTTTCGGCGTACGGCCGTTTCACCAAAAATAGCCTTGATGTCGAGCAGGCCTACGCCGCGCACTTCCATCAGGTTGCGAATCAGTTCCGGGCAGCGGCCCTCGATGTAGTTGGGGGCCACGCGCGAGAACTCCACCACGTCGTCAGCCACCAGGCCATGCCCGCGTGAAATCAATTCCAGGCCCAGTTCGCTTTTGCCCAAACCTGATTCGCCACAAATAAGCACGCCCATGCCCAGCACATCCATGAAAACGCCATGCATCATGGTGGTGGGGGCGAGCCATTTGTTGATATACACGCGCAGAAAGTCGATGATTTCGGCGGCCGACAGGGGTGTGGCGAGCAGGGGAATGTTGGATTCGTCGCAGGCGGCTTTCAAAAGTGGGTGCGGTTGAAATGATTCAGCCACGATGACAGCGGGCGGATCGCCTTCAATCAGTTTGTCGATTTGGTGTTTTTTGCGTTCGTCGCTGATGCGGGCGAAATATTCGATTTCCTGTCGACCAAACACCTGGATGCGACCCGGGTGAATGGTGTTGAGGTGACCTACCAGATCAGAGGAAGCAAAACACTGAAGATCCAGGTGGCGGTCACCGCCATTTAAACCGGCCAGCCAGTCAAGCTTGAGTTTGTTGCGGTTGGCTTCGATCAGTTCTTTCAGTTGCTTCACAGGCTTAACTCGCGGGTTGGTAAGGCTCCCAGTTGGCGATCAGTTGGTGAGTGGCGCCGGGATCGGATTCTGTCATGAGTTTCTCACGGAAATCTTTGTCAGACAGCATTTGAGCCAGTTCTGACAGTATATCCAGATGATGCTGGTTTGCGCTTTCTGGCACCAGCAAAAACATGAGCAGCTTGACGGGTTGGCCGTCTGGGGCATCAAAAGGGATTGGGTCTTGCACACGCACCAGCGAGGCGATAGGTTCGCGCAGGCCCTTGATGCGGCCATGCGGTACGGCCACTTGCTGGCCTAAGCCAGTGGAGCCCAAACGTTCACGCGCAAACAGGCTGTCGAACACCTTGGATCTTGCGATGCCTTGGTTGTTTTCAAAGACCAGACCGGCTTGTTCAAACACGCGCTTTTTGCTGGTGACCTGTGTGTCCAACAATATGTTGGATGGTGGAAGTAGATTTGCGATCAAGTTCATCGCTGTTGATTCCTGAGACCCGCTTCTAATCGTGGGGCCGATTATACGCCATAAAAACAGAAAAGGCGGATGGAAGTCCGCCTTTTGATTTTCCCTGAAATTACAGAGGTTTATTCAGCTTCTTCGACCACCTGGTGTTTCATGGGGGTGTGGTTGTGGTTGGTTAGTTTGTCTTTGTGACGCAGTACCTGGCGATCCAGTTTGTCGGCCAGCGCATCAATGGCTGCGTAGAGGTTTTCATGACTTGCTTCAGCGTGAATGTCTTTGCCGCGAACGTGCAGTGTGACATCTGCCCTTTGAACCAGCTTGACCACCGAGATGGTCACCGATGCATCAATGACGTGATCAAAATGCCTTTTCACCCGATCCAGTTTTTCGATGACGTAGTTTCGAATCGCTGGGGTAACTTCCAGATGATGACCATTGATGTTCAAGTTCATAAGGTATCTCCTTTCGTTGCTGCGGGGGGAAGCTTTAACAGTTAAAGCGACTTGCGCATGTTCACCGGGGGTATTTTCAGTGATTCCCGGTATTTAGCGACCGTGCGTCTTGCGACCACGATGCCCTGTTGACCGAGTAGGTCGGCGATTTGGCTGTCAGATATCGGCTGCTTGGCGTCCTCCGCAGAAATCAGTTGCTTGATGAGTGCACGGATGGCCGTGCTGGAAGCCTGACCACCTGAGTCGGTGGAAACATGGCTTCCGAAGAAATACTTTAGCTCAACCAACCCATAGGGCGTCAACATATATTTTTGCGTGGTGACCCTTGACACGGTCGATTCATGCAGACCCAGCAAGTCGGCAATTTCCCGCAGAACCAAGGGCTGCATTGCGATTTCGCCGTGATTGAAGTAGCCGATTTGACGTTCTACGATGGCTTGGCTAACCCGTAAAATAGTGTCAAATCGCTGCTGAACGTTTTTTAACAACCAGCGGGCCTCTTGCAGTTGTGCGCTGAGTTGGGCGCTTTGGCCGCGGTGAGATCGCAAAATGGAGGCATACATTTCATTGATGCGAATTTTTGGCATCACATCCGGGTTCAGTTGCACATGCCACTGACCACTGAGTTTTTTCACGATCACGTCGGGCACCACATGGTCGTCGTCAATGCGGCGAAAGCGCGCACCGGGAAATGGCTCAAGTGAGCGAATAATCTGGTGACAGATTTTCAGTATGTCTTCGTCCACATTCAGCGCTTTTTTCAGCTTGGTGAAGTCGCGCTGGGCCAGTAAGCCCAAGTGATCACGAACAATGTGCTGGCAGTGGGTGTACAGGCTTTGCTGGCAGGTGATGTCTTTGCGCTGGGCCAGTTGCAGCAGCAGGCATTCGGCTGCATTGCGGGCACCCACGCCGGGTGGGTCAAAACTTTGCAGCAGGCGCAAGGCCGCGCTGAGTTCTTCAAACTCCAGGTCGGGCTCGTCCTGCAGGGTTTCCCACAGGTCTTCAAGTTCAACAGTCAGGTAGCCATCGTCGCTGAGGTAGTCAATCAGCCAAAGCACCAGGTTTTTGTCACGTTCGCTGGCCTGTGTCATGCGCAGCTGGTCGATCAGGTGCTGGTGCAGGCTGCTGTCGGGCGCAGCCAGTTGCAGGCCGGGTTTTTCTTCATCGCCATCGGCACCTGCGCCGCTGTTGTCGCGCCAGTCGCCTTCCCAGTTGTCCTGGATGGAGTCGATGGTCTCGCGCTGAACAATTTCTTCGCTTTGATTGTCTTGTTCAGCTTGCTGATCGCTGACCGGTTCGCTGGCTTTGCGGGGGTCGGGATCGGCCTCAAAGCTGTCGCCCTGTGGCTCGTGCAGTTCGCCATTGCTGCTGTCCAGGCTCAGGGTGCGCTCGCCTTCCACGGCCTCTTCGTCAGCCAACTCCAGCAGTGGGTTTTCAGCCAGCGCTTGTTGAATTTCCTGCTGCAACTCCAGTGTGGACAATTGCAGCAAGCGAATGGATTGCTGCAACTGAGGCGTGAGCGTGAGGTTTTGCGAGACTTTAAGCTGAAGGGATTGTTTCATGGAGATTCAGCTTTACATCCGGAAGTGTTCGCCGAGGTACACGCGGCGTACATCGTCGTTTTTCACAATTTGCTCGGGACTGCCCGAGGCCAGCACGCGGCCCGCGCTGATGATGTAGGCACGATCACAAATGCCCAGGGTTTCCCGTACATTGTGGTCGGTGATCAGCACGCCGATACCTTTGGATTTCAAAAAGGCAACGATGCGTTGAATTTCCAGTACCGCAATGGGGTCAACGCCTGCGAAGGGCTCGTCCAGCAAAATGAAGCGCGGCTGGCTGCCCAGCGCACGGGCAATTTCAAGTCGGCGGCGTTCGCCACCCGAGAGGGACGCCGCCAGCGAGGTGCGAATGTGCGCAATTTGAAGGTCGTTCAGCAAATCTTCGACAGCCTGATCCACCGTTTTGTCTCTGGGTGGATTGATTTCAAGCACTGCGCGAATGTTGTCTTCCACAGTCAGTTTGCGAAACACGGAGGCTTCCTGAGGAAGATAAGAAAGCCCTGCGCGTGCGCGCTCGTGAATGGGTTGCAAGGTGATGTCGCGGCCTTCCAGGCAAATGTTGCCTTCGTCGGCACTGACCAAACCCACAATCATGTAAAAGCAGGTGGTTTTGCCAGCGCCGTTGGGGCCCAGCAGGCCGACCACCTCGCCTGTGTCCACGTGCAGCGACACATCTTCAATCACGCGTTTGCTGCGGTAGGCTTTGCGTAGGCTAAGCGCTTGAAGCCGTCCTTGTCCTGTCAGGGTGTGTGCGGGGGTGTTGCTCACTTGCTGCCCCCTTTTGGCGCGGGCTCAGTCTCTTGGGTTTTTGGTTTGATCACTGCCTGTACGCGTGAGGAACCACTGCTGTTGGGTGTTCCCACCACATTCAGGAATTCTGTATTTTGCTCGTACGTAATTTTGGTACCCGAGATCGATTCAGTGAGCTGACCATTGGTGCTTTTTTGAATGCTGGCTGCACCGGTCAATGTCACGATCGATTTATTACCGTCGAATTCAATGGTGTTGCCAGTGCCGTTGATCAGCAGTACTTCATTGGGCTTCTCTGAATCACGCTGCTGTTTGAAGCGGGCAGGTTTTCCTTCCACAGTGGCGAACTGGGTACCGTCGCTGCGTTCGGTCAATGTCAATTTGTCGCCGCGAATCACCAAACTTCCACGCGTCAACAGCACATTGCCGGTGAACACGTTCACGTTTGACTTTTCGTTGTAAGTCATCTGGTTGGCGTCAATGGTCGTGGGTTGTTGTTTGTCAGATTCCAGTGCTTGCGCGCAAACCCCTAGTGCCAGTGCAGGCGCAGCCAGTGCGAGGGAAATCCAGGTGGAGCGTTTCATCGTTTGGCCTCTATGCGAAACTTGATTGACCCTTGGGCAGTCAACTCGCCAGTGTCGTTGTTCAGTGTGGCACCCTGTGCTTCAAACCGTTGGCCCGGGCGGGTCACCAGCACATTCTTGTCGGTTGAAATTTCGTTGGTGATATTGTCGATCCGTATTTCTTCAGATTTCATGGTGGTCAGTAGCCCTTCGTTTTGACTGGTCACCACCACGTTGTCCCGCAAGAAAATTTCGTCGGTGTCGAGCAGGTAAACGCCTTTTTGGGCGTTGCCTTTTACCATGCCGTTGCCTGATTCAAACTGTTCCAGTTCGGGCTCGGTGATGTTCCAGACGTTGCCTTGTGGGATGTGTTCGGCTTCCTTGCTGCGAATGATCGAATATTTGTTTTCGGCCAGGTCATGGCTTTGTACCGAGAAATTGCGCAAGTAATAGTCGCTGCTGGTGGGGTCGCTTTTGCCGCTGGCACTAAACAGGCTCAGTTCAGACTGAATGGCAAACCAATACGAGGTGGCGGCGAGTGCGAACGTCAGCAGCAGCGGTATGAACTGCGAAAGCAGATTGAAAAAAGCACTCACTGGTTTCACGATGCTTCCCAGGGGTTTTGATAGTCGGCTTGATGACTCAAAATGAAGTCACACAATTCCCGGGCAGCACCATCGCCGGGGGGGCGTGTATTAATCCAGTTGGCTGCGTTTTTCATGGCCGCCGGGGAGTGCTGGGTGGTGGCAGCCAGGGCAACCTGTTGAAGCACCGGGTAATCGGGCCAATCGTCTCCAAAAAAGCCGCATTCGCTCCAGTCCAATCCAAGCAGTTGGCGAATTTCATCATAGGCTTGCAGCTTGGTTTTACAGCCTTGAACCAACTGGTAGATGCCAAGGTCTTTGGCGCGTTTTTCTACAATGGTGCTCGAGCGCGCAGTAATCCAGATCACCTTGATGCCATGGTCCATCAGCAGTCGAAGGCCTTGGCCATCAAACACACTGAAGCGTTTCATAACCTCGCCTTCATTGCCGAAGTACAGCCCGCCATCGGTCAGGGTTCCATCCACATCAAAGCCCATCAGTTTGATTTGTGCTGCGGCTTGGGCAGCAGTGGGTTCGCGGTCGGTCGATTGATCCATTACACCACCTTGGCTTCAAACAGGTCATGGAAATTCAGGGCGCCAACAATATGACCTTGCTCGTCCGTGACCACCACCTGGCTGATGTGGCTGACCTCCATCATGCGAACTGCCTCTACGGCCAGCTTGTCAGGTGAAATACATTTGGGCGCACTGTTCATGACTTCACTCACCAGCAAGCCCCGCAAATCCAGACCCTGTTCGATCAGGCGGCGCAGGTCACCGTCGGTAAAAACGCCCAGCAGCTTGTTGTTGGCCCCGACCACGGCAGTCATTCCCAAGCCTTTTTTGGTAATTTCCAGAATGGCATTGGAAATGCTGGCTGATGGCGCCACGGTGGGAATTCGGTCGCCTTTGCGCATGACATCGCTGACATGGGTCAACAATTTGCGACCCAGGCTGCCACCAGGATGCGACAGTGCGAAGTCTTCTTCGCTGAAACCTCGCGCCTTCAACACCACCACGGCAAGGGCATCACCCAGGGCCAATGCCGCTGTTGTACTGGCGGTTGGGGCCAAATTCAGGGGGCAGGCTTCCTTTTCAACGCCGCAGTCCAGTACCAAATCGGCCTGACGGGCGAGTGCTGAATCGAGTTTGCCGGTCATGGCGACTATTTTTGCCCCGCGGCGCGCGATGGCTGGCAATACCGCCACCAGTTCCTCGGTGTTTCCTGAGTTAGACAGGGCAATAACAACGTCTTCTTGGGTGATCATGCCCAAATCGCCGTGGGATGCCTCAGTGGCATGTACGAAAAAGGAGGGAGTACCGGTACTGGCAAAAGTGGCTGCAATTTTTTTGGCAATCAGGCCCGACTTGCCCACGCCGACCAAAATGACTCGACCCTTGCAATTCAATATTGCGGTGGTTGCCTGGCTGAACTGATCATTCAAGCGCTCGGACAGAGCCAAGACCGCTTGGGCTTCAATGGCCAGCGCTTCCCTGGCCATGGCCAGAAAATCGTGTTTGTCATTATTCGACGGTGTTTTTGACATGGTAGACCCTGATAGACTTAAGCAACGAAGGTGCTTGAGGCTGTGTTCTTTTCAGGGCAGTATAGCAAAGCGCGTGCCAATTCTCTCCACTTCCTAAGCATTAAACGTGCCTAACGCTCTAGAGCTGTCTTTGATTCTCATGCTGGTCGCCGTGTTGGCGGTCTCGCTGTTCCGTCACTGGAAGCTGCCCGCCATGCTGGGCTATCTGTTTGCGGGCACGCTGATTGGTCCATATTCGTTCGGCATCGTGCCCGACACACCCGAAACCCGCCACTTGGCTGAATTTGGCGTTGTTTTTCTGATGTTTTCAATTGGTCTTGAGTTCAGTTTGCCGAAATTGCATGCTATGCGCCGTGTGGTGTTTGGCCTGGGGTTGGCGCAAGTGGGGCTGACCATGCTGGGCGTGATGGGCCTGGGTGTGCTGGCTGGTTACTTTCTGGAAGTTCCACTGAGTACTGCCTTTGTGCTGGCGGGGGCAGCAGCCATGTCTTCCACTGCAATTGTCAGCAAATTGTTGTCCGAGCGGCTTGAACTGGATTCCCCCCATGGACGCCAGATCATGGGAATTTTGTTATTCCAGGATTTGGCCGTGGTGCCGCTGCTCATTATCATTCCCGCGCTGGGGCAGGGGGCCGAGAACCTTACTGTGACTTTGAGCCTGGCGGTGGTGAAAGCGGCGCTGGTGCTGGGGCTGATGTTGGTGTTTGGCCAGCGCATGATGAACTGGTGGATGACTTTCGTGGCCCGAAGCAAGTCGCAGGAATTGTTTGTGCTGAATGTGCTGCTGATTACCCTGGGCCTGGCTTGGCTGACCGAACTGGCTGAACTGTCGTTGGCACTTGGTGCGTTTGTGGCGGGTATTCTGATTGCAGAGACCCAGTACAAACACCAGGTGGAAGAAGACATCAAACCCTTCCGGGATGTGCTGTTGGGCCTGTTCTTCGTGACCACTGGCATGCTGCTGAATCCGGAAGTGGTCATGCAGAATTGGTACTGGGTTATTTTGCTGGCCGTACTTCCCGTGTTGGCCAAGCTGGTGTTGATTGCCGCACTGGCTCGAATTTTCGGTGCCAATATGGGCACCGCCATGAGAACCGGTATTTACCTGGCGCAGGCCGGTGAATTTGGTTTCGTGTTGCTGGCCAACACGGGCTCGGCTGGTTTTGCTTTGGTACCTGACCCCTGGTTACAAACCATTACGGCAAGCATGGTGCTTTCCATGTTGGCGGCACCCTTCATGATTCAACACGCAGACCGAATCGTATTGCGCTTTTCCAGCCAGGAATGGTTGCAAAAGTCGCTTGAGTTGCACCAAATTGCCCAGAAAAGCCTTGCGACGACCAAACACGTGCTGATTTGCGGTTTCGGCCGCAGTGGACAGCACCTGGCGAGGTTGCTGGACCGTGAAGATCTGGATTATGTGGCCTTGGACCTGGATCCAGACCGTATTCGTGAAGCCACTGCTGCTGGCGATTCGGTGGTGTTTGGCGATGCTGCGAAACGTGAAACACTGGTTGCTGCCGGTTTGCTGCGGGCCTCTTGTGTCGTGGTTACCTTTGCGGAATTCAAGTCTGCTGAAAAAGTGTTGACCGCGGTACGTGCTTTGGCGCCCAACGTGCCGGTGGTGGTGCGCACCTACGATGAAAGTGATTTGGAAAAACTGACCGCGGCTGGCGCCACCGAAGTGGTGCCTGAAATTCTTGAAGGCAGTTTGATGTTGGGTTCTCAGGCCTTGATGCTGTTGGGTGTGCCTGTTTCGCGGGTTGTCAAGCAAATTCGAGCCATTCGTGAATCGCGTTATCAAATGTTTCGGGGGGTGTTTCGTGGCGTAGACGACGAGGCGGACACACCCGAGAACCAATGGGTCCGTTTGCATTCCGTGTTCGTGGAACCAGGGGCCAGTGGCGTGGGCAAAAGCCTGGCCGAGTTGGGTATTCTCGATCTGGATATTGAAGTCAGTGCGATTCGCAGGCGCGGCATTCGAGGTGGGGACCCTTCCCCCGACACGCAGTTAGAGTCGGGAGATATCCTGGTGCTGAAAGGTCAGCCGGATGCATTGAGCCTGGCGGAGGCCATCATTCTTGGCCGCAAGTCCATGGGGCGTTAAGCTGGTTTTTTAACGAATAATGTAGAGCGCCGCGCAATCAGCGCCTTGGGCTTCGTCCCACTGCCCGGCTCCGGTCGTGCACAGATCTTCTTCGCCACGGAGCACTTGCACAGCACCGCGCAAGGGGTTGCCATCATCGAGTTTGCGATCAATTTCCGCAAGTTGGGCAACCGGGATGGTTTCGCCGATCAGCAAGGCCATTGCATTTTCCCGGGAGTTGGGGCCTTGCAGCTGATTGCTGAGCAGGTATTGGCCACTGAACTGGTTGCCCATGGTGCTGCTTGCAGTGCAGTTGCCCGATTCATCACTGCCGCCAGTGAAATCGCCTTGAATAAAGCCAGACAGCTGAAGATGCGTAAATACATAGCAGGTTTCATCGCCTTCAATCAACCCGTTGCCGTTGCCACCGCTGTTGGAAAGCCCTGCTGCGCTTGCCGCAATAAAGTCGCCGGGCAATGCTGAATAGCGTGCCTGAAAAGCTGACAACGCAGTTTCCAGATTGGCGATGTCGGTGATGGTGGCTTGTACGCGGGCGCTGTTCAACAACTCACGTCCTTTCAGTACTCCGCCAGCGAGTATGGCCAGCACGGCCAGTGCAATGGCCAGTTCCAACAGTGAAAATCCGCGTTGAGGGTGTTTTCGTGGATGTGTCAATTCAATTCTCCTGAATGTGTGGTGTGTCGAGTGCGCCGCGTTTCATCCAAAGCCAGTTCAGGCGTTCAAACGAGAGCCAGACCGGGTTGGTTGCGGGTTGATCGGGATTGATAAAAAATTGTTGGTACCGATTTTGGTTGGCCAGGTCGTGAACTGGATATGCAAGCCAAACCGTGGTGGCGTTCAGCAAGGTGTGCGCGCCGCAACCTGAATTCACGTTGGGTGGAATTGCATGGCCTTGTACAAGCTGACATAGATGAATGGCAGGCAATGGCCCGGTACCGATTGCGTGGTTGGCGGTGTAAGGAGCCATGACAATTTCGGTTAACTGTTGCGGGCTCAGTTGTGCGAAAGGTTGCGCCGAAACCAGCGCATTCCGGGCAGGCTCGCCGGCCTGTTCCAGCGTGGCCACAGCCATTTTCCATTCGCCACTGATTCCCCAGCTTGCCAGCGTGGCAGTAGGAAGCCAGCCTTCTTTGTGGGTGCAGGCGTCGCCACTGCGCAATTCGGCACCGTTGGCAAGCCCTGCCGGGCAGGGTAGCCGGCCCGTGGCCAGCACAAAACCTTCGACGGCCTCAAGAATGCGTTGCCGTGAATCCAGGTGGGTGAGTACTTTGTCTTTCTCGCGCTGACTGGCCAAGAGATGAAGTACCGGCCCAAGAATAATGGCCATGAGTACCACAACAAGTGCGACTTCAATCAGCATGAAACCACGCGCCTTGACGGTGAGGGATTGTGGACGGCAATTCATGGTGTGCCTGTCAGTTTGAAACTGAATTGATTGAGACTGGACAAGGTGTTGTCGGGCCAGGAAAAGTGACAGGTGCAAGCCGTGCTGTTTTGGCTCAGCGGGCACTGGTTGCTGTGGGTGGGGCGACATGATTTGTTGATGGCGGCGATGGGTTCGAAGTGGCTGACTGGCCAAAGGTTTTTCATGCGGGCCGGGCCGTTGAATGTGCAGGGCTGGTTGGCCAGGCTGGTGCAATCCGTTTGTGCGTTTTGGCTTGTGCAGTTTGGATTGTTGTCCATGCATGAAGCTGGCGATATCCAGTTGCCTGCGTTTTGGCAATGGCAACTGCAGCGCGTTTTTGTGCAGCGGCATTGGCAACCTGAGTCAATGGGTTGATACAGCTGAGAAAACGGGTCAGCAAGCACCATGTTTTCATGGGCACCTGTGCTTGCGTTGAATTGCGGGTTGAGTTGTTGCCATGCATTCAGTGTGCTTTTGAGTTGATGCTGTTGAACCCGGTTCATGTGGGTTCGTAATTCACTCAGGTGAAGCAAAACATAAGGGGAGGAAATGTCGTATTGATGTTCTGCGGTGGGTGTAACGCTTTTTGCGACCACCGCGACGATGTTTGTTTTGACGAGATTATTCTCAGCGGGAATTCGAATTTGAATTGTGGGTTTGGCGTAGTTCACCCAACGACTCCAGCCCAAAGCGTTCGGTTGAATCAACTGGCTTGAAACAGCGTACTGCCATTGCATGTTGGTTGATGGCTCCAGTTCGTTGAAGCGCGCATCAAGCCCTGCGTTCAGATAGTTGATGGCAACTTTGCTATGAACGGGCAGGTAGCCCCAGGGCTTGTTCAAACAAGTGGTTTGCGCAGGTTCGCCCGGTTGAATCGCTGGGCAAGGAAGGTGGCCCAAATGACTTTGACTGTGCAAACCCTGGCTGGAAGCGAAGCCCAACAGGCTGGCTCGAATTTGTTCAAGTGTTTGGGTTTCACGGGCCTTTTGTTGAAGCAAAAGCCCTTGCCTGAAAGCTTCATTGTTGCGAAATTCAAGGGCGGCAAATCCCAGCATCAAAATCAGAATTAAAAGTGCAAACAATGAATAGCCCCGCTGTTGGAATCCGATTCTCATGGCAGCCACTTTTTCTGAACAGGATCAAAAGTTTTTTGACCTTGCTGGGTGATGATCCAGCCTTGCACTTTGTAGGCGGGCGCTGAAATTTTCGCTGCGGGTTTTTCAGTTTTTGTTGCAGTTGGCATCGAGGGTGCAACAAAAAGGTTTTTGCCCGGCAGGGTGTTGTTGATCGCAATATTCGATCGAGTGCTGGCGGGCTCTTTGCCAAAGCACAACAGGTAAAACGGTGTGTCAACTTGGGCGGGTTTTGTCTCCACAAGGCATTGCCCTGAATCGGGCTGTTGGGTGTTTATCCAAGTGCTCCAGGTTTGCCACAAGTCGGCTTCGGTATTGAATTGTTGCTCCAGAAAAAGAGTTTTTCGTACTGGCACTGATTGCTGAATTTGCAGGTTTGGCTTCTGATTCAGTTGTTGTTCAATTTCCATGTTGCGCAGGGCGATCAGTGCAAAAAGGGCCGTAAGCAACAACGCCAAATCGATTGCAGGGCGAACCCAGCGAAAGCCAACAATTCTCCGTGTTGTCGTTGTCAGTTTGCTCATTGGTTTGTTGCTCCAACTGAGCATTGCGCTTGGGTGGAATTATTGAGCGAGCAGCCCTTGGGCACTCGTTTTCGCGCCCGGGCCAAATCTGCAGTGGTCAGAATTTCTCCCTGTTCGTCCCACGACATTTTCAGCGAAAGCAGGTTGGCGCGTTCGTCTTGACCAAATTTTCGAATCTGTTCCAACCAACTGGCGAATGGCGCTTCTTTGGCGTTGCGAGGCGCAGCACCGAGCGAATTCTTGAGGTGCTGCAAATTTGCTTTCTCGAGTTTTGATTGTTGTTGGTTTGTATGCCAACTCATCAAAAGAAAAGTACCCAGCACGCAAGCAACTGCGGCACCGCGAACCGCCTGATAATGGCCAGAAGGTTTGACCCACAAGCCCAGATAAAGTTGAAAGCTGCTGCGGAATTGGCTGATACCCGATTTGTTTGAATTCAAGAAATTCTTCAGGTGTTTGAATTCGTGCGTATTCAGAAGTGCCATTTGAACAGCGCGATTGAATTGTGCAGATTTTTCCGAAGAAATAATCCGAACGCTTTGTCCCATGCTGCGCAGTTCGGTCAGCACCTCTTGGTGAAAGGCTGTTGCCGGTGATTCAATAATTCTCGGTGGGTCTTCTGCAATTCCAGCCCAGCGGTGCTCTGCCCACGGTGAGGTCGCAATCTTGTTTTGGAATACATTGAGGTACACAAGTGTGTCTGGCAGGCTGAAGCTGGAAAGTGCAATTGCACTGCCACTAAACTCACTGTAGGGAAGGCGTTGTTCTTCCGCCCATTGCTGGTCTTGTTTCCGAAACAGAATTGCGTGCCCCTGCTCAATCACCCACACATCAGCATGCATTGGTGTAGTTGTCATGACAGGCCAGTCAGGTTGTTGTACAGCGGTGCCAATGTGAACTGATAGGCCAGCGCAAGGGTAAGTGCGGCAATGGCCAAGGCCATTGAAGGCAAGGTGTTTTGCAGGCGTTGTTGGGTTTCCCTTGCCCGCATTTCGTACACTTTTGAGGCCAGGAAAAAGCAGTAAGCCAGGTTGCCGGTTTGCTCGGCCAGTTGACTTTGACGAACCAGAAAACCAGGTGCGCCGGCTGCCTGCATCGACTGGCTTAGTGACATGCCCAATTTTAACTGTTGTTGAATGCCCAGCATCAGCTTGTTAAGCCTGTGCAGGGTTTTCGTTGACAGGTAAGTGCCACCCCACCAGGTTGCTGTGGGCAGGATGCGGTGGCGTAGGCAGTGCATCAAGTCCAGGCCAGCATGGAGTTCGCACGCAATCACATGATAAAAATTCGATGTAAGCCAAAGATTGTTTGGCAGTAGTGTCTGTGTTTCAGTTTGAGTTTTGGTGGGTCTGAATTTGAAGTAAGCGGCAATAGGCAACACGACAATACCGATGAAAAGCAGGCTGTCTGACAATGTGAAGGTGGGGGTGGATGTGTTCGTTTTTTGTATTAAATGCGGTGCACTCACGTGATGCAGCAATACCCAGCACGCGCAGGCCAGCGTTAAAACCAGCATTGGATAAACAAGGCTTTTACCCAAGGTGTGTTGTGCATCGCTGGTGGTTTTCCAGCGATCCAGTTGGGTTTGTAAGGCCAAGCCAAGATCACCGCTGGCTTGTGCACACACCAGTGCAATTTCCAGGTGCATGGGCACTTTGCCAAATGCGGCACGAAAGGCGGTTTGAATGTTCTGCCCTTCTTGGAGAAAGCGCGATGCCCGGGATAAGCCCAAGTTTAAAAGTTTTCCTCGTGAATGGCCATTTTGCAGTTCACTGCTCAGTGAAAGTGCATCAAGCGCGGGCATGCCAGACTGCAACAATTCAGCCCATTGGCCCAACCAGGTACGCCAGGTGGCGGGCTTTATTCTGTCGCCAAGTGGCTTAGTTTTCATGGCTTGGGTTCAAGGTTGACGACGATGGAAACGGAAGGTGATTTGCCGATGAGAAAAGTTGCATCAGTTCATCAATGCTCTTGCAACTGAGTACTCCTTTGCGGGGCATGTTTTTCAGGTTGACAATTTCAGCCCACAATTGGCGTTGTTCATCTTGTTCTGCGGGTTTCAAGCGCAAGGTGACAATACCGTTCAAGCAGTTCATCAGGCTGCCCAGGCGCACATTCAGTTCGGTAAGCCGGCTGATGGCCCCAAGGCAATCCGGTGCATGAACCGATGCGAAAACCCGGTGCCCTGTCAGGGCAGCATTCAAGGTAAGTTCGGCGGTCTCTTCATCTCTGACTTCGCCAACCAGAATGGTGTCCGGGTCCTGGCGCATCAATGAACGCAAGCCCGAGGCAAAGTTCAGGTGAGGTAGCCGCGACAAGTCGGTTTGAACTGCCTCGGGATTGATGATTTCTACTGGGTCTTCAAGTGTTGCAATCCGACCTGCACATGCACCCAGGTTGTTGAGCATCGCATGCAGCGTGGTTGTTTTCCCGCTGCCAGTGGCGCCGGCTACCAATGTGAGTCCGTGCTCGTGGGCAAGCAGTTGCTGAATATGCGTCAAGGCGGCCTGACTCAAGCCAAGCCGATTCAAGGGCATGCGGCTGTGCGTATTCAACAGCCGGATCACGAGGTTTTCTCCGTGCAAGCTAGGGTGGGTCGCCAGTCGAAGATCAAGGTTGTTGCGAGTTAGCCGTGCGTCTTGTGGGCGGCGCGTTTCAGCAATATTCATTTTGCTTTCGGCCTTGAATGCTTGAATAAGCGACCTGCCTGCGTCGCTCGGAATGCCCAGCGCCTGCCCCAGTTTTCCGTTGACGCGCAATCGCACCCAGAAGTTCATGGGTGAGGGTGTAATGTGTATGTCCGATGCATTTGCAGCGCTGGCATAGGCAATCGTGTTGTCAATGTTCTTGAAGGCAGTGTCCGGCTGTATTTGCTTCATTGAAGTTTTGCCTGAATCAATGAACGTACCGTAAGCAGGGGTAGTGAACATTCGTGTAGCGCACATTGCGCCTCGGCTTGCGACAAGTAGGCGAGGGCATTGGTGAAGTGTCCAAGGCTGCTTTGATGAAGTGCCATGTTGTAGAAGGGCTCAGGTGTGTGCGGGAAGCGTTCGATTAAAAGCTCAAGTAGCGCGTTCAGGGCTTTGTTTTGTCCAGCCTGATACATGGTCAGGCCGGCAGCCAGGGCTTTGTTGAGCTCATCCAATTCCTTGTTGGTTTGGGGTTGATTTGCCGTCGCACTCTCCAGCACAGTCGCTTTGAGCAACACCACCAGTTCAATGTGGCTCTCACCGCGGTTTTCGCTTTGAGTGATCAGGTCGATAGATTCCGGGGTACCGGGGATACCTCGGTTCAGGCTGCTGTTTTCTTTTTGGCGCAATCCACCCAGCAAGGCCATTTCACCGCTTTTCAATCGGAGTATCGATTCCAGTTCGCGGGTTTGTACCTCGGGTACCCGACTAATAATGTTGAGTTGTTGCAGGGCTGGGTTGGGGTCTTGCACAAAACCCACGATGCGACTGAGTGTGGGGCGAACCCGCAACTGAATTGCATTGTTGTCTGCAATTTGCGGTGTCACCGTCATCAGGAAACCCACCGGTACGGTTTGAACCTGAGTAGTGAATGTGGAAAAAGCGGGGCTGTTTTGTGTGGGCGCGCTGGTTTGAACATCGGTTGTAAAATACACCCGGTTGTCGATTACCTTCAGCACGGCGGCCTGTTGGTTCATGGTCACGACACGCGGCGACGAAAGCACTTCGGTTTTTCCGAATTCCTCCAGCAGACGCAAGGCCACATTGGTGTCGGTGTTGCTGGTGGTTCGCAGGGCATTCACAGTGAACGCGGGGTTACCAAGATTCAGCCCCTGCACAGCCAGGCCTGCGGTAATTCCGTTTTGACGAAGCACGTTCCAGTCAATTCCACGCTCATAGCGATCGTTTAACGAGATCTCGGTGATGACCGCTTCAATCACGATTTGTCGATCAACCCTGCGTTGGATTTGCTCAAGCCATTGGGCTACCCTGCGGTGCTGGCTGGGTTTCGCAATCACCGACACGGTTCCTGATTCCGGGTTGGCGATGACTCGCCCTGAGCGTGTTTCCTTGCGCGTTGTCGTGATGTCCCGTTTCTCGGTGGACACCGCCGTTGTACTTCTCAGATTGGGTTGTGCGCGGCGAGGTGAAATGTTGCGTGTACTTGCATAGGCTCGGTCTTCATCTTCATCAATGACGCGCTCCCGGGTTGAGAGTTCGATCGGTTTTACCTGCACCTGAATGATCTGTTCAATTTGACTTGAGATGTCTTGCCACAAATCGTGTTGTTGTGAGTTGTTCAGAATCAGTTCTGAGCGATTGCCTGTCTCCCGGCGATCCGTTAACTCGCGCGGGCCGCCAGCGATTGCCGAACTCAGGCTCGATGAATCATTCATTTGCCGCGCAATTGACAGGTAGTCGAGGGTATACACCCTCAGTTCATCAACCTCGCACCGCATGGACAGCTGTTTTGCTTCAAAGCGCACGCTGGCCCCTGCTTGAAGTTCCAGGCTTTCAATGACCTGTTGAAGTGGCATGTCTTTTCCCACCAGGCTGACCGGAGAGTCGCCACAGCCATCCATTTCATAGCCAAGTTCTATTTCGCGGGAGATCAGTTCAAGCACGTGACTGGCAGGTATGTTTTCGAGCCGAAAGGTGAATGTTTGTTGATGTCTCTGCCAGGCGTTGCTGCTGTGTTGAACCTTATCTGCCCAAAAAATGGCATTCAACTCGAGTGTTTGCCCAAACTCGGATGT
This sequence comes from Limnobacter sp. UBA7229, assembly GCF_002473065.1. Taxonomy (NCBI): domain Bacteria; kingdom Pseudomonadati; phylum Pseudomonadota; class Betaproteobacteria; order Burkholderiales; family Burkholderiaceae; genus Limnobacter; species Limnobacter sp. UBA7229. The sequence continues at coordinate 22,293 of NZ_DKTN01000014.1, read as the reverse complement.
CGCAATTCCAATGCTTTGTTGGGGTGGCATGGCCACGCAAGCGCTCAGGATCGAGGTGAGGCCGATTAAAAACGCACGCAGTGATGGCACGGGCAGACTTTTCAGGGTTTAAGTGCTGCGGATCATACTTTGATGAAACCATTTCCACGCTTCGTGGTCATGCCTTGTGGGTGAGCCTGTCACCATTTGGATGGTGAGTGCATGCCCTTCGGGGTACAATAGCTCCCAAATTCGTATTCGCTTATTAAGGAGCCCCCATGGGCTTTGTTGCTCAATTAAAAAACGTGGATTTCGGCTATGCCGATCGCCTCATTCTGGAAAACATTTCGCTGGACATTCCCAAGGGCAAAGTGGTTTCTGTCATGGGTGGCTCCGGTTCGGGCAAAACTACTTTGCTGCGTCTCATGTGCGGCCAGTACCCGGTGAATCGGGGTGAAGTTCAAGTGCTCGGCCAAAATGTGGTGACTGCAAGCACGCAGCAACTGTATGCATTTCGCAAAAAAATCGGTGTGCTTTTTCAGTTTGGTGCCTTGTTCACCGACTTGAACGTTTTCGAGAATGTGGCCTTTCCGCTGCGCGAACACACCAACCTTCCCGAGGCGGCCATTCGCGATTTGGTGCTATTGAAGTTGCAGGCGGTGGGTCTTCGAGGAGCCAGCAATCTTTTTCCATCAGAAATTTCCGGTGGTATGAGTCGGCGAGTGGCCTTGGCGCGCGCAATTGCTCTGGATCCAGAACTGATTTTTTACGACGAGCCTTTTGCCGGGCTTGACCCGATTTCATTGGGTATTACGGCGAATCTCATTCGCACGCTAAATGATGCTTTGGGTGCCACCTCGGTGGTGGTCACACACGATATTCACGAGTCATTTGCAATCAGCGACCATGTCATCGTGATTGCAAACGGCAAAGTGCTGGCACAGGGTACACCTGCTGAAGTGGAGGCCAATCAGGATCCGTATGTTCAACAGTTCATCAAGGGCTTGCCTGAGGGGCCAGTGAAGTTTCATTACCCCGCACGCAACTTACAGGAGGACTTTGCATGAATCCGGTCCTCTTGGTTTCCCGTCTGGGTGCAGGTGTTATTGCCACAATCGCTGGCTTGGGGATTTTCGCGCGTTTCGTGGGCACCTTGTTCATGTTGCTTCCCAAAGCCCTGTTGCGCCCCCGCCTCATCATTGATCAGGTTCATTTCATCGGCAATTACTCTCTGGTCATCATTGTGGTCTCAGGGCTTTTTGTCGGTTTCGTTTTGGGCTTGCAGGGTTATTACACCTTGAACAGGTATGGTGCCGAACAGGCCTTGGGTCTCTTGGTTGCTTTGTCACTGGTGCGTGAATTGGGTCCGGTGGTCTCTGCCTTGTTGTTCGCAGGCCGGGCTGGTACGTCGCTAACTGCTGAAATTGGTCTGATGAAAGCAGGGGAGCAGCTGACTGCCATGGAAATGATGGCAGTTGATCCGAAGGCGCGTATTGTCTCGCCTCGCTGGATCGCGGGCCTCATTTCCCTGCCGCTGCTGGCGGGTTTGTTCAGTGCCGTGGGTATTTTTGGTGGTTATGTGGTGGGTGTGCTGCTGATTGGCGTGGATGCTGGTGCATTCTGGTCTCAAATGCAGGCGGGCGTCGATGTGCGCGATGACATTCTCAACGGCGTGATCAAAAGCGTGGTGTTTGGTGTGGCTGTAAGCTCAATTGCCCTGTTTCAGGGCTACGCCTGCCAGCCCACGCCTGAGGGTGTTTCCAGGGCGACTACCCGAACAGTGGTGATTTCTTCCCTGACCATTTTGGGTCTCGATTTCGTGCTTACAGCACTCATGTTCAGTATTTAACGGATTGAAGGTATGAAAAAGAACACGGCAGTGGATTTTTGGGTGGGCCTGTTTGTGCTGATTGGTGCACTTGCTCTGGTATTTCTCGCCTTGAAGGCAGGCAACCTGAGTTCTTTCACCACAGGTGACCAATACCGGGTGACAGCTGAATTTGACAATATCGGTGGTCTGAAGCCCCGTGCGCCGGTCAAAAGTGCGGGCGTTACCGTGGGGCGCGTGGCCAACATCAATCTTGATCCAGTCACATTCCGAGCAGTCGTGTCCCTGGATTTGGAGGAGGGCTTCGAGTTTCCCAAGGACTCTTCAGCTAGAATTCTCACTTCAGGCTTGCTGGGCGAGCAATATGTGGGTATTGAAGCAGGTGGCGACCTGGAAAACCTGGCGGGTGGCGAGAAGTTTGCGCGTACTCAGTCTGCGGTGGTACTCGAAAACCTGATTAGCCAGTTTCTGTTTAGCAAAGCCTCGGAAGGCGACTCCGAAAAGTGATGAAGGGGATTTGAAGTGTTAATGTCCATTCGAAAAGTGATTTTGCTGCTAGGCGTGCTTGGCTTGTCCAGCGCATGCACCAGCATGCGCGCCCCTTCTGAGTCAGACCCCTTGGAAGGATTCAACCGTTCTGTTGACGGATTTAACCAAGTGGTTGACAAGGCGGTGGTGAAGCCACTGGCGCAGGGTTACGACAAGGTAACGCCGCCAGAAATCAAAACCGTGATCGGAAATTTCTTTTCCAATCTGGATGACATCAGCGTAGCAGTCAACAACTTGCTGCAAGGCAAGCCCAAGGCAGCAGGCAGCGACATCACGCGTTTTGCCCTGAATACAACCATCGGAATTGTGGGCTTGGCCGACGTGGCCACAGAACTGGGGTTCCAGAAAAACGACGAGGATTTTGGTCAAACCTTGGGCGTGTGGGGTGTGGGTTCAGGCCCTTACCTGGTGTTGCCTCTCTTGGGGCCCAGCACCTTGCGTGACGCACCTGCCCGGCTTGTCGATGCGCCGCTTGATCCGCTTTATCACTATGACGACGTCAGGGTGCGTAACAGTTTGCTGGTTGTGAACGTGGTGAACACCCGTGCGCGACTGTTGCCAGCTACTGACCTGGTAGAACGCGTGGCACTGGACCAATACGCTTTTGTGCGCGACGCCTACTTGAAGCGCCGTGCCAGTTTGGTGCGAGATGGTGCCCCTGACCCCGACGAGCAAGGCTACGAGGATTTCGAGGAAGAGTCGCGTAGCCACATTCCCGAGTCCTTTCCACCCTTCAAGGCTGCGTTGATGCAGATTGAACCAGGCAGTGCGGCTTCGAATGCACAGCCCGACTCAAATTCACCCATTGGCTTGCCAATCGACCTGCAGCAAAGCGAGCGGGCCAAGTCTGGCTTGGGTTTGTTGAACTGATTGGCTTTGGGGTGGTCAACCCTTGGGTAGGTATTGCGTTTTTAGACTAACCACAAGCATTTTGGAAGAATCATGAATATTGCAGTGAACAAGTTATTTCAATGGGTTGCGGCCGCAGCTTTGGGTTTTGGCCTGATTGCCCAGCCAGCCATGGCGCAGGACATGCCTGCCAATGAGTTTGTTGAAAAGTTCAGCAATGAAGTGCTGGCTGAGATCAAGGCACGCAAGCAGGAACTGTTGGCTGACCCCAAAAAGCTGGATGCCCTGATTGACCAGAAAGTGATGCCCAACGTGAACTTTCGGAAAATGACCCAGTTGGTGGTGGGTCGGCCTTGGCGCGAAGCCACGCCAGAGCAGCGCGAGCAAATTACCAAAGAGTTTCGCACCCTTCTGGTGAAAACCTATTCCGGCGCTTTGGCGCAGGTGGGTGATCAAACCCTGCAGGTAGACCGTCTGCGAGCTCGCCCGGAAGACACGGATGTGATCGTGAATAGCCGCGTTATTCAGAAAGGCGCTCCGCCAGTGGATTTGGCTTACCGTGTCGAAAAGAAAGACGGCAAATGGCTGATTTATGACCTGAGTGTGTTGGGTCTGTGGTTGGTTGATTCCTACAAAGCCCAGTTCGGCACTGTGCTTTCCAACTCAGGGGTAGATGGTTTGATTCAAACCTTGAAAACCCTGAACGCGAAGGGTTGATATGAAGGTGTCGGCTGATCAAATTACCGTTCGCAACGGAGACCAAGTGATCGCCGAGGTCGCCAAGGCATTTGCCTTGGGCGACCATGTCATCGACTTTTCAGCAGTCAGGCACGTGGACTCCACCGCATTGGCCGTTATTCTCGCGGCCAAGCGAGTGCTTAAATCAGACAAAACCCTTGAACTCCAACATCCTCCTGCGCAGCTGAACAGTTTGATTGCTGCCTACGGAGTACAATCTCTCTTCTCCTAAAACCTGTAGCACCTTTCATGGGTGCGAGAAGTCATGTCGTTTGCACTAGAGCTAAGCTCGGTATCCAAATATTTTGGTGAATTCCGTTCCTTGAACAATGTGTCGCTCACAGTTCAGGAAGGGGAATTTTTCGCCTTGCTCGGCCCCAATGGCGCCGGCAAAACCACACTGATTAATATTATTGCGGGTCTAAGCCGGGCCAGTGCGGGCGCAGCCAAGGTCATGGGTTTTGACGTGGTGGATCAGTTTCGCGATGCGCGCCGAAGCATTGGCATCGTGCCCCAGGAACTGGTTTTTGACCCGTTTTTTTCGGTGCGGGAAACCTTGCGTTTTCAGTCAGGCTACTTTGGCTTGAAAAAGAACGACGACTGGATTGACGAACTATTGCATTCGCTGAGCCTGATGGACAAGGCCGACAACAACATGCGCACCTTGTCGGGTGGCATGAAGCGCCGTGTGATGGTTGCCCAGGCCCTGGTTCACAAGCCGCCGGTGATTGTGCTGGACGAGCCTACTGCAGGTGTTGATGTGGAACTGCGTCAAACGCTTTGGAAATTCATTGCTGGCCTGAATCAAAAGGGACACACAATTCTGCTGACCACGCATTACCTTGAGGAGGCAGAAACCTTGTGCAACCGCATCGCCATGTTGAAAAAGGGCGAGGTACTGACTGTGGACACCACGCCTAACCTGCTGAAAAAGCATGCCAATCAAACCCTGAACATGCAGTTGAATGGTGTACTGCCCGCCAGCCTGCAAGCCAAGGTATTGAAAGCCAATGTGAGCGAGGGGCGTTATACGCTGGCATTGAATGGCCCTGCCGAAATCGAGCAAATACTGGCTCAATGCCGCAAAGACCACTTGGACGTATTGGAGTGCAGCATCGAAAAGCCAGATCTTGAAGAGGTATTTGTGCAACTGATGAGCGGGGGTGCCAAATGACTGGTTGGCAAACCCTGTTCAAGAAAGAAATTCTGCGCTTCTGGAAAGTCAGCTTTCAAACTGTGCTGGCCCCGGTGGTTACAGCCTTGCTGTACCTCATGATTTTCTCGCATGTACTGGATGGCAAGGTAGAACCTTACCCCGGCGTCAGTTACGCAGCCTTTCTGGTGCCCGGCCTGGTCATGATGTCGGTGCTTCAGAATGCGTTTGCGAACTCATCCTCCAGCCTCATTCAATCAAAAATTACTGGCAACCTGGTGTTTGTGTTGTTGCCGCCATTGTCCCATCTCGAGTTTTTCTCGGCGTATGTTCTGGCCTCCATGGCCCGTGGCATTGCTGTTGGCTTGGGGGTTTTGCTGGTCACGGTGGCGTTTGTCGGCCTGCATGTGTCCAACCCGGTGTGGATTCTCGTGCATGCATTGGTAGGTTCAGCCTTGCTGGGCACCATGGGTGTAATTGCAGGCATTTGGGCTGAAAAATTTGACCAGTTGGCGGCCTTCCAGAACTTCATCATTATGCCGGCCACTTTTTTGTCGGGTGTTTTTTATTCCATCCACTCCTTGCCCGCTGTGTGGCAAACCGTGTCGCATTTCAATCCGTTTTTCTACCTCATCGACGGTTTTCGCTATGGTTTTTTTGGGGTAAGCGATGTCAGCCCCTGGTTTAGTCTGGCCATTGGCTTGTCTGCCTGGGCTGTTTTGACCGTGATTGCGATGCGCATGGTGACCTCTGGTTACAAATTGAGGGGATAATAGTGCTGTTGAATCAAAAGGATAGGAAAAATCATGTTGTTGCCTGAAACCGTTCGCGGCTATATTGCGCAGGGCTTGGAATGTGAGCACCTCACCGTGTCTGGTGACGGTCAGCATTTTGAGGCGGTCATCGTGGCCAGTGCGTTTGAAGGACTGCGTGCCATTCAGCGCCATCAAAAAGTGTATGCAGTACTGGGTGACAGAATGCGTGCAGAGATTCACGCCCTGTCGATGAAAACATTGACGCCCGCGGAATGGGCTCAACAACAAGTGTAAAAAGGACTGCCCTTCAATGGATTCATTTTTGGTTCGTGGCGGAAAGCCGCTTCACGGAGAAGTGTCGATTTCTGGCGCGAAGAATGCGGCCTTGCCCATTTTGTGCGCAAGTTTGCTGACCGCCGAACCGGTCACCATTACCAATGTGCCGCGTCTTCGCGACATCAACACCTGCCTGCGCTTGCTGGGCTCCATGGGTGTTCAGTGTTTTTGGCATGGTGAAAACCAACTGGCCTTGCGTGCAGAAGAAATTTCTGAGCCCATCGCCAGTTACGATCTGGTGAAAACCATGCGCGCCAGTATTCTGGTGCTGGGTCCCTTGGTGGCCCGTTTCGGTGAGGCCAGCGTCAGTTTGCCGGGTGGTTGCGCCATCGGCCAGCGCCCTGTTGATCAACACATCAAGGGTCTTCAGGCCATGGGTGCCGAAATTACCATTGAAAAGGGCTACATTCACGCCAAGGCCAAGCGTTTGAAGGGCGCGCGCATTGTGACCGACATGGTGACTGTGACCGGGACCGAGAACCTGATGATGGCAGCCGCTTTGGCAGAAGGCACTACCATTATCGAAAACGCCGCCCGCGAGCCCGAAGTGGTGGATCTGGCCAAGATGCTGGTAAAAATGGGTGCAAAAATTGAAGGTATTGGCACAGACACCATTACCGTTCATGGCGTTGAAAAGCTGCATGGTTGCGAATACCAAGTGATGCCTGATCGAATTGAGGCGGGCACCTTTCTGTGTGCGGTGGCAGCCTGCGGTGGCAACATTACCTTGAACAACACCGACGCAGACAGCATGGACGCAACCATTGAAAAGCTGCGCACGGCGGGTGTGAGCATTGAAGTGGACGGCACAAAAATTCACGCCAGCATGAACACACGTCCCAAGGCTGTGGGCGCGCGCACAGCGCCATTTCCCGGCTTTGCAACCGACATGCAGGCCCAGTTAATGGCGGTGAACTGTGTGGCTGATGGCACCGCAGTGGTCAATGAAACCATTTTTGAGAACCGCTTCATGCATGTTCAGGAAATGGTGCGATTGGGTGCCAATATTGAAATTGAAGGCCACACGGCGATTATCAAAGGCGTTGAGCGGCTGGATGGTGCCACAGTGATGGCCACCGACCTGCGCGCCTCTGCTGGCCTGGTGATTGCTGGCCTGGCGGCCAGCGATGAAACGCGAATTGACCGCATTTATCACCTGGATCGTGGGTATGACAGAATGGAAGAGAAGCTGCGCAAACTGGGCGCAGATGTGACGAGAGTAGCCCAATGATTACACTGGCCCTGTCCAAGGGACGCATTTTTGAGGAAACGCTGCCCCTGCTGGAGAAAGCGGGCATTGTGCCGTCCGAGGACCCCGAAAAATCGCGCAAGCTCATTATTGGTACCAACCGTGCCGATGTGCAAATCATCATCGTGCGCGCAACCGATGTACCCACCTATGTGCAGCACGGGGCCGCCGATTTGGGCGTGGCCGGAAAAGACGTGCTGATTGAACATTCCGGTGCGGGCTTGTACCAGCCGCTTGACCTGAATATTGCCAAATGCCGATTGTGCGTGGCAGCCCCTGAGGGCTTTGACTATGCCAGCGCAGTCAAGCAGGGTGCGCGTTTGCGCATCGCCACCAAGTATGTCAACAGTGCCCGCGAGCACTTCGCCAATCGCGGTGTGCATGTGGACTTGATCAAGTTGTATGGCTCCATGGAACTGGCACCACTGGTGGGCCTGGCCGATGCCATCGTCGATTTGGTCAGCACCGGTTCAACCTTGCGCGCCAACAAGCTGGTCGAGGTTGAGGAAATTTGTGAAATATCTTCCCGTTTGGTGGTCAACCAGGCGGCATTGAAAATGAAGTACGAGGCTTTGCAGCCGATTCTGGATGTGTTCACCCAAGCAGTAGCGTGAAATTTTAAAGGTAGTAAACAATGTCTTCCCAAATTCGTCGATTGTCTACAGAAGATGCCAACTTTGCCGAGCAGTTTCGTGCATTGCTCGCCTATGAAGAACAACGCGATCCGCATGTAGAAGGTGCGGTGGCAGACATTATTCATGCAGTGCGAAAACGTGGCGATGAAGCCTTGCTTGAGTTCACCGAGAAGTTTGATCGAGTGAAGGCCAATAGCGCAGCTGAGCTTGAAATTGGGCAAGCCGAATTGAAGCAAGCCTTCGATACCCTCGATTCTGCCCAGCGCGAGGCTTTGAAAGTGGCTGCCCAGCGCGTGCGTGCATTTCACGAGCGCCAGGTGGCAGAAAGCTGGGAATTCACCGAGGCCGATGGCACCCGCCTGGGGCAACGTGTCACGCCGCTTGATCGCGCCGGTTTGTATGTGCCCGGTGGCAAGGCGGCGTACCCGTCTTCCGTGCTGATGAATGCCGTACCCGCCAAAGTGGCTGGCGTAAAAGAAGTGATCATGGTGGTGCCCACACCCAGTGGCGTGAAAAACCAAATGGTGTTGGCCGCTGCGCACTTGGCCGGTGTTGACCGCGTATTCACCATTGGAGGGGCCCAGGCGGTGGCTGCATTGGCCTATGGCACGCAAACCGTGCCGCGTGTGGACAAAATTGTGGGCCCGGGCAATGCCTATGTGGCCGAAGCAAAGCGCCGCGTGTTTGGTGCAGTCGGCATCGACATGATTGCTGGTCCCTCTGAAATTCTCGTGATTTGCGACGGCAGCACCAATGCGGACTGGATCGCCATGGACCTGTTTAGCCAGGCTGAACACGACGAAATGGCACAGTCCATTTTGTTGAGCCCCAGCAAGGAATTTCTCGACAATGTTCAGGCCAGTATCAAACGCCTCATGGACACCATGCTGCGCGCCACTGTGATTGCTACATCGCTGAAGAATCGCGGTGCCTTGATACAAGTGCGAGACATGGACGAAGCCTGCGAGCTGAGCAATCAAATTGCGCCCGAACACCTGGAATTGAGTGTGCAAGACCCGGACGCCTGGGTCGGAAAGTTACGCCACGCCGGTGCCATTTTCATGGGGCCTTACAGCAGCGAATCGCTGGGCGATTATTGCGCAGGCCCCAACCACGTGTTGCCCACTGCGGGCACGGCACGGTTCAGCTCACCCTTGGGTGTGTACGACTTTCAGAAGCGCAGCAGCATTATTTTTGCCAGCCGTGAAGGTGCCAGTACACTGGGCGAAGTAGCCGCAGAACTGGCCTATGGTGAAGGCCTGCCAGCCCACGCGCGCTCTGCAGAGTATCGCGTAGGCCCGAAATTCAGAAAGGCAGACTAAGCGCACCATGAGCCTACTTCAAAAAACAATTCGTGCTGATGTGCAGGCCACCAATGCTTACGTGGTGGCTCCTTCGGCCGGCATGTTGAAGCTGGATGCCATGGAGAACCCCCAGGGCATGCCTGCAGCTTTGCTGGATAAGCTTGCGCAGCAATTAAAAACTGCGGAGCTGAATCGATACCCCGCGCCCAAAGCACTGGAGCTGGAAGCAGCCTTGCGCGCCTGCACGGCCATTCCCAAAGCGGCGCATGTGTTGTTTGGAAATGGCTCGGATGAACTGATCGATCTGATTATTCGTGCCTGCTGCATGCCTGGTGATGCGGTGCTTTCACCCGTGCCCACCTTCGTGATGTATGCCGTGTACAGCCAATGGAGCCACGCCCGTTTTGTGGGAGTCGACCTGAACCCCGACTTCACGCTGAACATGCCGGCCATGCTGAAAGCGATTGCGACCAATCAGCCCAAAGTGGTGTTTTTGGCTTACCCCAACAACCCCACCGGCGTGGCGTTGCGCGAAGCTGAAATTGTGCAGATTATTGAGGCCACGCCTGGCTTGGTGGTGGTGGATGAGGCCTATGAGGCTTTCGCCGATGCATCCTTCATGGCCCGGGTCCTTGAATTTCCCAACGTTCTGGTGCTGCGCACTTTCTCGAAGCTTGGTTTGGCCGGTGCGCGTTTGGGTTATGCCGTGGCCAGCCCCGCCTGGGTTGAGCAAATCGACAAAGTACGCCCGCCGTACAACGTGAATGTACTGACTCGAATTGCGGTTCAGTTTGCGCTCGAGCATTTTGAAGCCTTTGAGACCCAGGCCAGTCTGCTGCGCGATCAGCGCGATGTGCTGACCGAATCATTGAAAAACCTGAAAACATCCAATGGCGACGTTGAAGTGTTTGATTCTTACGCCAATTTTGTACTTTTCCGCATCCCGAATGCGCTTGAAGTCTTTGAAGCCCTGAAAAACAAGGGTATCTTGGTGAAATACGTGGGCAAGGCCCACCCCTTGTTGCAAAACTGCTTGCGCGTTACCGTGAGCACTGAGCAAGAGAATCAGCAGTTTTTGGTGGCTGTGCAACAATCCATCGACGAAGTGGCCACCAAGGCCGCATAACATTTTAGACAATCATGAGAACCGCAGAAGTTACCCGCAATACCCTGGAAACCCAGATCACCGTGAAAATCAATCTGGACGGTACAGGTGAACGCCACCTCGACACGGGTGTGCCATTTTTGGACCACATGCTGGAACAAATTTCGCGCCACGGCCTGTTCGATCTTCACATTGTGGCCAAGGGTGACCTGCACATTGATGCTCACCACACTGTGGAAGACACCGGCATTACGCTGGGCATGGCATTCACGAAAGCCTTGGGCGACAAAAAAGGAATTGTTCGTTACGGCCACAGCTATGTGCCGCTGGACGAAGCCCTGTCGCGCGTGGTGGTCGACCTCTCCGGGCGTCCCGGTTTGCATCAGGATATTCCGTTCACCAGGGCCAGCATTGGCGCCTTCGATGTGGATTTGGTGTTTGAATTTTTCCAGGGTTTTGTGAACCACGCCCTGTGCACCTTGCACATTGACAACCTGAAAGGTGTGAACTCACACCACCAGTGTGAAACTGTGTTCAAGGCTTTTGGACGTGCCCTGCGCATGGCGGTGGCCATCGATGAACGTCAACAGGGTGCCATTCCCAGTACCAAAGGTGCTTTGTGAGTCTAGTTGCCGTTGTTGATTACGGCATGGGCAACCTGCGTTCAGTGGCCCAAGCGTTGCAACATGTAAAGCTCGACAATCAGGAAATCCAGATCACCGACGACCCCGCTCTGATTGATCGGGCCAGCCGGGTGGTGTTGCCTGGGCAGGGCGCCATGCCCGATTGCATGAAAGCGCTTCGGGAGTCGGGTTTGATGCAAGCCGTGTACCGCGCTGCTGAATCGAAACCCTTGTTTGGCGTGTGCGTTGGCGAGCAAATGATGATGGAGCGCAGCGCCGAGGGTCCTGCCGAATGCCTTTCCCTGTTTGCGGGTGACGTGGTGAAGTTTGACCCCCGCCTGACTGTGGAGTGTGGCTTGAAGGTGCCCCACATGGGCTGGAACCAGGTGAACCAGCGCACAAAGCACCCCATGTGGGCTGGCATTGAAAACGGCGCATGGTTTTATTTTGTTCACAGTTATCACGTCAATCCTGTCAACCCGGACCACGTTGCGGGTGAAACAGACTACGGTGTTCGCTTTACCTGCGCCATTGCACGGGATAACATCTTTGCAACACAGTTTCATCCTGAAAAAAGTGCGGAGGACGGCTTAAGGCTGTATTCCAATTTTTTAAGATGGAACCCCTGAGTTTTTATCGATTATTTTTTCCACTCACTTGAATAGTTAACAACACAGTCTCATGTTACTCATTCCAGCAATCGACCTGAAAGACGGTCAATGTGTTCGCCTGAAGCAAGGCAATATGGACGATGCCACCATTTTCTCGGCAGACCCGGTCGAAATGGCCATGAAATGGGTTGAAAGTGGCGCGCGCCGCTTGCACCTGGTCGATTTGAATGGTGCGATTGCGGGCAAACCCGTGAACGAGGGTGTCATTATTGACATTCTGGATGCTGTGGGCGGCGCTATTCCAGTGCAATTGGGTGGCGGTATTCGTGACCTGGACACCATTGAACGTTACCTGGACGATGGCTTGAGCTACGTCATCATTGGAACGGCTGCGGTGAAAAACCCTGGTTTTCTGCATGACGCGTGCGGTGCGTTCCCCGGTCAAATTATTGTGGGCCTGGATGCCAAGGAAGGCAAAGTGGCCACAGACGGCTGGAGCAAAATTTCCGGCCATGATGTGGTTGACCTTGCCAAGAAGTACGAAGGCTATGGCGTAGAGGCCATTATTTACACTGACATTGGCCGAGATGGCATGTTGGGTGGTGTCAACATTGAAGCCACGGTTCGCCTGGCCAATGCATTGACCATTCCGGTGATTGCCTCTGGTGGCATTACCAACCTGGACGATGTGAAGCAGCTGTGTGCGGTTGAGCATGAGGGCGTGATGGGTGCCATTTGTGGTCGCTCCATTTACGAAGGCACGCTCGATTTCGCCAAGGGCCAGTCTCTGGCTGATGAATTGAACGGAAAAGCCTACTAATGCTTGCAAGCCGTATCATCCCCTGCCTGGATGTAACCGCAGGTCGGGTGGTCAAAGGCGTCAATTTTGTGGAACTGCGCGATGCGGGTGACCCCGTTGAAATTGCTCGTCGCTATGATGAGCAGGGCGCAGATGAACTCACATTCCTTGACATTACAGCCTCATCCGATGACCGTGACCTGATTCTGCATGTGATCGAAGCTGTCGCCAGCCAGGTGTTTATTCCCTTGACTGTGGGGGGCGGTGTGCGCAAGGTAGAAGACGTGCGCCGATTATTGAATGCGGGTGCTGACAAAATCAGCATCAATACTTCGGCAGTGACCAACCCCGACTTGGTGGGAGAGGCCACTGCGAAGTATGGTTCACAGTGCATTGTGGTGGCCATTGATGCCAAGGCCAAAAGCAATGGCGAACCAGGCTGGGAGGTGTACACCCATGGTGGCCGAAAACCCACTGGGCTAGATGCCGTTGAATGGGCGCGCAAAATGCAGGCCTTGGGTGCTGGTGAGTTGCTATTGACCAGCATGGACCGCGACGGCACCAAAATCGGTTTCAATCTGGAATTGACTCGCGCAGTGTCCGATGCGGTTTCCATTCCCGTGATCGCCAGCGGCGGTGTGGGCAACCTCGACCATCTGGTGGATGGCGTCATCAAAGGCAAAGCCAGCGCTGTGCTGGCGGCCAGCATATTTCACTACGGTGAGTACACTGTACAGCAGGCCAAAGCCCACATGGCCAAGGCCGGCATTACAGTTCGGCTGTAAAGGGGCATTCGCCATGAGCAAGGATGTAGTAATTACAGAAAATTGGCTGGACAGTGTCAGTTTTGATGACAAGGGTTTGGTGAGTGTGGTTGCACAAGACCACCTCAGCAAACGCGTGTTGATGGTCGCCTGGATGAACCGCGAGGCACTCGAAATTACAGCCAGCACTGGTTTTGCAACGTATTTTTCACGTTCGCGCGGTAAACTGTGGCACAAAGGTGAGGAATCGGGCAACCAGCAGAAGGTGAAGGAGATTCGCCTGGACTGTGATGGTGATGTGCTGGTGCTGATGGTGGAGCAAGTAGGCGGTATTGCTTGCCACACGGGCCGTGAAAGCTGCTTTTATTACGCGCTGGAAGGTGTGCAGGGTGAAAAGCCCAAGTGGGTTGCCAAAGACCCTGTGCTGAAAAACCCTTCCGACATGTACGGCAAAAATAAGGAATGAACAAGCATGGCTGACCTTGAAAAAGCGTCTGGAGATTTGCTCGAGCGTTTGACCCAGGTGCTGGAAGCACGCAAGCAAGCCAGCCCTGAGCAATCCTATGTGGCGAAGTTGCACCACAAGGGGCAGGACGCGATCCTGAAAAAGATCGGTGAGGAGTCTTGCGAACTGGTGATGGCGTCTAAAGATCAAGACTCCGCCAAAGTGATCGCTGAAACAGCCGATTTGTGGTTTCACAGCCTGGTCTTGCTGGGTTGGCACGGTTTGACTGCTGCCGATGTGCTGGCCGAACTGGACCGTCGCATGGGTTTGTCTGGTTTGGTTGAGAAGGCCAATCGGCCCCAGTAAATTCACGCGAAAGGAACAAGAAATGTCAGACTGCATTTTCTGCAAAATTGTCGCTGGGGAAATCCCTAGCAGAAAAGTATACGAAGACGAGGATATCCTCGCGTTTCACGACATCAAGCCGGCTGCGCCAGTGCACTTTCTGATTATTCCGAAAAAGCACATTCCCACGCTGGCCGATGCCACCGAAGAAGACATTCCCGTGATGGGAAAAATAATGACCATTGCGGGTCAATTGGCCAGGCAAGAAGGGTGTCATGACGGTTTTAGAACCATCGTGAACACTGGAAGGGTAGGTTGCCAAGAGGTGTATCATGTTCATGCGCACATACTTGGTGGTGATAAACCATTGGGCGTTATGCTCGGCATGCCTGCCTTGTAACGCAACGAGACACGAAAAACATATCAGGAGTAAGTCATGGGTTCATTTAGCATTTGGCACTGGGTGATAGTGCTGGTCATCGTGATGTTGGTGTTTGGCACCAAGAAATTGCGCAACATCGGTTCCGATCTGGGTGGTGCAGTGAAAGGTTTCAAGGATGGCATGAAAGAGGGTGGTTCGGAAGGTGAGCAAAATGCCGCCAAATTGGCCGACGACAGCAGCAAGAAGTCGGACACGATCGACGTCGAAGCCAAAGAGAAATCTTCCAGTTAATTTCCCCTTTTTGCGGCGCGCAGCATGTTCGACATTGCTTTCTCGGAAATGCTTATCATCGCAGTGATCGCGCTGCTGGTGATAGGTCCTGAAAAACTGCCCAAGGTGGCCAAAACGGTTGGTCATTTGTTGGGCAAGGCCCAACGTTACGTCAGTGACGTGAAGTCTGAGATCAATCGGGAAATGGAAATCGACGAGTTGCGCAAGCTGCAGGCAGAAATGCAGACTGCTGCCCGTAAGGTTGAGGGTGACGTTCAAACCACCTTGCGAGACACTGAGGCGGATTTGAACAAATCCGTGAAATCAATCGAAGATGACATTGCGGAGCTTGAGAGTAGCAAGCCGGCCGCCGTGGCTACCGTCAATTCAAACACACAATCTCCGCCCAAGGCGGAAGAGCCAGCGCCAGCGCAACCCGTGGGGCCTGCCCCCAAGGTAGAGGCCAAATAACAAGGTGCATGGGTAATGAGTCAGCAAGAAAATTTTGTCAGTCACCTGGTCGAACTGCGCGATCGTTTGTTGCGCGCAGTGGTTGGTTTTTTGATTGTGTTTGTGGCCTTGATGGCCTACCCGGGTGCAGCTTACATTTTTGATTTGTTGGCCTTGCCCATTCAAAGCGCTCTGCCCGAAGGCACCAAGATGATTGCCACGGGCGTGATCACACCCTTCATGGTGCCCGTGAAATTAACTGCCATGGTGGCCTTTGTCATTTCTCTGCCCATCTTGTTGTATCAAGCCTGGGCCTTCATTGCGCCTGGTTTGTATCAACACGAGAAAAAAATGGCTTTGCCCATTATTTTTTCCAGCACAGTGCTGTTTCTCGTGGGCATTGCTTTTTGTCATTTCATTGTGTTTGGCAAGGTGTTTGCCTTCATCAACGATTTCGCCCCGCAAAGCATCACGCCAGCACCTGACATTGAAGCCTACATGAGCTTCGTGCTGACCATGTTCATGGCTTTCGGCATGACCTTCGAGGTGCCCATTGTGGTGGTGGTGTTGGTGTACCTGGGTGTGGTTACCGTAGAAAAACTGGTGGAAATTCGTGGGTATGTGATTGTGGCGGCTTTTGTAATTGCTGCCATCGTGACACCGCCCGATGTGATGTCACAGCTGTTTCTTGCCATTCCCATTTGTATTTTGTACGAGGTGGGTATTCTGTTTGCCAAAATTATCGGCAAACAACGTCAGCAAATTCTGGAATAAATCAGAGCATAAGCCAGGCGGGTTGGCCTTGATGATGTATCAAGGCCGTTTCAAAAAGTCACCAGGCTTTGGGCGCACGCCAATCTCAATCATGACGGTCTCGGTTTTGCCGTCACGCAACAATTCCACTGATTTTTTGTCACCTGGTGCGTAAGCCGCAATCTGGTTCAACATCTGTGTGGTGTCAGTAATTTTTTTGTCGTCCAGCTTCAGCAGAATATCGCCCACTTTCAGGCCAGCCTTGTCCGCGGGGCCATCTTTCACAATACCCGCAATAATCACACCGTCTTTTTGCGGTAAATCAAATGCCGAGGCCAGTTCTTCGGTGATGTTTTGTTGCTCCACACCAATGTAACCACGAGTCACCGTGCCGGTGCGCACAATCTGGTTCAACACGCCTTGAACGGTTTTGGCCGGGATGGCAAAGCCAATACCCAATGAGCCTCCCGAGCGACTGTAAATGGCCGTGTTGATCCCCAGCAGATTGCCTGCGGTATCCACAAGCGCTCCGCCGGAGTTGCCGGGGTTAATGGCTGCATCGGTTTGAATGAAGTTCTCGAACGTGTTAATGCCGACGTGGTTTCGACCCAGCGCACTCACAATGCCCATGGTCACGGTTTGGCCCACACCGAAAGGATTGCCCATGGCCAGCACCACATCGCCCACCCGCACTGTTTCATCGGCGGCAAATTTCAGGCTGGGCAGGTTATCGAGTTTGATTCGAAGCACGGCAAGATCGGTTTCAGGGTCAGTTCCCACCAGCTCAGCTTTGGTTGTTCTTCCGTCGTTCAGACTGACTTCAATTTCATCAGCTGCTTCAACCACGTGCTGGTTGGTCACAATCAAACCGTCGCTGTTCACAATGACGCCCGAGCCCAGGCTAGAGGCTTGCTCTTCTTGCTCAAACTGTTCCTCTAGTTCATCGCCGAAAAATTTACGAATTTCCGGGTCTTCGAAAAATGGGTGCTTGGGCAAGTTGTTTGCGCGTTTGCTGGTAAAAATATTCACCACGGCTGGCATGGCGGTGTCCACGGCATGGCGGTAGCCAGCCACACCTTCGGGCTGGGCTGTTTGATAAGCCGGCTTTTGCAGCCAGTTGGGTACCCACTCTGGGCGTAGTACTTCGGTGATGAAATACAATGCAAGAAGTACGGTTAAGGCCTGAGCAAAGGTCAGCCAGAGTTTTTTCAACATATCAAGAATGCAGGGGTGCGCCGTTGGCTTCAGTGGATCGGAATGTGCTGGAACATGATTTGCGGGAATTGCTGGATCAGGCTCGCATGTCAGATTATTGCCCAAATGGGCTGCAGTTGGAAGGCAGGCCCCGTATTCAACGGCTGTTGACGGGTGTCACCGCATCCAGGGAGCTGATTGAGCTGGCGGTTGAGCTGAATGCCGATGCGATTTTGGTACACCATGGCCTGATGTGGAAAGGTGACCCCCAAGTGGTGACAGGGTTTCGCAAAGAACGCCTGCAGTTGGCGCTGGCTCATGATTTGAACGTGTTTGCTTACCACTTGCCGCTGGACAAACACCCAGAGCTGGGCAACAACGCCCAATTGGGCAAAATGTTGGGTTGGCCCAGCACCCGTGTGGTGGGCGACAAGGGTTTGGTTCATCTGGGTGTGCTCCCGAAGCCTCAGCCTCTGAGTGAACTGGTTCAGCAGGTAAGCAGTGTATTGGGCCACCATGTTCAAGTGGAAGGGAACAGCGACCCTGAGCGCAAGGTGACGACCGTGGCCTGGTGCACTGGCGGGGCACCCGGTTATGTAGAGGAGGCGGCTTTGCAGGGCGCCGATTTGTACTTGACTGGTGAGTTGTCCGAGCCTGCCGTGCATGTGGCCCGTGAATGCAATGTCAGCTTGCTGGGTGCCGGTCACCATGCCACGGAACGTTGCGGTGTAAAGGCCCTGGGCGAATGGATTGCACAACGCTATGGTATTGAAGTGATTTTCCGTGATTTGTTCGTTGCGGTTTAGATGTTTTCTAATGTATGGCCGCAAATGTTTCTGTCCACTCAGCATTTGATGGAAATTCTCCCCAAAACTGTTCCTTGTTTTAAGCTTGGTGGGGTACAATCTCCGGTTGCATGGATCACTGGATTTTACTTTCGGGGTTATTTTGATGAGCAATAATCAACCTGTAGACAAAGAACGTCGCGTATGGATGATCGCTTGCGGCGCAGCGGGTGGTGTAGCGGCTGCGGCAACTGGTGGCGCGTTTCTGACTTCAATGGCACCCTCCGAGCGCGCGAAAGCAGCCGGTGCGCCAGTTGAGCTTGATATTTCTGGCATGCAGCCAGGCGACATGAAAACTGTCGAATGGCGTGGAAAGCCAGTTTGGGTTGTTCGTCGCGACTCAGCCGTGGTGGAAGCACTGCCAAAGCTGGATGACCAGTTGGCTGACCCGAATTCCGAGCGCAGCCCCGACCAGTTGACCCCCGAGTACGCACGCAATCCCCACCGCTCCATCAAGCCAGAATATCTGGTTGCAGTGGGCATTTGCTCTCACCTGGGCTGCTCGCCTTCCGCCCGTTTTGAACCCGGTCCCCAGCCAAGCCTGCCCGATGACTGGCAAGGCGGCTTCTTTTGCCCTTGTCATGGTTCAACGTTTGACCTGGCTGGCCGCGTTTACGCTGGAAAACCTGCACCGGACAACCTGGAAGTGCCACCCCACAAATATTTGTCAGACACCAAGTTGTTGATCGGTGTAGACGAGAACAACGCCTGACATCTGAGAGCGAGGAGTAGTAATTATGGCGGCAGACAAAAAAGTCGAAACAACAGGCGTGTTGGGCTGGATTGACCAGCGTTTCCCCCTGACCTCGACCTACAAAGCGCATTTGTCCGAGTACTATGCGCCCAAAAACTTCAACTTCTGGTACTTTTTTGGCTCACTGGCCTTGCTGGTGTTGGTCATCCAGATCGTGACCGGTATTTTCCTGGTCATGCACTACAAACCAGATGCGGCAAAAGCTTTCCAGTCCGTTGAGTACATCATGCGCGATGTACCGTGGGGCTGGCTGGTGCGTTACATGCATTCCACCGGCGCTTCCATGTTCTTCGTGGTGGTTTACCTGCACATGATGCGTGGCCTGTTGTATGGTTCTTATCGCAAGCCCCGTGAGCTGATCTGGATTTTTGGTGTTGCAATTTTCCTGTGTCTGATGGCTGAGGCTTTCTTTGGTTACTTGTTGCCATGGGGCCAAATGAGCTACTGGGGTGCACAGGTGATCGTGAACCTGTTCTCTGCAATTCCGGTGATTGGTCCTGATCTGGCCATCTGGATTCGCGGTGACTATGTGGTTTCCGATGCAACTCTGAACCGTTTCTTCTCCTTCCACGTGATCGCCATTCCTTTGGTGTTGCTGGGTCTGGTGGCTGCGCACTTGGTGGCTTTGCACGAAGTGGGTTCCAACAATCCTGACGGCGTTGAAATCAAGGAAAAGAAGGATGCCAACGGCAAGCCTCTGGACGGCATTCCTTTCCACCCTTACTACACCGTGCATGACATTTTGGGTGTGGGCGTGTTCCTGATGGTGTTTTCTGCCATTGTGTTTTTCGCGCCTGAAATGGGTGGTTACTTCCTGGAATACAACAACTTCATTCCAGCTGACCCGTTGAAAACACCGGCGCACATCGCTCCCGTTTGGTACTTCACACCGTTCTATTCCATTCTTCGTGCCATCACATTCCCGTTCCTGGGTCTGGATGCGAAGTTCTGGGGTGTAGTGGCCATGGGTGGCGCGGTTGTTATCCTGTTCTTCCTGCCATGGCTGGACAAGAGCAAGGTGAAGTCAATCCGTTATCGCCCAGCGCTGCACAAGTGGATATACGCGGTGTTCGTAATCAACTTCATCGTGTTGGGCTATCTGGGTGTGAAGCCACCATCAGACATTGGCCAAATCGTTTCCCAGATTGGTACCCTGTACTACTTCCTGTTCTTCCTGGCAATGCCTTGGTGGTCAAAGCTGGGCACCTTCAAGCCTGTGCCTGACCGTGTTGTGTTTCAACCGCACTAAGCATGCGCACCAAGCTGACTGGACGACGAACTGGAGAAGATAGGATTAAATGATGAAAAAACTACTGGCTTTGTTGGCGCTTGTTCCCTCACTGGTTTTCGGTGCGGGCAGTAATTACCCACTGGACACAGCGCCTGACTTGACGAACGACCTGGCCGCGCTTCAACGCGGTGCCAAGTTGTTTTCCAATTACTGTTTGAATTGCCACTCTGCTGAAAGCATGCGTTACAACCGCTTGCGCGACATTGGTTTGACCGATGAGCAGATCAAGGAAAACCTGATGTTTGCCACCGACAACGTGGGCGACACCATGAATATTTCAATGGATCCAAAAGATGCCAAGAAATGGTTTGGTGCTGCACCGCCCGACCTGTCGCTGATTGCACGTTCACGTGCTTCTGCGAATGGTCCTGGTGCTGATTACATTTACACCTACCTGCGTACTTATTACCGTGACCCCTCCAAGCCAACTGGCTGGAACAACATGGCCTTCCCAAACGTGGGCATGCCCCATGTGTTGTGGGAACTACAGGGTGAGCAAGTAGCCAAGTACGAAGAAGTGCCTGCCGGTTATGGCAAGGAAGGTACGGTTCAGCAGTTTGTTGGCTTTGAGTTGACCAAGCCAGGCACCATGACCCAGGTGGAATACGATCAGGCCATGGCCGATCTCACCAGTTTCCTGGTGTTCATGGCAGAGCCGGTGCGCGAAGACCGCTTCAAGTTGGGCGTAATCGTGTTGTTGTTCTTTGGCGTGTTTACCATTTTTGCGTGGCGCTTGAACGCTGCTTACTGGAAAGACATCAAGTAAGCTTTTTGGCTTAATCATGTACAGGCTGGGGTGTTTGCTCGCCCCGGCCATTTTTTGTTTTGGGATGACAACATTATGATGGTTCTTTACTCTGGAACAACCTGCCCGTTTTCTCAGCGTTGCCGGTTTGTTTTGCATGAAAAAGGCATGGATTTCGAGATCAAGGACATTGACTTGTTCAATCGGCCTGATGACATCAGTGTGATGAACCCCTACAGCCAGGTGCCAATTCTGGTTGAACGCGATTTGATTTTGTACGAGTCAAACATTATCAACGAGTACATTGATGAGCGTTTTCCTCATCCCCAATTGATGCCAGCAGACCCGGTGATGCGCGCACGTACTCGCTTGTTCCTGTTCAATTTTGAGCGTGAACTGTTTCAACATGTGAGCGTGTTGGAAAAAGCAGGTAACCCCAAGGCCATGGACAAAGCCAAGTCGGCAATTCGTGAGCAGCTCACCCAACTGGCCCCGGTGTTTGTGAAAAGCAAATACATGCTGGGCGAAGAGTTCTCGATGCTTGATGTTGCTTTGGCACCCTTGCTGTGGCGTTTGGAGCACTATGGTATTGAACTGCCCAAGTCTGCTGCGCCATTGATGAAGTATGCCGAACGTATTTTCGCGAAGCCTGCATTTATTGATGCATTGACACCTTCAGAAAAGGTAATGCGTCGTTAATTGGATACTCACCGAGTAGCCATCCGGACACGTCGAGGAAAAAGCAGTGACTGAAGTATCTACAAAGCCTTATTTGATTCGAGCCATTCACGAATGGTGTGTCGACAATGGCTACACGCCTTACCTCGCCGTGGCTGTGAATGAGAAAACTCAAGTGCCGAAAGAATTTGTAAAAGCCGGGGAGATTGTGCTGAACACGTCTCCCTTGGCCACCAACAAATTAAGCCTTGGCAATACGGCGATTGAATTTGAAGCCCGATTTGGCGGGGTAGTTCGCGAAATTTTTGTGCCAATTGAACAAATCAGTGCGATTTATGCGCGTGAGAATGGGCATGGCATGGCTTTTGAAGTATCAAAGCCATTGGCAGAAATTGAGGGTGACGGAAACGAGGCGGTGCAATTCATTCTTGATGAAGAGGATGAGCCCGTTTCAACCGATCCTGATGACAAGCCAGCTGGTTTACGTTCGGTTTCGGGCGCCTCTGATGACCCGCAGCCTTTGTCTGTGGCTAAATCAGATAAATCTGATGAAAAAACACCAAAAAAACCCGGGCAGAAGAAAAAAAATCATCTGACTCGAGTAAAATAGCGCTTCTCTTAAGTGCCGCTTTAGCTCAGTTGGTAGAGCAACCGCCTTGTAAGCGGTAGGTCGTCAGTTCGAATCCGACAAGCGGCACCATTCTTCTCCCGGTTTCTCGGGAAATCATCCAAATTTTTTCTGTCGAACACGCGAGATGCGTCTTGCGCTGGCGTCTATTGCCAATTCGACGTGGGTTGCTTGTGTGGCACCGGATCGGTGTGATTTGGGAGCTGAGCTTCAAGGGTCACCGCTGCCCGAAAACT